>JAFABO010000155.1 GCA_023426005.1 Bacillota bacterium | reverse complement strand
CTATTTCGAATTCGGTATAGGGATCCATGGCAATACCCTGCCACCTGACATCTATCTCGTGATAATCATCCCTGGTCTCATAATAGCCATTTGATGAATATTTTACTATATCAATAACGCTTTCCACCCCGTTTACCTTTGTTACAACCTGTATGTTGTACGGTGTATCGGGCTTGAGCTTAATATCCTTTGTGGTCCGGGCATAGTTGTAATATCTGGAATCCTGCACTATGGTGTATTGTGACTTTGTCAGCACCGTATAATCCATTTCACCTACAGGCTTCAGCCTGATCTGGTAATTTTGGGTAGGCAGGGTTCCATACCAGTTGAAGGCCAGCGCGCAGTCGTTGACCACCTGAAGCATGGTTGGACTCTCGATTAAGGTTGTGGTGACAGGTATTGAAATCCATACGCTGGATTTTACATTACTGCCTGCATCCTTGTTTTCCGCCCTTAAACTGAAGTAATACACCTTATTGGGAAATAGCCAGGTATCAATGGTATATCTGCATTTTAAGGTCCCCGGTTGATTTCCCTGGATAATTTCAAATTTTGCCGGCAGCGGATCAATGTTGGGGTTCATAATAAGATTTGTACCGTCACCGTCATTGCCTTTGTTTCCGAATGCATTTATGAAGCTGATATATGTCGAATCCGAGAGGATACTTCCCCCCGCTGCAAGTGTGGCATCAGGAGCCACTCTCGAGGAAGTTGCAATAAGATTATAGGCAGAGTCACTATCCCTTATGGTCCATTCAAAGGTTACACTCTGACCCGTCAGCATCAGATCTCCATTTTTGTCTACAGCTATGGCAAAATCTTCGGGTGCCTGTGGCTTTTTCTCTGTATAATCGGGATCTGTCGGTTCCCCTCTTGGTATAGTCACCGGCAGCAGTGCGGATTTTATTGACACTTTCTCATCGCTGTTGACCATTACCAATCTTACCTTGACCATAAAATAATATGTGGAATTAGGTGTCAGAGACTCTCCAAAAAAATCTGCATTGGTACCGCTAAACCTGTTTATTTTCGCATATACCCAGGTGACATTATTATTATCCACCTGAACCGTAAATTCTACATCGTCCGGCAGATTTGTGTCACCCGGCTCCTGAGTGGAGGCAATTTTTTTGAAGGTAGAAATATCCGGGCTTGTGCTCATGAAAAGATCATAATACACTATATCCTTTCCCTGAACAGGCTCCGGGGTATAATTTTTCCAATCGGCAGCCTCCATTTTAATCTGGTCAAATCTGATTATTGCGGTGGCTTCCTTGGGAACGGCACTATCACTTGGTGTTACAGTGGTTTCCACCAACTGCAGGAATTTGGGTACGGCTATATCCCTTGAGGCGGGAGATAATGTTGTAAAGCTTGTTATCAACGACTTCTCGGAAAAATCATCACCGGCTTTATATTCCTCCTCTTTAGCTCCCAGAACACTGGTATACATTTGCAAATAGTAGGTCTTGTTCGGGAGCAGATAATTTGGATACTCTTCGGCGTTGGGCAATTCAAAAGTATCTATGTTACCGTCGCCGTTCAGGTCTTCACCGTCCACACCCTTAAACAGTTCATATCCATCCAGCACATATTTAAGCCTCGGCTTGGAGCCGGACTTATCGACCTCTATCATTTTCGCATTGACACTCTGAATATCCCTGTATCTTATGTCAAAAAACTTCTCCTGCCCGTCTACAATAAGCTTTTGAGGGGTGCCGACAGGCTTCTCGGCAAGACTTAATGTGAAGTGATAATAGTAGTCCATACTTTTTATCTGGTTCCAAAGGGTATCTCCCGGGTAATCCCAGGTTATAGTGACCTTTGAGGAGGTTTCCTTTACAGTACTTCCTGCCGGAGGGTACTCCAATTCAACATTTGCAAGTATATTATTTGGAACGGGAAGCCTTGTAGTGTCATCCTGCATCCTGTATTCCATGACAGGAGATTCAATCCTGCCTTCTGTTACAAGAATCCTGTAGTAAACAGTATTCTCTTCGCCCTGTATGGTATCAATGATAGGAGAAGGGTTGTTATTTTCTAATTTTCCATCATCGATACCTCCTTTCTCCCCTGTATTCAGCCAGTACGGCGGGCCATAACTCTTTTGTATGTTATATATCAGACTTTGCAGCTGAACACCGCCCTGATTTACGCGAAACAAGCGGACATAGAGGAAATTCTGGGTATCCTTCGTTAATTGGAACCGGATAGGAGTGCATATGTAATCTGAAACCAGAGGGCTCTGCAAATTTCCGTCAACAGATCCTACATTACTTCCTGTCAGATTGACAAACATTGTTATTATTGAAATTTTGTAAATAGTGCTTGGGAGCAGCTCGGGGTAGCGCAGAATATAACTCTGGTCTCCGGCGGGAATACCTTGCGGAATTGGGGCGGTATCAATGTCGGTATTTGTATCTTTTCTGCCCAGAAGGTAAAAGGAGAATTTTCCGGCCGTATCATCCCAAATGACAGGACAATCCTTCACGTCTGCGGTTCCTTTATCAAAATAAGCCATATACGTGCCGCCATCCTTACTAATTTCAACATCCTTGAGCATGTGATCCAGTTCAATTTTAAACTTGAAATTTATGTTGCTGGCTTCAAAAAGCTCAAGATGCTTATCAGCATTTTCCATATTGCCATTGGCATAAACTTTTGGCATGTTCCAGGACAGCTTTATCGCGGGATATATACCGGTTTCCATTCCGCCGCCGGACATTTTAACAGATTGCTGCTGTACATTCTGTGCAGTAACGGTAACCCCGGCAAGGAAGTACTTGGAACCCTCATATGTAACACCGCCTGCATCAGTCAGTGTCACCTGGAAGTTATATATAATATCTTTTTTGATTTTAGCTATGGAAACGGAATTTGCTGCAGCACCTATCGCTACCCTTTCCTCAGTTGCACCGGTGCCTGTTGCGTCCGGCGCATAATATACAATTTCACCGCCGGTGACATTCGGAACGCTCCAGCTGATAGTCGCCGCAGCGGTACTCTCATTGTATGTAATCTTTATATTTTCAAGGTCAGCGGCAAAAACCGGCTGAATCATCCATGATAATAAAGGAAAAATCATACTCATTACAAGAATCATTGCTATTAATCTTAATTTATTCTTCATTGCAAAATACCCCCGGAAGTTAGAATACTAGCCATCAACCAAAATATCGGCATATTGGGACAATTTACTTATACTTTTACAGATAGTTGTAAAGAAAACGTAAAAAAAAGTGATAAAAATTTTTTCCCGGTCTTGCCGGCGATATCATAATAGTACAGTTTGAAATTGATCGTTAATTACGAACTTAGGATTCCCCACTGATATAAGCACTTTTATCCCCCCAATCACTTCTTCGAATCCGCCTTGGACAAAAAGGAGCCACGCAACAACTTTTTTCAATAGCCATTGCGCCAGCCCCTCTAATCTAAAACACCGGTATTAAGCATTAATGCTAAAACAATCAAGCTATTTGCTACGGTGCTGTAAAGCTTCCCCCTATTAGTTTAGTCGAGGTACATGCTTTTGTAGTACCATCAGCATCGGTCAACCCCCACTCTGAATCTACCCTGATTTTATCACCGACTGCCAGCTCGGTATCACTTGCCGTGTTAAAGGTTATATAAAGTGTTGTATGATCTGCCGACCAAGCAAATGTCAGATCAGGCGAACCGGATTTTGACCACTTTTTGGTTGCTGCACCTGATTCATCAGTTAAAATAAGTAAACTTGCAATATTTGAAGTACTGATATTAACTCCTTGTTTGGTAGCCTGGTCAAATACTATTGCCAATCTTTCACCATTAGAGAAAACACTGTCGTTATTGGTGTTTTCTGCTTTTATACTTATAACTTCAGGAGTTGTATGGAAGCTTCCGGCCAATTTACATGAGGTATATTTTGCATTTTTTATTGCTGCAGCAGCAGTGGCAGTGAATTCAATTATATCGCCTACTTTAATATCACCAATCGTATTAAAGGTTATAATAAGTTCCCTGCCCGTTGCACTGAACTTGCCCAGTGCATCTCCCCATGTATGAGAATCTCCGGATTCTGATGTTATCTGGAACCAATCACTTAACTGCTGCGCACTCAATGACTGATTGGCCAGACCAGTATTCTCGTCCAGCTCTATTGTTACAGTGGCCTTTGTCGTTGTCGTTCCTGTTGTTGAGGCCGGCTTGGCAGTGGCCTTAAATGTATTGGCTGTAAACGTTAACTCCATAGTTTCACTTGGAAGTTTTGAAGCCGTTGCTCTGAACCTAACCAATACTGTTTTAGTTCCCGCGAAGGTAGGAACGGTTGTTGAACTAACAGGAGTCCAGTTTGCTCCGCCGTCGGTGCTGTATTCATGAACAGCGGACATACCAACTATTTCATTTTTTGTATCATCGGCTGTTAAAACAGGAGCGTAACCTTTGACTATACCATCGACAGTCCTTGGCAAAGACGGCAATTTAGCATCCCTGCTGCCGGCAGCTGTCGGAGAAGTAACGGCTAACCTTAAATCCAGAGAGCCTTGTTCAAAAACAACTTTTTGTATTGTAGTATTTGCCTTTAGCTGCTTCCAGGCACCTTCGTTTATTCTTAACTCAAGGTCAACACTAGTTTTATTGGTAACTGTTCCTCCGGCTATATCATAATCAATCATTGATCTCGAAATAGTTGTGTCATCTCCCCTGCCCAGCGTTATTGTCTGCATTGGGTTGGCCGGGTTGCTAGTCTCACTGATGAATACTTTGATAGAATTAGTGTCATCTGTATATCCAAAATCAACTTTAGTTGTTTCCGGAGAACCACATGTATACCATTTCGCTCCATCCAGGCTGTACTGCATTAATTTGTTTGTATTAAGCAGCTTTTTATTCGCCAGATCGACATCCGCCTTTGTCAAATCAAGAGGTAAAGTGCTGGCCTGTACCACCGTTGCCGTACTCAGATTCGGTGTGGATGCCTTGTCATTACATGCTACATATATGTCATAGTCTGTGGAAACTGTCAGCCCGGTTATAGTAATTGGGATATCGGTATTTACATTGTTTGAATCGACAGCAGCTTTAATTTTCGATCCCGTTAACTCGGAACTTTTAGGTGCAGCTGCCCCGCGGAGTTTGGCAACAACAAATATGTTCCCAATCTCATTAGTATTAACTAAAATACCTATGGAATAATCCGATGGTGTAATCTGAGGTATAGTAAATTCCGGCGGCGTTTTATCAATTGTCTGAACCCCGCAGCTGGTTACCGCACTCCTATTCTGAAGGGCATCCTCTGCGAACATATACACTTTGTATTTTGTATTTGGTGATAGCCCTGTAATGTTTATAGTACCCGCTGCATTCGCATTGGCATTTACTATATCATATGCAATAACCAAAGCACCTGGCAACGCATTCCAGTCAATAATCTGCTGAACAGTTGGGACTGTTGTACTTCCAGTATCCACCATTACTACATAGTATACCTTTCCGGTCTCGTTAACCGTGTATGAAATATCACCTGATGTCTCTGCCTTTGTAGTAGTTTGCGAAGGAGTCTTTGTAAACTTCGGTGCAACAGCATCAGTAACTATACCACATGCACTTAAAGAGTTGTCTGCAGTGGCCGACGGCAGTGTCAATGTTGCTGAGTTGCCGGTACTCATGTTCTTTATGGAATTTGCCGGGCTCAGCGACGTACCGCTGTATGTCAGAGCCGAACTGTAATCACCGGCCTGAACCGTATAGTTAAATACCAGAGTGTCAGTGCCTGACCCGGAAGAGTAATTGATACTTCTGGTGCTGGAACCCGTTTTCAGTGTTATTGCCGGAGTTAGTCCGGCAGCAACCTCTACAGCATTATCAAATTTAACAAAGATAGGAATTACGTCTCCCTGCCTGTAAACTCCGGTTGGTCCGGATACTTTTACTATCTTTGTGGGCGCCGGAGCAGCAACAGTCGAAATGGTTATCTTTTGTGGAGCAGTAACCGAATTATCACCGATTATGCACGAGGCATCAATAGTCACTGTTACGGCTTGATTCTTCGTAAGTTTGTAGTTTGCCGCGCTTATTGCCGGGAAGGTAACAGTTACTACGGTATCACTGGTTTTTTCTATGCCATATGGCTTTGATGCCGTATATACATCGGCGCTGTCCAGCTCAGCCCTTAAGTTTTCCCATGCACCTGTATCGGTAGTCGTCTTAAACCCGGAATACAGCTTATTCCTCAATGTTGTTGCTATGCCGTCTTCCCATTTCCCGTCATTCAAAGTGATTACCAGTGTTTTACCTCCATTGACCATATCTGTTACTGTCGGAGGTGCGGTAATCAGCGTTCCTGAAAGAGTTGCCGTAGTATTCGGTATCTTTAACATTGCAGGAGTAATTTTAATTTCCTTGTATGCCTTAATAATGTCACCATCTACAGCAACCAGCAGCAGGTATTGATTTACCGCAGCAGGTATGTCGCCTGTACCTGTGTATGATATCAAGTCAGAAATAATGCTGTTTGTAAGCAGATTGCCGCTGGAACTGCTCTTGACGGCATACATCAGTGTTGTATCTGCCGGAGCAGTTACAGTTGTAGCAATCTTTGTTGTGAAATATTCTGTTCCAGGTATTGGCGTACTTACGTTCAATGCTTCGGGTTTGACCTGAATGCATGTATATCCCTTTATTGCCTTTGTCGTCTCATCTGCTAAATAGAGAACCACATAATTTCCCCTTGTTGTATCTATATCTGCTGACAAAGTATATTCTACCGGCTGATTCGTACCAGTCGGAAGCGAAGCATTAAGTAACGGCGGAGTTCCCGGTGTACCTACAACCTGTACAAACCACTTTCCATTTGCACCCCCAAGTGGAGCACCAATCTTATTCAGATAGGTAAATGCAACTTTTCCGGCTGTACTTCCGGCAGACAATGTGTAGTTTCCTCCAGTGCTTACATTATATTCTGTTAATTGGTATGCATAGCCCGGATTAATGGCACTTCCCGGAATCTTAATGTTGGCATAGGCCAGTACTTTATTGCTGCTGTCCACAGCTATAAGTACTACATACTGATCCGGCTCAACTGCGATGTTGGCCAGTGATGCATATACTTTGTAGTTACTAAAATCTGTTGCCGGTACTGTAGTGCTTCCAAGCGTAATAGTATCTCCGATTGCCAGATTTACCCGGGCGTCAGCCACTTTAACTATGCAGTTTTGTGCGCCGCTCATATTACCCAGACTGATTTCAAATCTGGTTGTGCCTATTACAGTACCCGCTTTCGGGCCATCATAATTATTGTCAAACCCGGCCGCAGAAGGTGGATTTATTTGAGTAGGAGTTATTGCGAAACACTCATATGCCAGAACAAATCCATATTTGTCTACCGCAGCCAATACAACATATTCATCGGCCTTAACACTGATGTTGCTGTCCTGTGTATATGGAAGCCAATTATCAGTCTTTGTACCCTGCATGAGTTTCTGCTCATTGCTGGACACCTGTACTTTCCATCCTGTGAAAGTATTCGGTAAGCCAATAGGATCCAATTGTGCAATTTTTGTTGTCCCCGGATTGTTTCCTTGCACCGGAGCTGTAAATTGCTGACTATTCAGCTTGGCAGCCTCTTTTGGTTGTATTGCGCTAGCTACAATTTTAGTAATCTGAAGGTATGCTTTAACCTTGTTACCTATAGTAGCAACCACCAGTAGCGAGTTGTCTGGCTCCACTTCAAAATCACCATTGCCGGCCGCAATATATGATGAAGCATCCTCATCATAGTGAGGAACAGGCAAATCCTGAGTTGAAGTCTTATACTTCCATACAACGGTTCCAGTGCCATTATCAGGTATACCATCTTCCAAAAATGTAAAGGTAGTAGTACCGGGTGAACTGCCAGGTCTCGGTCCGGAATAATTTTTAGGATTTGTCAATGGCATAGCTTCTGGTTTCTGAATTACATCAGCATCAACCTTAACAACACCATAAGCCTTGATTTTTTTTGCTGCATCTGTTGCAAAAAGTATTATGTGATCAGCAACCTGAACAGGTATATTGGGTTTTGGAGTAGCTGTGTCGTCATATCTTTTAGCCGTACCTGGCGGTGTGGTATCTATTCCGTATTTTTCAGACGGAGCATCTGTTTGCACACAATACCACCATTGAACCGCACCATTTATTTTTTCAAGACTGCTGAACCGTGTTGTGCCCTCTGCAGAGCCTTTTTCCAGAGTCAATCCTGTAATCTCAGGAGCATCGGCAGGCTTGATTTTGGTCCCATCAACTTTTATATTTGCATACCCCTTAATCTTATCGCTGTTATCAAGTGCCAGCAGCATAATATATTGGTTGGCACTGATTGTTATAGCTGCTGTTGTTGACGTAACAGGAACAAGTATACCTTTATAAGCTAAATCATTAATTCCCGACCCCTGTGCCGGAACAGGAAAGGCATCATTTCCAACAGCATACGACCATTTTACGGCGCCTGTGATATCTGTAAACTTCAGATCCTTCAAGCTTGTTGTTCCGGCTGTGCTTCCAACTGCCAGCGTATAGTTATCCGGTGTCTTAAGTTCAGGCAGACTAATATGCTCTTCACTTAATTCAATGTTTGCAAAAGCTATCACAAATCTGTCCTTTACCGCAAGGAGTGTGAAATAATCTTTAACCTTTGCTGTGACACTTGTTCCAGCAGTATATGGTTTGGCATTACCTGGCAGACTGCTGTTATATGCCGGCGTTGATAATGGTAAACCGGAAATTCTATAGTACCAGCTGGCACCTTCCAGATTCAGCGTTGTTATTCTTGTTGATCCACTGACAGTACCGGGTTCCGGCTTTGAATACTCTACGCCCTCCGACAGCTGTTTTGCCTCCGCTTGTTTTATGTCACCGGCGGTCAGGCTTCTGTCAACATAAGCCAGAACACCTCCATTATTATCAACGGCAGCTATTAGAATATGCTGGTTGACTGAAACATTACTTATTTGATTTCCAGGGGTATATTCGCTTCCTCCCAGCACAAATCCAACATAAGGCTTTTCAAAGGCAGCCGCCTGTTTCTTGTACTCATACCTTTCAAATACGCCGGTTATATTACTGGGACCGCCTGAAGGCAGTAAATCAATTTTGGTAGAATTTATGTCTGTTCCGGGAACAAACTTATATTCACCTGTTGGTATAAGCGGAGCATTTGCCGGTCTGATTCTGGTTATATCTACCGACACATTTGCAAATGCTTTGACTTTTCCGCTGTTATCTGTTGCAAGGAGGACAATTACTGTTGCTGTACCCGGCTTAATATTAGTTTTGGCAACGGTATTATAATCACTGAAACCGGTAAACTGGCTGTCCAGCTGTGGTGCTGCCATCCGCTGATCCTGCACTTTGTACATGAACTTTTGCGCACCTGCAGTTATAGCCGACCCTGTCAGAGTAAGCGACGAGAATCTGGTAGTAAGTTCCTCCGAACCATATTCCAATGGGCCAATCACACCGGTTTCACCTGAAAAATCTGCTGCGCTGGCTCCGCGTATCTGTCCCTGAACAATTACCATATCAGCATAACCCTGAATGTAGTTATTTCCGCTCTCTGTGTCATTCTTAACGCCAACCAGCAGCAGGTGCTTGCCTGCCGCAGCTGTGATACTCTCACCTTGTGCATATGGCTCGAAGGTATTACCTTCGGCATACCTGCTCTGATAATCTTTTATCGAAGCATTCAAGGCAGGCCGTACAGCAGCATTTGTCAAATAAACAACCATCCAGTTATCAATAGCCAAATTACCCTTATTAAGACTTTGTATCTTTGTAGTTCCTATGTCGTCACCAATTTCCGGTATACTGTAATTTGCCGGGGATACCAATCCTGCCGCCTCAACACTTACCTTACCCGCAACCGGTATACTCGCATATGCCTTTACTTTTTTATTTTCTGCGTTTTCGACAGCCGCAAGTACAATGTACTGGTTGCTGGATACTTTAATGTCATCGCCGGGGTTGTATTTCACTGTCCCGTCAAATACGCTGTCGATCAATATTACAGGCGACGGTGCATTCTGTACCTTGATCATCCATTCGGCGGCATTGTCTGCCAGGTTCATTCCATTTAATCTGACGGTTCCGGCCTGTATACCCGGTTCAACGCTGATCGTTGCAGGATCCAGAGCTGCCGCATCGTCGGGTCTTATCACTTCAGCCTTTATCTCGATTATCACATATGCCTTAACCTTGTTTGTTGCGCGGTCTACTAATGCCAGCATAATCTTTTGCTTATCAACGGCAGGTATGTCTTGACCGGTATATTCAATATATGTGGGTTCTGACAATATATCATCGTATTTTGGTTCTTCTGTTACATCACTGATTACCCACTTGTCTGCTCTATCGACGTTAATAGAGCTGAGATTGGTAATCCTGACCGTACCGCTTGTATTTCCTCTTTCAACTTTATAATTTGTACCTTCTCTAAGTATCTTCAGGCTGTCACAGGTAAATACGGCGCTTATTTCTACCGGCACCTTCGGACCTATTCCGTCGGCATCAACTACGGCAGCAAATTCGAGCTGTCCTCCTACCGGTATTTCCTTCTTCTTCAATGTGACTTGAAGGGTACCATCCGCAGCAAGAGCGATATTATTGAAGGACAAGGTTCCGGAATCAATTATATGCGCTTTTGTCAGAGCTGTTTCAGCACCTGAATTAATGCTGAAGATGTCGTTTTCCGATGCTGTGAAGCCGGCAGGCAGCTTGAATACGATTCTGCCGCTCGTCATATTTTCTCCGGCTGTATAGGTGATGACAACATCAATAATTTCACCTGCCGTACCGCCTGACGGTGATACTGAAAGAGTACCTGCCGAGGTTGTATTCCCGGAAATTACGTTGACCGTAATTGTTGTAATTGCCGGAGCATATCCCTCCTTGACTGCCGACACGTATACATTTGTCTTTCCGGCTGAAACTCCGGTTAACTGGCCTTTCTCGCCCACAGTTACAATTGAGCTGTCGGCGGAACTGTAGAAGATCTCGGCTCCGTTTGAAGCGCGGGCATCCAATTTCTGATTATTGCTGCCCACCATAATGGTTCTGTTATACACATTTGAAATTGTTATTTTCGGCAGTGTGGGATCTGTAACTGTGCCGCCCGGAGTTGTTTCGGCGCCGCCCCTGATATAATCTCCGCTGGGCCTTATGCTCATACTTACATTGGGAGCATATATGTAGGCATTGGTAATAGAACCGCTGCCCGATATGGTGGCGGCCGCATTAGCCGTAATATTCTTCAGATAGGCACCGCTTGATATATTCAGCTTTGATCCTTCCGAAGCAGATTCCAGTATAAGCTTATCCACTGTTCCCTTAATCAGGGAAATATCGGTGTTTTCCTTGACATTAACGTTACTTACCGTTGCAGTTCCGTTTACGGTCACTTTATTTCCTATGGCTCCGGTGTCAATATTTAAGGTTGTTACCGTCCCTCCCAGTATTTCAATTATATTTTGAGAGGCTTTAGTGGTTATGGTCTTTACACTGCCCCCGCTTATGGTCAGGTTCCCGGCAGAACCTTTTGATATGTCGATTGAATCGGCATTGCCATTTAGATTCACAGCCAGATTGCTTTCATCTATCGTTAATTTATTATAATTACCTCTAAGGTCGATTTTCTGATTTTCAACGGCCGATCTCTCTGCCGTAATGTCAACAAAACCCTGTCCGGAAGTTAAACCGCTTTCTTCAAGGAAACAGCCGGATTTTATGTAGGTTTTGTTAATTGTTGTAGTACCAAAGACCCTTACACGTACATTGCCCGCACTTTTTTCTATCACCAGTATGTCATTGATCCTTGTATTGGTCAGGGTGACACTGTTTGGTCCCCCACCCCTTATTATAAGCTTTCCGTTTACCGAAACGCCGTCCAGCCTCACATCCCCTTCACCGACGCCCTCCCCTATGGTCAGGTCACCCGCTACATTCATATCTTTCAAAGTGACGGCTTTCGTGTTTATCATCATATTTCCTGGAACATAGTCCGATATTGTTCCTGACTTTGTAACCACCTGTCCCACACAAATATCCAGCATCTGCAGTGCATCGGAAAGTTTGAGCACTCCGTATGGAACATATCTGCCTTCATCCACCTGGCTGAGACAGCCCTTCTCTACGACTGCTGCAAACTCTTCCAGCTGTTTGCTCTCCAAGGCCTCGGCGTCGGTTATTTTACTGAGAAGCCTTTTATCTTTCAGCTCAAGCCCAAATACACGCTTAACCATTATGGCTGCTTCCAGCCTGGTTATTTCCGAAAACGGATTGAATTTAGACTTATCTTTATTGTCTATGTATCCCGCGGCCGCAGCCTTTGAAAGCTCCTCCCCGTACCAGGTTCCTTCCGGCACGTCGGAAAAGCTGATATTGGCTTTATTGGTGGGCTTCATTATCCCATTTATGAGAGATATAAAGTCAATTTTCTGAACAGCCTTATTAAGGTCACTGTTTGTCAAACTTTTGTCAACCAGTCCGTAGCCCTGCCATTTGCCCAGCAGCGGATCGGTAACATTGGCGCTGACCGCCCCTGCCGCCGCCAGTGAATTAAGCGGTATTAAAAGCAGGTATGCTATTGCCAGCATGATTGATATGAGTTTTATTAATCTCTTCATCGGTTCTCGCTCCTCAACATAACGCCATAATTGTATCAACTATTAAAGGCTAAGTGCTTTATACATCATAACAGCAGCTTCCGCTCTTGTAACATTGCTTGTAATACGCAAATAGACCTTGTCCTTCTCCTGCCTTCCTGTAATAATTCCCGCACCGCACACTGCCGATATCCTTTCTGCGGAGCCTTCGGAAATCTGCTGGTAATCGGCAAATTGCTTAAGTATGCTGCTGTCCTGCTCAGGAAGCGGTCTCCCGCTGATTTTAAGTGCCAGTGCAAGCATTACGCCGGCCTGTTCTCTTGTAATAAGCTGGTCGGGGTAAATTTTGTTATTCTTGTCGTTGGATACTATCCCCAGCTTTGCGGCCATCATTATTTCCTTATAGTATTGGTGCTTTGAAGTGACGTCTGCATACCGTCCTGCTGCCACATCTCCAAATTCAAGGCTCCTGACGATGATGGCACAATACTCTCCCCTTGTTATGCTCTGTTCAGGATAAAATTTTGTGCCCGGCTTTGCATCGAATACCTTTTTGCCGGCCAGGCCTTCAATAGCTTCAACGGCCCACTTTACCCCTCCCAGATCAGTATAACTGGCCTTCTTTCCTCCCGAAGCCATGGCCTCATTTGAATATGCACTCTGGACAATACCATTTACAGCTTTTACACGGTATGTAAACGTACCTTCCGAAAGCGTTCCCTTGTGTATAAAAGTGGTGGTATTCGCGCCGACCCTGCCTATCTCCCTGAAGGAAGTAAACTGCTTGGCTTCTATAACAAATTCCTTTTCCTGATAGGAATTATCCTTCCAGTTCAACTGGATTTCATTTGCCGAAATATTCCTGGCCTCAAGCTCGGTGGGCTTTCCCGGTATCTGAAACGATACTTCTACTTCATTGCTGTAGCTGGTTGAATTTGCCGCATCAAAGACCTGAATCCTGTAGTAATAAACCTTTGTGTTATTGAGCCGTTTATCGGTATATTTGACGGTGTTGGGATTCAACTGTGCTATTTGCTGCCATTTCCCCAACTCCCCTTCTTTTCTTTCCACCTTGAAGCCGGTTTCGGACCCGCTGGAATCCTGCCAGCTCAATTCGATTTCATTCTGCTGCAATATGGTGTAGTCCAGATTTAAAGGCGAGCTGATGCTGCTGACCCAGATATTCACCTGATTTGAAAAGTCGGAAAAGACACTGTAGTCATTAATCCTGGCCCTTACCTTATATGTATATGACACTTGCGGTGATACCCCTATATCTATATAGCTTGTAGCATTCCTGCCCACACTGTCATACAGCGTCCATTCGGCATCCGAAGCCGCTCTTCGCCATATCTCAAAACCTGTTTCCCCGTCACTGTAATCCTTCCAGGACAAATTGACTCTTGTGCCGTCAACACACGAGGCAGCCAGTACAGCCGGGCTATTGAGAAATGTGCTTGTCACACTCAGCAGTTCGGAATACTCCGAGCTGCTGCTGCCTGATATGGCCTGAATCCTATAGGTATATACAGTGTTGGGTTTAACGGGGCTGGCACTGTCGTTTATATCAACGTACACACTTACACTGTTGGGAACCACGGCAATGGTCTTGAAGCTGCTTTCCTCCGGGGATTTCCTCTGAATTACATACGTTGCCGCATCATAACTGACAGACCATTCAATCTGTATTGAATACGGAGATTTTGCAAAACCGTACAGGTCTGTGGGTTTATATAACAGGGGGCTGGAACTGTAGCCTCTGTCCTCATCCGGAAATGAAGTGGATTTAACTTTTTCGCTGAAAACCGAACGGACCTTATAATAATAAGTGACACCCGACACTACATTTTTATCACTATAGGTAAATTGTCCCGAAGGAACGGTTGCAAGCTGATACCATTCGGTGTCGCCGGCTTCCCGTTTTTCAATCACCGTTGTAAAGGCTTTGTTGTCGGCATAACTCCACTTCAGGTCTATCTGGTCGCTGGAAACAGCGCTGACTTTCAACGAATTGGGTTTCTGTACGTCAATGGTGCTGAAGGTGACTTCATCAGTATAAATGGAGGTTATGTTTGAAGAGTCCACAACCTTTATCCTGTAGGTGTATACATGTCCGGAGTTGACAGAACTGTCGGTATAGTCCTCGGAATCCCGGTATCTTGATATCTGCATAAAGGATCCGTTGTCTACCTTTTTTTCTACAATGTATCTTAACTCATCGGAATAATTGTCAGTCCACTGCAGCTTGACCTGATTATTGTTTATAACTGTAACGGTAAGCTCCGACATAGCCTCACCGTGGGCTACATTGACTATGACCAAACTCTGGAGAAGAATTGAAAATACCAATAAAAAAGCAAATCTCCCCAATAGTTTCGCATACCTGTTTCTTTTTTTATTTTCTCTGTTATTCGTGTGTAAAATCAATGTCCGATACCTCCCGGAGAATTAACCTCTATTTCAAATATTGCTCCTGTATTTGTCAAAAGCTTTTATAGTATATTGGTTCTTGTCATTAACGTATATCGGCAAAATCCGGCGATGTTTTAACACAAAAACACCCCGCCAAACGACGGGGTGTTTTTGTGTCTGCAAACCTCTATATTGATTTTTACTTGCTTGTGGCTTTAATTCGGGCCATTGCTCTTGCAAGAGCCGTTTTGGAGCGCATGTATTCCAGCTGGCTCAGCTGCTTCTGAAGCCTTTCTTCGGCACGCTGCTTTGCTGCCCTGGCACGGTTTATATCTATTTCTTCAGGATACTCTGCGGTATCAGTCATAATAACAACCCTGTCCGGCATAATTTTAGCAAAGCCGTCGGTTACAACAGCTTCCATCCATTTACCTTCGGCATTCTTTATCCTAAGAGGTCCGACATTGACAGTGGTTACCGTAGGTGCATGCTTTGCAAGAACTCCCATTTCACCGTCAATAGACTTAAAGATAACGCATTCTGCTTCCCCCGAATAGAAATTTCTTTCAGGTGTGATTACTTCCAAAAAAAATGTGGACATACTCATTAGCCTCCATGAGCCGCAAGTGCGGCCACAAAAAATATCCTATAATTAACCTCTCTATTAATGCCGCATAAGGCGAATAAAGGAGGCTAATTAGCCATGCGCGCTTTCAAAGCATTCGAAGTCATTTTTAACCAACATTTTAAATCAATGCTTTAAATATATCGCGCGGCGACTAGTTCTACAGGTTAACTTGAGAGACAAGCAAAGCGGGTCTTTCAAGTTAATCTCCATGAAACGCCGCAGGTGCGGCGACTACAAATATCTGAGCGGCAAGAAATTATTCTTCCATTTCTTTTGCTGCTTCATATACTTCGTCAATATTTCCCTTCATGAAGAAGGCAGCTTCAGGTATATGATCCATCTTACCGTCAATGATTTCCTTGAAACCTCTGATTGTTTCCTTCAGAGGAACATACTTGCCCTTATAACCGGTAAACTGTTCTCCTACAAAGAATGGCTGAGACAGGTATCTTTGTATCTTTCTTGCTCTGAATACGGTCAGCTTGTCTTCTTCGGGTAATTCGTCCATACCCAGGATCGCTATCATATCCTGTAATTCCTTATTTCTCTGTAATATTTCCTGAACTCTTCTTGCTACCGAATAATGCTCTTCACCAATTATCTTGGGATCAAGAATTCTTGAAGTGGAATCCAGAGGATCAACCGCGGGATAAATACCCATTGCAACTATATCTCTGTTTAAAACCGTGGTAGCATCCAAATGGGCAAAAGTAGTGGCAGGCGCCGGGTCGGTCAGGTCATCGGCAGGCACGTAAACTGCCTGAACCGAGGTGATGGACCCCTTGGCTGTGGATGCTATTCTCTCCTGAAGTGCTCCCACGTCGGTAGCAAGTGTAGGCTGATAGCCAACTGCCGAAGGAATTCTGCCCAGCAGAGCCGAAACCTCGGAACCGGCTTGCACAAATCTGAATATATTATCTATGAACAGAAGTACATCCTGTCCCATCTGATCTCTGAAGTATTCTGCCATGGTAAGGCCTGTGAGGCCAACTCTCATTCTGGCTCCCGGCGGTTCATTCATCTGTCCGAAAACCATTGCTGTCTTCTCAATAACACCTGTGTCATTCATATCATGCCAGAGGTCATTGCCTTCTCTTGTTCTCTCACCAACACCTGTGAATACGGAATATCCGCCATGTTCGGTAGCGATATTTCTGATCAGCTCCATTATCAGAACTGTCTTTCCGACTCCGGCTCCGCCGAACAGTCCGATTTTACCGCCCTTTGCGTATGGTGCAAGGAGGTCCACAACCTTTATACCCGTTTCCAGAATCTCTGTTGAAGGTCTCTGCTCCTCAAAAGAGGGTGCAGGCCTATGTATGGGGTAATAATCCGTCGGCTTTATATCGCCTTGCTTGTCAACCGTTTCACCCAATACATTGAATATTCTTCCTAAAACTTCTTTTCCAACAGGTACTTTGATGGCATCTCCCGTATCTATAGCTTCCATACCTCTTACAAGTCCATCTGTAGAAGACATGGCAACACATCTCACAGTATCGTTTCCGAGATGCTGCATTACCTCAGCAGTTATAACACTATCCCCTGAATCAGTCTTTGTGGGAATTCTGA
>JAFABO010000149.1 GCA_023426005.1 Bacillota bacterium | reverse complement strand
TATTTTATTTTTTCATATCTTTACACTAAGCGACAAACGCAGCCATATTTATTATATATTTTTATAGCCGATTTTTCAAATAAAAAGCTAGGTAAAAATTTATATATATTATCTGTAAAAAGCTTATTTTTATTAAAAGCCCGGTTTATCCACTCCTTTGGATAATTACGCAAGGTTAAAAATGGCTCTGTGCTTAAATATTACATCTCTTATTATGAATAATATTAGTAAATATCACTTCTCAATTCGGGTTTTTAGAAGTATAATATAGTAAAACTATATTCATCAGTCGAATTACGCAAGTATACAGAGGCGTATTTGAATTTTGGTACAGTTAATGAATTATCGGAGAGTTGGTGATTATATGAGAATTGAAAAAATTAATGAAAATGTATTGAAGGTCACAATAACACTGAATGATCTTGAAGAAAGAAATATTGATTTAGGATCTTTGAATTATAATTCGCCTGCTGCTCAGGAACTATTCTGGGATATGATGGAGAGAGCCGAGGAGGAGTATGGCTTTGCTTCCGGTGAATCCCAGCTCATATTCGAGGCCTCTCCTGAAAATGAGGACGGTTTTGTTGTAACTATCACCAAAGTCGATGCCGATGGGGAATTTGAGTCGATTCAAAAATATATAAAAAGCAAATATAAGAATTCAGAGTTGAAACAAAAGAAAAAGAAGAGCAAGGTTTGTTCAACCTTGAAAATATATTGCTTCAACAATCTGGATGACGTATGCAAACTGACTAAACGTATCACTGCCGTATATCAAGGGGAAAGTGCCCTGTTCAGATGCCGGGACAGCTATTATCTTCTTCTCAGCGGTATTTCCACAAGTTCACAGCCCCTGGAAATTATAATGTCCGAATACTCTGTTTTGGTGGGGAATCCGGGATTTTTTGAAGGTTATCTTAACGAATACGGTGAAAAGATAATAAGCAGCAATGCAATAGAAACTTTAAATACTTATTTTTAGACTGTCAATTTAACATACAACTTTGGATGATATGAGTCAGGCTTCCCTTTTAGGGAAGCCTTTTGTATGTTTTTTTGTATGTTTACCTGTTATTCATAACCAACTCTATAACTTTACCATTTGACCTTGCTATTTCAAAAACAACATCATCTATAACAGTATTTTCTTCAATCAGTGTATTTCCATCACTATCCAGTATCGCTTTGGTAGCAACCTTACCGTTGAGATATTCACGGTGCTTCGTTTCCATCATATCAGACACGGCATCGGACTGAATATCGTCTTCTGCAGGAACGCTGCCCTCAATGTCGGCTACATCTGAGGACTCAAAATTTTTTTTTTCTAAATTGATGTCCTCATCCAATGCCAGATCGGATGCTCTGTCCAGCAACCTGGATTCCACATCCTCCTTTACAACTACCAGATTCTTTCCGAAGGTAATGATGCTGTCCCTTGGTATGATTCTGATACTCTTCTGCGTAATATCGGCAATATACTCAAGTCCTACGATTGAACAATTATCTTCCTCATTAATATATATGTCCCCGATTTCACCTATTAAACGGCCTTTTTTGGTAAGTACTTTTGTACCCTTAACCTGGATATTTTTTTGCAGAAGATCAATAGCAGCCGGTATTTTACTTATGTCGTTAATGGCATCTTCATTTTCTATTGTCAAAGCGTATTCACCGATTCCCAGCACATATTCTGTCGGAATAACCTTAGCGCTTAGTATTTGAATACCGCTATCAACAACAACATAATCAATAGCACCTTTTTCAGCATTGATTATAACAGTTTTGACTTTACCAACCTCAATACCGTCCGATATGCTGATTATAGGTAAGCCTACTATTTCCTTCGTCTTTTTCATTTTTATAAGTACCCCCTCAAATTCCAAAAATCTTTTTTTGAATGAATAAATTATTTTAGGTTTTTAATAATTTCTTCTTTTATATCAGGCTTGATAACTGATCCATATATCTCAACAATTCCTTCCAGTATGTTCTGCGCCAGTTCCGTCAGGCCCAGCTGCTTATAAAGGGCGCATACATCCAATACTATCCAGAAAATCATTTCCCTGCCGGGATCATGCGAAAGGGCCTGCAAATAGTATTCTGCCGCCTGTTCCTTCCTGCCCTGCTCCTTGCTTTCAAACGCCTTGTCCACAAGTGACCGTGCAGTTATTTCAACTTCGCCCGACGGTATTTCATCTGCTATTTCTTCAGGCTCCACAATTTCAGAAGCAATTGTTGTTGAATTTTCAACCTGCTCCCATATCTGTGAGCCGGTATCATCGGCTTCCTCAATATCTGATTCAGGCACAGCCGCTTCAGCTATATCAGTATCTATTACATCTGCTTCATCACTATCCGCACTGCCGTCCTCAAGGCTTCCGGTTTCTTCATAAGCATCGGCAGCATTGACCATGTCAGGTTCTGCAACCGCCGCAGCGGCTTGGACAGCTTCAGCAGTAAAATCATTATTTCCGGAATTTTCCAGTGGAAAGCTTCCATTTTCACTATTTTCTATTCCCATTGTATCAATTATTTGTTTAGTGTCAACTGGTTTTTTCAAGTTATTTTCTAAATTATATTCATCTTTTACATTTTCTTGTACTAATATGCTTGAATTTCCATATTCTGCAGCCGGTCTATTAAAAAATCCCATCTTAACATTTTTAATATTGCTGAAAAATTTGTCAATATAAATACCGCAATCTATGGAAGAAAATTTCTTCGGAATGACCATGGATATAATCATGCTTATTATGCAAATAAACAATAAAAATATAAATAAAACAAAAATTAAAGACATAACTAACGCTATTTTTTTGTTGATGTTAATACTTTCACTTAAGGCCTTCAACAGGAATGTAAAAGCAGGGTTAAAGGAAAATCCCAAAACTATGGATCCTGCAGTTATGGAAAACAATATGCCAAGGTTCAATTCTTTTGCCCTGTAAAGCAAATAAAACGCTGTCACCGCGGTGACCAAAATTGTAATAACAACCGAAATCCAATAGTAGGACATAAACCCCTCCAGAATGTACGTCGTATTTTATCCTTTGTACGTAGAAATATGTAATTTTAGACTAATAGTCTTTATTCGATATAAATCAACAAAATTCCTTCTATTTTAATAGAAATATCGGTAAATTTTCCTATTTACTCCTATACACACGAAAATCGGCCGACAGCTAAAAGCCGGCCGATTTTTTCATAGATTTTTTTTAAGCTTTTGTCAACGCGCTTTTGAGGACAGTTTTCATATCCGAAGCACAAATAAATTTCAGAGAATTTCTTACATTCTTCGGTATCTCATCAATATCTTTTTTGTTGTCTATGGGAAGGATAATAGTTTCAATTCCAGCCCTGTGAGCTGCCAGCACCTTTTCCTTGAGGCCCCCTATAGGAAGGACCCTGCCCCTCAGAGTTATCTCACCTGTCATGGCAACCTTTCTGTTGACCGGAACACCCGACAAGGCAGAAACCATCGCAGTTGCAAGAGTAATTCCTGCTGATGGGCCATCCTTTGGAATTGCTCCCTCGGGTACGTGTATGTGAATGTCCCTGTTTTCATAAAAGTTTTCATCTATCTTCAATTCCTTGCACTGGGATCTGATATAACTCATGGCTGCTCTTGCCGATTCCTTCATTACATCTCCCAGATGCCCCGTCAGCTCCAGCTTTCCGCTGCCGTTCATCAAATTGACTTCTATGGACAGGGTATCACCGCCTACAGGAGTCCATGCCAGACCGGTGGCAATACCAATCTCATCCCTTTCATTCGCAAAATCAAAACGGTACCTTTTTACACCAAGATACTTTTCAAGGCTGCTCTTGGATACGGTTACAACGCGTTTGTTTTCTGAAACTATGGTTCTTGCAACTTTTCTGCAGACCGAACCTATCTCTCTTTCAAGGTTTCTGACGCCCGCTTCCCTGGTGTAGTAATTTATAATATCCCTTATGGTTTCTTCGTCGATCTTAATGTTCTTCTGAGCCAGACCATTGAGTTCTATTTGCTTCGGAAGTAAGTACTTCATCGCAATGTTTGCCTTATCTTCTTCGGTATAACTTGACAGGGTAATGACTTCCATTCTGTCCAGCAATGGCCTTGGAATTGAATCAAGACTGTTGGCAGTGGTCAGAAATAGTGAGTTTGAAAGATTAAAGGGCAGTTCGAGATAGTGATCCCTGAAAGAGAAATTCTGTTCTGCATCCAGCACCTCCAACATTGCGGAAGCCGGGTCACCTCTGAAATCACTGCTCATTTTATCTATCTCATCCAGGAGTATCAGCGGATTATTGGACCCGGCCTGCTTGAGGGCGGATATTATCCTTCCGGGCATTGATCCCACATAGGTACGCCTGTGTCCGCGGATCTCCGACTCATCTTTGACACCGCCCAGCGAAATCCTGACATAGTTCCTGTTAAGAGCCTTTGCAATAGATTTTGCAATAGAGGTTTTTCCGACGCCCGGCGGTCCCACCAGGCACAGAATAGGTCCTCTGAGATTGTTCTTGAGCTTATGGACCGCAAGGTATTCCACAATACGTTCCTTAACTTTTGTCAGTCCGTAATGATCCTGTTCCAGAATTTCTTCGGCCTTTGCAAGATCAATATCCTCCTGGGTGGATTTATTCCAGGGGAGGTCAAATATCCAGTCAACATAGGTCCTTATTACACTGCCTTCGGCAGAACCCGAGGGCATCTTCAGAAGCCTGTCAAGCTCCTTGAGCACCTTCTTTTCGGCTTCCTCGGGAAGGCCGGCACTTTCCAGCCTCGCCTTATACTCTTCAACCTCTCCGGTGACTCCGTCCCTGTCCCCGAGCTCATTTTGAATAGCCTTCATCTGCTCCCTGAGGTAATATTCCTTCTGAACCTTGTCTATCTGCTTTCTGACCTTTGTATTTATATCTTTCTCAATCTCCAGTATTTCAGTTTCCTGATAAATAATTTTCAGGAGCCTTTCAATTCTTCTCAGCGGATGGAATTCAGATAAAATTTCCTGCTTTTGATCAACTTTAAGCGGAATGTTATTTGCAATGATATCCGATACCTGGCTGATATTGTTGATTTCGGCAACGGTCAAAGCCGTATCCGGAGAAACTTTTCCGCTTAGCTTCACATAGTCTTCGAATACTGCAACAAGACGTCTTTTAAGGGCTTCCACCTCATTGGCCTCGAACTCCTCTTCCACCTGTCCCTCAACAACTTCGGCCACGAAAAAAGGTTCCCTCTGAACTATATCTTTTATTTCAGCCCTGCTTATACCCTCAACAAGTACCCTGATAGTATCGCCCTGAAGCTTAAGCAGCTGCTTTACCTTTGATATTGTACCGATATCATATATATCCTCTTCCCCAGGTGAATCGGTGGAAGCATCCTTTTGTGCCACCAGAAAAATCAACTGGTCATTGATCATTGCTTCTTCCAGCGCTTTTATGGATTTCTCTCTTCCGACATCAAAATACAAAGTCATAAAAGGAAATACTGTTAAACCTCTCAAAGGCAACAGCGGTAATGTTTTAGCCATATCTATCCTCTCATTTACAAAAAATAATAAATCTAAAAATCAGTCACTCATCAATTGTTATTTATTATTGACATACAGACCATTAATCACATCTGAGTACAAGACCTCTTTCGGCATCTACGGTTACTACCGAACCGGTCTTTAAAATCCTGGTGGCATTTTCAGCTCCCACAATTACCGGCAAATCAAGCGCCAGGCCCACTGTTGCCGTATGACAAGCCTGCCCGCCTTCTTCCACGATGATGGCCGAAGCCCTTTTTATAACCGGCAGCATTTCATTGTTTGTAAAAGGAGCCACCAATATATTTCCGTCTTCGAATTTATCAAGGGCCTCTCTGGCTGTCTGTGCCACGCACAACTCTCCTGTAACAGCTGAATCGCCTATTCCCGTTCCCTGTACTAATACTTTACCCACAATATGAACTTTCAATGTATTTGTAGTTCCGCTGATGCCTGCCGGCACTCCTGCGGTGATTACAGCCAGTTCGCCATTTTTTACAAGACCTGATTCAAGAGCCTTTTCAATACCCATATCAAACATTTCATCGGTAGTATTTGCAACAGGCACCAGATAAGGCAGAACTCCCCAGGAAAGGCTGAGCTGCCTCTGAACCTTCGGATTTACAGTGGTCGCAATAATAGGGCACGCAGGACGGAATCTGGAAATCATCCGCGCAGTGTGACCCGACTGCGTAACGGTAATAATAGCAGCCGCTTTCAAATCGAGAGCCGTAGTACAGGTTGCATGGCTGATGGCATTTGTAACGCTGGTATTGGTTTCAGTCTGCCGGGTGGTGAATCTCTGCCAGTAGTCCATGGAGCTTTCAGCCTTCTGAGCTATTTTTGACATGACCGCTATTGTCTCCAGAGGATACTTGCCCGCAGCGGTCTCTCCCGAAAGCATTACACCGCTGGTTCCGTCATAAATTGCATTTGCAACGTCACTTGCTTCGGCACGGGTCGGCCTTGGATTCCTGATCATGGAATCAAGCATCTGTGTTGCAGTAATAACCGGTTTCCCGTTGCGGTAGCATTTTTCAATGATATTCTTTTGGACAACCGGAACTTCCTCAACGGGTATTTCTACTCCCAGGTCACCTCTGGCAACCATTATTCCGTCCGAAACCTTAAGTATCTCGTCAAAATTCCTGATGCCCTCACGGTTTTCAATCTTCGCTATAACCAAAATATCGTTGCCGCCATTCTTTTCAAGCACTTTTCTAATTTCAACAACGTCCGAAGCCTTTCTCACAAAAGATGCCGCTATCATATCAAAGTCATTTTCAATACCGAATTTTATATCGGCTATATCCTGGCCAGTTAAAGCAGGCAGTCTTATGTCGGCTCCCGGAACATTTATACCCTTATGGTCACCGACCACGCCTCCGTTTTTTACTCTGCAGTAGATATCCTTATTCCTGATCTCCATTACCTCAAGTTCCACAAGTCCGTCGTTTATCAAGATCCTGCTTCCCTCGGATACATCCATGTAGAGCTCTTTGTAAGTGATGCTGCAGCTTTTTTCATCACCGATAATGTCTTTGTTCACCAGTATAAAGTCTTTATTCTCCTGTAAAACCGCCTGGCCGTCTTTAAAGTCACCTGTTCTTATTTCAGGGCCTTTGGTATCCAGAAGCAAAGGTATGGGCAATCCTAATTCATCCCGGATTTTTTTGAATAAATCAGCTCTTTTTTTATGCTGTTCATGATTGCCATGAGAAAAATTCATTCTGGCTACATTCATTCCGCCAAGCATCATTTTCCTGAGAATTTCTTCATCGTCAGAGGCAGGTCCCAAAGTACATATTATCTTAGTTCTTCTTCTCATAAATTAAACCCTCCAAAAGCAATTAACTGTTTTTATTGTTGCAAATATATAATTTGAAATCTCCTATAAGCGTCATTGCTAATATTTTGAAGATTAAATGCAATATTTCAATATGAAAACATCTAATATGATATTTTATTTTTAACTGATTGTCTACCATATATAATTTTTTAACAAACTTTTAATCTTGTTATACCCTGTATTCTAATATTTAATCTATTATTTGGTTTTTTTGCTCTTAGTATTATAATAAGTATTCTGCTAAAAATATTATCATTATTTTTGATATTTTGGCAATCATTTTGGGTAAATCTTATAACGGAGGTTATATGAAGAATAATAAAACAGCTTTTGAGCGCGAACGTTTTTCAACCGGTCTGGCAGTATTTTTTGCTACTCTGAGCTCAACCGTCGGCCTGGGCAATATATGGAAGTTTCCATACTTGACGGGTAAATACGGCGGCGGAGCCTTTCTGATCATTTATTTTCTGTGTGTGATTTTCGTGGCCCTGCCGGTTATGATAAGCGAAATGTTTATTGGCAGAAGGACAAGGAAAAATGCCATCGGCGCCATAAAAGCCCTGACAAAAAAGCCATTTTGGAAGGTCATCGGCTATATGGGAATAATTTCGGCATTCTTTATTCTGTTTTTTTACAGCGCTGTCGCAGGTTGGGTTTACTCTTATATTTTTAAGGCAATTTCAGGACTGTTTAAAAATGCTACCATGGATAGTGTTGAAAGTATATTCGGTCAGACAGTTACAGGACCTCTTCCTCCAATTCTATGGCAGATTGCTGCAATTGCAGTGGTCTCCACAATTTTGCTCTTTGGAGTAAAAAAAGGCATAGAGGGAATCACCAAGCTGCTGATGCCCCTCCTGCTCATACTGATTATTATTTGTGATATCAGGGCATTATTGCTTCCGGGGGCTATGGAAGGTATAAGATTCCTGTTTAACGTGAATTTCTCCAGTGTGACAAAAGAAGTTGTTTTGATGGCCTTAGGACTCTCATTTTTCAAGCTTTCGCTTGGGATGGGCACCATAATTACCTATGGCAGTTATTTTACCTCGGACAATAATATGTTTGCTACCTCCGGCAAAGTTGCTCTGGCAGATACAATAGTATCACTGCTGGCGGGCCTGGCCGTATTCCCTGCGGTATTCTCCTTTGGCATGAAGCCTGAACAGGGCCCCGGCCTGCTGTTTATGACAATTCCCCTGGTATTTTCAAAAATCCCCTTGGGAGGATTGCTTGTGATCCTGTTTTTCATCCTGACTGCAATTGCTGCTACAACTGCAATGATGTCCATTTTTGAAGTGGTAATAATTTTTATTACTGAAGAACAAAGGCTTTCAAGAAAAAAAGCGGTGATAATAACCGCCTTCATTGTAATGGTATTTGGCATCCCGTCAAGCCTGTCTGCAAACAGTACGAGCCTCCTCGGCAATGTAAAAATATTAGGGCTTACCTTCTTC
The DNA here is from genome assembly GCA_023426005.1 of Bacillota bacterium. GTDB lineage: Bacteria > Bacillota > Clostridia > Acetivibrionales > DSM-1351 > Ruminiclostridium. The sequence goes on along the minus strand of JAFABO010000149.1, from coordinate 2,465 downwards.
AATTTCTTTGACAGCGTTTCCTCAAATATTCTTCTGCCGCTGGGCGGCCTGCTGATAGTAATTTTTGTGGGATACTTTTTAAACAGGCGGGATGTTGCCCGGGAGCTTTCCAACAAAGGTACTGTGAACAATGGCGCCCTGATTAAGGTCTATCTTTTTCTGTTGAAGTTCATCACACCCATACTGCTTTTGATTGTGTTTTTAAGCATGATAGGAGCTATTTGACGAGCACATGCCTGAAAAGCTCATTATAAATGTTTCACCAGCTATTTCAGGTGTGTACTTTTTTATGAAAATCAATTATTCCCTTTCTTCCATGGGGATAAAGGGCTGCCGCTTGGAAATGCTCTTATAGGCAGGTCTGATTATTTTCTGCATACATACGACCTCTTCTATTCTATGTGCACACCAGCCGACTATCCTTGCAACAGCAAATAAAGGAGTAAACAGTTCTGTGGGAATTCCCAATGCGTTGTAAACAAATCCCGAATAAAGATCCACATTGGCACAGATGTTTTTCGAAGTTCCCTTTTTGGCCGAGAACACCTCAGGACCTATTCTCTCCACAGCGTCATAAAGGAGAAATTCCTTTTCACGGCCCTTTTCTATTGCAAGCTGGTGGGCCTTTTCCTTGAGAAGTATGGTTCTCGGATCGGACAAAGTGTATACCGCATGACCCAGACCATAAATCAAGCCTGCTTTATCAAATACTTCCCTGTTCATCATTCTGGTCAAATAAGCCTTGACTTCATCATCGTCGGCCCAATCTGATACATTTTCCTTGATATTTTCCAGCATCTGCATTGCCTTTATATTTGCACCGCCGTGTTTCGGCCCTTTAAGGGAGCCAACAGCAGCTGCAATTGCAGAATAAGTATCGGTCTCGGTAGAGGAAACTACTCTGGCGGCAAAGGTGGAATTGTTTCCGCCTCCGTGTTCTGCATGCAATACAAGGGCAAGGTCGAGAATCTCAGCCTCGGTTCTGGTATATTTGTTATCAGGTCTGATCATATGCAGTATGTTTTCGGCAGTGGACAGGTCGGGTCTCGGCATGTGGATATAGAGACTCTGGCCGCCGTAATAGTGGGATTTGGCCTGAAAACCATACGCCGCCATTGTAGGGAAACGGGCAATAAGCTCTATGCTCTGTCTCAACAGATTCTTCGGGTCAATGCTGTCAGGGTCATTGTCATAAGAATACGAAACCAGCACACTTCTTGCCAGCTTGTTCATAATATCTGAACTTGGAGCCTTCAGGATCATATCCTCGGTAAAACCGTTGGGAAGCGCCCTCAGCTCCCCCAGCAGCCGGTTGAACTCATCCAGCTGCTCCTTGTTTGGCAGTTTTCCAAACATGAGCAAATAGCAGACTTCTTCAAAACCAAACCGGTGTTCATTCTGAAAACCTCTCACCAGGTCAACAACATCAATGCCCCTGTAAATAAGGCCGCCTTCGTCTTCCTTTCTCTCACCTTCATAAAGTACATAACCATGCACTTCACCTATTTCGGTGAGACCGACCAGCACGCCGGAACCGTCACTATTTCTAAGCCCTTTTTTAACATTATATTTGGTGAAATACTCTGCATCTATTTTATTCACATCATCTATAGCATTTACCATTTTTTCTACATATGCGTTTAATCTCTGTTCCATAGCATCCTCCTAAATACTTCAGTGAAATATTCAAATCCCGACTATTCATATTCCACTGAAAATCTACCCCAATTGTATAATACTTCTTGCCATGTTGCAAGTTGTATCTGTTGAAAAATCATTATTCTGTTTACGAGTGTTTTTTTGTTAACTGCTTTATTCCGGACAAGCTCTGAGAAGGAGCTCAAAGAGATATAAATTCCTATAGACTTAAAAAAAGCATATAAGCAAACTTCCTGATTTTTGCTTATATGCTTTAATATTAATTAACAATATTTTTCAAGCTAAAGTGAAAGCCGGTTCCCTATTGGCCGCAGCACTTCTTATATTTCTTGCCGCTTCCGCACGGACAGGGATCATTTCTGCCGATTTTATTGCTCACTGCCATTCTTGAAGCTCTAAACTCCTTGGTTATATCTTTCCTGGCAGCTTCAGACAGGATGTTGTCCCATTCGGGCATATTGTAAAGCCAGTCGGCCTTTGCATCCAGCATATTGAAATAAAGCTTTTCATAATCTATTTCAAAGTCAATTATGCTTGCTTCCTCCAGCGAGTCAAGATCGACCTCATTTAACAGACTGGTGTTTATACCATCCAAAAAGCCGATGAAAGTAACAGAATCCATATTGAAGGAGCCCGCAACTTCAGACAGCTGACCTTTTATAGTTTTCAGATTATTTGTCAATATATAAGCATAGTTGTCTTTTTCTTTTAAGAAATAGTCCTTCCAAAAAGCTTCATTTTCTTGTGGAGTTCTTTCTTTATCAGCGATTTCCCTCCACTGATCATTTAATGTCATAACAATTACT
>JAFABO010000135.1 GCA_023426005.1 Bacillota bacterium | reverse complement strand
AAGTGAGCTCTTCCCTTCTCTTTAAATTTTTGTATTGCTTCACTTAGTATTCGGTGTTCACCACAGGTGTTGCCACCCAAAGGTAAGTCTTGTTTTCGATTTTATTGTACCGGATGGCAAGACTCAGGTTAATGTTCTTTCCATCGATACTCAGCTTATCCGCAATCATAGGTGAAAAAGCCGATACGCTGATAATGTTTTCCCGCCTTGTGCTGTCAACCTTTTTTGCATCACTGTCATCCAGAATCTTTCTGCAGATATTTTCCAGCTGTGAATCCTGCAAATTACCTTCATAGGTTCCGGTGATACATGAGTTGACAACAGTTTTAAGCCCATATTTACCAAAAACGCCTTCTATTTTATCCCTCAAACGCAATGCTGAACCATTGATTGTTTCAGTTGCATCTATAGTTATATATTTGTCTCCGTCACCGGATTTATTCCCTACAATACTTGCCATTGCAGATATTTTAACCCCATCTTTAGTTGTTCCTGACAATTCTCTTTTTATAAGAGTGTCGGTACTTGCAGAATTCTTTGAATAATTGGCTATTTCAAGGGATTTAAACACATCTTCACAAACAGCTGTCAAATCATCCAGGTTTTTCATACTCTTATCCGCCCTTGAAAAAAAGTAAAGCTCATTTATTACCATTTTTGCTCCCGACGATTTAAAAGCATCTGAAATTGAAATTTTACCGGTTTCAGCACTCCTGTAATTGTTTATGTAATAAGTGGTCCCGATGATTGCAGCAGCCAGTACGAGTGCAATTAATACAAAAAGTGTCTTTTTCATAAGTCCTCCTGTCCATAAAAAAACAATAATTTTATTTGATAATAAAATTATTGCCTTTTTAAAAAGGTCATATACATTTTTAAATGTCTATTTCCCGGGAGAACCATGGGTTTCAACAATCCTGCCTATTCAATCTCACCTGTTAAAACAAGCGCTTTTTCCAGCATATACATAAATTCTCCTCTGGAAATACTTTCATCAGGATTTAGTTTTGTTTCGGTCACATTAGGCACAAATCCGTTTTCTACGGCAAAAGCCACCCTGTTCTGAATAGTTTTGTCAACCTTTCCATAGTCACTGTAGCTTGAAATTATATTAACATTTCCTTTGGTACGGGTGCCCGACTTGATTTCATACAGAACAGTTGCCATGCAGGCCGCTTCCTGCCTGGTCAGCGCACCGGATGCCAGCTTGTTTGCCTTGACAAGTCCAAGTTTTGCTGCCGTCTGCATAAAGCCATTGTCATATTTGTAACCGTCTATAGTATCAAATAAAATTTTAACCGCATCGCCGGCAGTGATGATTTTGTCCGGACTGAAACCCCTGCCTGTCACACTCTTAAGCTTATGCTTATATGCCACATTTGTTATGGACTTTTCATACTTGTTTCCATAAATATCATCAAAAAGATTTCCGGTTCTATTGGCTATTGCAAACAATCCTGGTATCCGGGTTTTAAAACTCATCACTCCGGCACTGTTATCGGTATCATAGTCCGCCGAGGTCACCTGCTGCTCCCAGCTGCTCAATACCGGATTGTAATAATAACCGTAGGTTTTGCTATCGGTATAGTCCTTGACATTGGTATAAGGATACCTGATCACCAGCGGAATACTGAATTGTGAAACAGTTATGACATCTGCTCCCGTCTCCAGCTTTACACCGATCTGGGCCAGAGGCTGCTTTAGCACCAGCTCATTGGCGTTGGCAACAGGCTTCTGGGGAGTCAGGACAATGTCCAGGATATATATCTGCTCTCTTTTTGTATCGGCCGTTGATATATCCGAGAGTATTCCCGCTTTGAAGTCATATGTTACTATTGTGGTCCTGAAAGCAATATTTTCCTTCAATTGCTCCAGATTGTCAAACACTCTTTTTGCCACCCAAACCGAAATCCGCGTAGCAGTTGCGGGAGGCTTGGAAAGGTCAACGGTATAGTCCAGAACCCTGTCGGTCTTCATTCTCTCAATGAGCCTGTCGGCATTGACTCCTATGATCTTAACAGTCCATACACCCCCGATGACATTGGTGCCTTTCTCTATATAATCTCCGGTTATGACATGGTCCACATCCTGATCCGAGTCATAGTCGTCCGAACTTGACCTGGTCCTCACATTAATGCTCTGTGTGGGCTGGGAGCGCAATTTCTTTGCCGGATCATAGGCATATAACCTGGCAAAATATCTATGGTTGGATATAAGGCCCTCAACCTTGAATTCGGCCACGCTTCCGGCGGTGTATTCCTTGGCGTCGGTATAATCTATATCACTGGCAATTTCAAGGATATACTCCAGATTATCTTCTTCTATCCATTCGAAGATAATACTGTTTTTGGTGACCGCATCGGGTGTATTCTTAACGCCAAACCCCCTAGGCGTTGCCGGGGGCAGGTCTTTCAGTGTCTTGACCAGCAGGGAGTCGCTCCAGACAGATTTTGCACTTAAGGAATGATCCGGGCTGAAGGATTCGGCCTGTATCCAGAAATAATACTGTGTGTCGGGCTTCAGGCCCGGTACGCGCAAGTAATTGAAGCCCGAGCTTATAAGTTCTTCAGTAGTAATTTCAATGGGATTGCCTGCCCTGTCAGGATTATCTACCGTTCCGTATTTGATATAATACTTGTTTCCTTCCTTGTAATCCCACACCAGATCTACGAAGGTATCCGAAACATAATTATAGCTGAGTTCCGGAACTGTAGGATTTTCAACCACCTGGGTATCCGACGGCAGGGTGGTAAATATAATGGGATTTGATACATCCGACAGCAGCAGCTGTCCGGGATGCTCGGGATCCGGTCTTGCGGCCCTTACCCAGATAACGTAGGTGGTATTAGGCTTGAGTGTATTTACAGGTATCACTATATTATGCTTTGATGTTACGGGTCCCGTACTTGTAATACTATCCGGAGCATTGAGGTCCGGGATTTCATACTGGTCCAGATTTTGCTGTGCAATCGGATTGGCAGAAACACTCCCGACCTTGTAACCGCTTATGGGATATTTAGCTGTGTCGGCAAGATTTGGTTCAATACCCTCATAGTATTCCTCACAGCCGACATACAGTGATACACCCTCGCCATATTGCACCTTACGGTAGTTTATATTATTCACAGGTGTAGCCGGATCATAAGGATTATACTCTATAGAGCCGACGGGATCATTGTAATCTGCTCTATCGGTCTTAACATAATACCATCTGCCGGTATCCTGCTCCTTGTTAAATTTCTCGTACCATCTGTTTTTAAGCTGTATGGTAACGCTTTTGTCCGTGATCATCTTTTTGTCGCTATCCGGCTGCTTCTTTATTTCAAGAGGCGGATTGGACGGAATGAGCGGGGTGTCTATAGCGTCTCCCGAAAGCGTTATTACAAGTTTTATTGCAGGCACTGAGGAGTGTGTGACATTTTGAATTATTCCGTCCTTTTCCTCTGCAAAGGTTTTCTTTGCTACCAGCTTAAAATAATATGTATGATTTGGTATCAGGCCGGTTAATTTATATTTATAGCCGATTATCTGGTTGCCGTTTGTAGCATCCCTCACAAAATTTGCTTCAGCAGGCTGAAAGGATTCCCTTATAAGCGTGCTGGCCGGCGGACTGTCAAGGGTATTCGGATCTTCCGTCAGCCAGATATCATACAGTATGCGGTCATCTATGGTGCCGTCGGCTTTTTTGGGAACCTCCCAGAGTATGGTCGCAGTATCCTTGCCAAGCTCACCTTTGTGTGTCACAACTCCTTCTTCCGACACAATGTCCTCATAGGAAATCACCACTTTGCCCGTTGAGTCCTTGATGCTTGGTACTATCACAGGCATGGGAGGTGTTGTGGGGACCTCCATTTCCATAAGGGCAACCTTTTCCGATTCTATTTTTATATTTAATTCGGGCGGATAATAGGGCAGACCGTCCTTCGTAACTTTTGCCCTGATCAAATAATAGCTCACGGGAGAATCCTTGGGCACAGTTATTATGTGCATGGTACTTTCTTTTACAGCTATTATTGTGGGGACATTATTTTCGTACCTGCATATTTCATATTCAACTTTTACATTGCTTTCGGCACCTGACAGGCTGGTCAGAACAGGACTCCATTCCAGCTTCCAGACAGTGCCCTCATCGTTGTCAAACATTCTCGTCGTCTTGACAAGTATGTTTGTAGAAGTGGCATAGGTTTTTACTTTATCGCTTCTGATTATACTATTATCGGGGAGCTCAGGTTCCAATTTTACGTAATAAACACGGCCCGCATTCTTAACAGTCTGTGTATATTCCAGAGTTCCATCCGTCTCGTTAAGAACCACCGGACCGTCTTTTCCAATAAGATCCTCTGATATAGTCACAGGGAAGGCATTTTTAAATTCCTTGTCTTCTGAAATATAAAGCTTATAGCTGATTCTCCTTCCATCGACCCACACATCATCCCAAATTACTTTTACATTTCCCGTTCCGGCGGTAAAGCATTGTACATTAATATCGGTCAGGAATCTTACGGAATTGGAACCGGCCGATTCGTCGGATCTTGCCACCTGACTGTTTGGTATATTTGTATTGATATATTCGTAATATGCTTTTGCGTTAGCCTTGTACACAGTTCCTGATTTAAGGTTTCTCATCCTTATGGGCTTGGTGTCGGCAGCCAGGCCTCTTTCCTGGGCATAAACCGGTCTGGCGGGTTTATAGCCTTTGGGGGACTCCTCAAGATATATATTCAGATATTTACCCAGTATGTTTATACCGGCAGAACCTGAAGGGTTGGCCAGATTACCCCAGCTTATATCGGCATAAAAACCTGATTCTCCTCCATCCGAAGCGCTATAGCCTATAGCAGGTTCCGGTGGATTTACAGGCGTTATGGCCAGGCCGGTCGGAGGGGGCTGAACCGGGATATCGGCGCCATATACTCCGTACATCCCGTATGATGTCAATATAAATGCAATTGATAATATTGCCGCCAGAATTCTTCTTGTTCTCATATAACTGTTAACCTCCAGCTGCAGCTGCAGCATTCAAAATAAACTCTCCGTCAGTAAGCTTTGATTTCTCAGCTTTCCAGCATTTTCTCAACTGCCATGGCAAATTCGGCCCGGCTTACAGTGTTTGAAGGATTGAATCTGGAATTGGAATCCAAGCTCATAATATCCATCTGCAGACAGGCGTAGACAGGTACTGCATATTTGTTGGTGATACCGCTGTCATCCCTTATGAGCGCATTATATGATACCTTCAGCAGACCGTAGTCAGCTCCGGTTTTCTGGCAGTACAGTTTTATTATGACCGCTGCCGTCTCCTGTCTCGTAATATTCCTGTTTAAATTTGTAATATTGATGATCTTGTCAATGCCATATATTTTTGCCTTATCCTTGACATTCTTCTGACCGTCGACCCTGGACTCGGAAATCAGCTCATAAAACAGAACTGCTTCCTTGACGGTTACGGTAAGTTTCGGATTGAACGAATTATCCGCCCCGGCAAATACCGATGCCAGATCATAGTTTGCGGCAAGCTTGGTGATATACTCCTTGGCCGGATTATCATCGGCTATGGCAGATACCACATCTTTCCCCGAGAATATCATATATTTGCCGGTACCTGTTACAACATAATTCAAAAAGCCCGTCTCCCGTTTTATGTTCTGGGAAAGCTTCTGCCAGTTTCCGCTGCCGCTGTATAAAACATATGGATTGGCGAGGGTATTTCCCTTGTACTCCATCTTTACCGCCATCGGTGAACTGAACTTTGCAACACTGTATTTCTGTATGAACAGCCCGTTGGAATATCCCGTACCGTTAAGGGTATCCTCAAGATAGTATGAAAGCTCACTTTTTATTTCGTCAATAAGCTGCAGCAGATATTCATTTACTTTCTTCTCGTCGCCCTTGGTTTTTGAGTTATTGGGACTTTTCAATACATCCAGCTTTTTCTGTATGATTCCCGTTTTGTCATTATAGAGCTTGTTCTTTATCATATCCTTTATTGCAGTACTGGTTGCACTGCTGGCAACCACCTGGGCCGAAAGGGAATTCATTTTCGATGCTGCTGTGGCATCGGCCGGACCGGCCGGCTGTACACCCGTACTCTGGATATTGTCAAGCTGCAGGTAAACATCCTTTGAACGGTCCAGCTCAGCAGCTTTTTTAAACTCCTCCATGTTTTCTATATCAAAGGTTTCCGGTCTTATTGTATACTCCACTTCCCTGGTCTTTATGATCACACTCTTGTTGGTGCTCTTCATGGCAGTCAATACACTTTTGGCCAGATAAATCTCATCACTGTTCACATAGCCGGGGCTTTGTGATATGTCAATGGTAAAAGAATAGTTGCCGGGAGATTCCAGTATATTTACTATCCTCTCATCCTTGACATAAATTTTGTTCATTGAACCGGTGGCCTTGTCCACCTCCCAGTACACGTTCTCTTCCAGCCTGTCCAGCATATCCAGGAATTTGTCGGTAATATTGGTATTATCGTCTTCATCGTCATAGTCATCCTGATTGAACTCCGTCCTTGTATCGACGGGGCCGGCATATTTTGACCTGGCCACGGCTTCAAGATTTACAGCGTCGGTCTTTTTAGCCCTGACTTTGATATAGTACTTTGTATTCGCTTTTAGAGGCTTATGCTCCTTTGTACCATCCGACAATGTCACTTCAACCGATTTAATCCTTGCATTATATGTAAAGTAGCTGCTGTTTAAATTATTTATGCTCTTTTCAATATAATAAGGATATGTATGGGTCGAAACATCAACATACTGCTCCAGATCCACACTGTTGTTCAAAACAACATAGTCGGCATCATCCTCGGTCTTTATGGCTATTTCGAATTCGGTATAGGGATCCATGGCAATACCCTGCCACCTGACATCTATCTCGTGATAATCATCCCTGGTCTCATAATAGCCATTTGATGAATATTTTACTATATCAATAACGC
>JAFABO010000132.1 GCA_023426005.1 Bacillota bacterium | reverse complement strand
TTATTTCGGCAGGCTTCTTTGATCCCTCGGAAGTCCGCAAAGCAATTATGGTTGCCGGTACAAGCTGTATTGCCGCAGTGTTCATGACCAGAAACATGCACATTGAGTCAGTGGCGGTTTTTTTGTCGCCGTTCAAGGACTGCAGTTCATTCATAGCCTTGATTCCAAGCGGGGTTGCCGCATTTCCAAGGCCCAGGAAGTTGGCAACCAGATTCATTACGATAGCCCCCAGGGCTGGATGCTCCCTGGGTATACCGGGGTATAAAAAAGTCATCACAGGTCTTACAAATTTGCTGATACCGGTAACCAGCCCGCTCTTTTCCGCTACTTTCATCAAACCTGTCCAAAGGCACATTACTCCCAGAAGTCCTATACATACCGTTACAGCCGACTGCGCCGAATCCATTGCAGCTTTTGTAACCTGGTCTATCCTTCCGTTTATTATTCCCACGGCAAAGCCTATCAGCAGCAAACCCATCCATATATAATTAAGCATTTTTCCTCCATGGCACAAAATGCACAGTTCCTTAGTTTCCTCTTATTATATATGTGGACAGAGCCCTGTTTATGTTTTCAAATAACTTAACCCGCTGTGCCGGTTAGTTTACTTTACAGTTAAACGTTGTGTACCGATTATACAGGTACGTGAGTACAACTTCATAACCATGAATAGCACAGTAAAAGCGGTTGCCGGAATTTGTACAGGCAATCCATTGAGGAAAACCAATTAAATTACTCTTTGTGCCCGTTAATTTACTCTCAATTTTACAGTTAAACGTTGTGTACTGATTATACAGGTACGCGAGTACAACTTCATGAAATAGGATGCTCGGTTAAAAACAATTGTGTTAAATTGTCGCCAAAGGTAAAGCGGTTTTGCCGGAAAAGCAGCAGGACGCTGCTTTGAGCTTCAAATCGAGACAGGATGTCGAGTTTGAGCGACGGCAAAACTGCTTTAAATGAGGCGATATAATTTGTCACAATTGTTTTGGGAGCGTCCCTATTTTATGAAGTTAGTACGTAAGTACCTGTATAATCAAAAACAATTTTCACTTACAAAATTGAGATAATCAACTGACACAAACGTGTTAAGTTATACCTGCAATACCGCTCTACCAGCATATTCCACACGGTTTATTCAAAATGCCGACATATTGCCTGACTTAAAACTTCTGAATTTTAGATATGGAATTTACTGAAAAATAAAGACATTTCTTAAATTTAAACTTCAAAAATTTTCAATTCTTAATTACAATTGAGCTGTGATCCACCGTCCTGAACACGAGATTAATTTTTCGGTTACAAAGCGACATAGTAAAAATTCAGCTGAAAAGGAGCAAAAATCGTGGAGTCCCAATTACATCTTAAGCAAAACAGAGAACCGTTAATATCCCGCAATAAATTCCTGAAGGATTTAAATACCCACAAATGGCTGTGGCTGATGGCCCTTCCGGGAATTGGCATCGTTTTTGTTTTCAACTATCTCCCCATGTTTGGAGTAATCCTTGCTTTCAAAGATTATAAGGTTGCCGATGGAATCCTGGGAAGCAAATGGGTGGGCTTTGACAACTTCAAATATCTTTTTTCCACCCGGGATGCCTGGAATATTACATATAATACATTATTTTTAAACAGTTTATTTATTTTGACGGGAACCGTCGGAGGGATCCTGATAGCACTTCTGGTCAACGAAGTAAATAATAAATGGCTGGTTAAATTTTATCAGTCAGCCATGTTTCTACCCTACTTTATTTCCTGGGTCATTGTTTCATACTTCGTTTATTCTCTGCTTAGCTATGATATGGGTATGATCAATTCAATACTTTCCTCCTTTGGTATGGAACCTGTACAATGGTACAACGAGCCCCAGCTGTGGCCTGCCATCCTTACCATAGTAAACCTCTGGAAGGGCGTGGGCTATGGAAGTGTCATATATCTGGCCGGAATTATGGGTATTGACGGAGAGCTTTATGAGGCTGCGACCATCGATGGGGCAAGCAAGCTTCAGCAGGTCACAAGGATAACTATTCCGCTTTTGTCTCCGCTGATCATAACACTTACATTAATGTCAATAGGACGTATTTTCTTTGCCGACTTCGGCCTGTTCTACAATGTAACTCTTGATAACGGCGGGCTGTACAGCACAACAAATGTCATAGACACATATGTTTTCAGAGCTCTGAAGTTTTCCGGAGATGTGGGAATGGCTTCGGCAGCCGGGTTTTACCAGGCATTTGTGGGCTTCCTGCTGGTATTGGCAAGCAACCTGTTTGTGAGGAAAATAAATCCTGAACGCGCATTATTCTGATAGGAGGATATCCATGAAAAGCAGAGAGGGCAGTGTAATACCAAAAATTTTTATCAATATATTTTTATCTGTATTTTCCATATGTTGTCTCATTCCATTTCTAATAGTTGTCTCTTCCTCATTTACTGAAGAACAGATGATTATTGAGAACGGTTATTCCATATTCCCAAGAGATTTTACACTTTTGGCCTACAAGTATATAATGGCTGATCCCACCCAAATTGCAAGGGCTTACGGAGTCACAACAGTTGTAACCCTGATCGGCACCGTAGTGAGTCTGGTCATATCTTCCTGCCTGGCATATGTTTTGTCAAGAAAGGACTTCCCTCACAGGGGGAAAATCTCGCTGTATCTGTTCTTTACCATGCTGTTTAACGGAGGACTTGTGCCAAGCTATATAATTGTAGCTCAGGTATTGAACCTCAAGGACAACATTTTAGCCCTTATACTGCCTTATTTGATCATACCCTTTTACGTCCTGCTGCTGAGAACTTATTTTTCTGAAATACCTTTCTCACTTGTAGAAAGTGCCAAAATTGAAGGGGCAAGTGAAATAAATGTATTATTCAAGATCATACTCCCTCTGTCGCTGCCTGCAATGGCAACAGTCGGCCTGTTTATTGTATTGCAGTACTGGAATGACTGGTGGCTGGCATTACTGTATATTGACAACGCCAATCTGAATCCCCTCCAATATATGCTTTACCTTATAATGCAAAATCTTAACGCCATGCGCTTAAGTCCTCTGCAGGGGCAAATATCCACAGCTGCCCTCCCGGGAGAGAACGCGCGTATGGCCATGGCGGTTCTGGCAATAGGCCCCATTATTTTTGCATTCATGTTCGTCCAGAAGTATTTTGTGTCTGGACTGACTGTCGGAGCTGTGAAAGGTTAGGTTTATTAACTGATTTTATTCAGTTATTATATAAAAATATATTATTTAGAGGAGGTACATTTAAATGTACAAGGCGAAAAAGGTAATAAGTCTTGCTCTTGGTCTGGCACTTTCCCTATCATTGTTCGCAGGCTGCGGAGACTCTGGCAGTTCGGCTTCAAATACCGCTGCCGGTTCGGCCGATCCGGCAGCAGAGACCGTCTCCGGCAGTGCTGGTGATACTTCAAAACCGGTTTTGGAGCCTGTGACGCTTTCCTGGTATGTCGTAGGAACTCCTGAAAAAGATACGGCATTAGTCGAAGATGCGGTTGCCGATTATTTGAAGGACAGCCTGAACTGCAGAGTAAAAATAAACTATCTCGACTGGGGTGCGTACGAGCAGAAAATGAACGTAATGATCGCAACAGGGGATGAATTTGATCTTTGCTTTACTGCCAACTGGCAGGTTAACTTTATACAGAATGCCGGCAAGGGTGCCTGGGAGGACATCACCGGTCTGGTAGATCAATATGCTCCCAAGGTTAAAGAAAAATATGCAAAATATCTTGACGCCTGCAAGGTTAATGGAAAGCTCTACGGTATCCCTTACAATATGAGCGGGTTTGGTGCACAGGGTGCCGTTTATCTGAGGCAGGATCTTGTGGATAAATACAAGCTTGATGTAAATTCCCTGAAAAAATATGAGGATCTTGAGCCATTCTTTGACCAGATACTGGCTAATGAAAAGGGTATAACCCCGCTATGTATGGCCGGTGGTAACGGAACGGTAGGCCTGTTCAACTACTGGTTTGACCAGCCTGACGTAAGTGTTCCCTCATTAGGCGTCAAGTTTGACGACCAGAGCTGTACAGTTGTAGATGCCGATGATCAGCCTGAAAGCATACATGACCGCGAACTCCTCCGCAAATGGAACCAGAAGGGTTACATAAGAAAAGATGCTGTTTCCATCAAGGACGATGACTCTGAAATGATGACCAAGAAATATGCGGCAGAAATCGGCGGCTATGTTCCCGGCTGGCTGGAAGACTATGAAAAGAAATTCAAATTTGATATGGTGGCTGTTCCTCTCGGCTCCAAGCCGCTCCTTAATACAACAAATATTACTCAGAGCTGTGTGGCTGTCAGCAGTACTTCAAAAAATCCCGAGAGAGCGGTTATGCTCATAGAGCAGTGCAACACAGACCCCAAATTACTCAATCTGCTGGGCTTCGGTATCGAAGGCAAGCACTATGTAGTTGTTGATGACAAGGATCCAATTATAAAGATCTTTAAGAATCCGGATGGCGTTACAGACGAAACCAATGGCTACAGAACCAACATGGAATGGATGTTCGGAGATCCCTGGATGCTTTACAGCAACTTGCCCGAAAGGCCCGCACTGGTTGAAGCACAGAAAAAGGCAACAGATAACTGTGTAGTTTCACCTATAAACGGCTTCACCTTCGACAACAGCCCCGTTAAAACCCAGATAGCCCAATTGACAGCTATCTTCAATGAATATAAGAGTATCTGGAATACAGGCAACATGGACCTGGCCAAGTTCCCCGCCTATCAGGAAAGGCTGAAAAAGGCCGGCCTTGAAGATGTACAGAAGGAAATGCAGAAGCAGATAAATGAGTGGAAAGCCAGATAAGCTCCTTTATTTCTAATAGTATTCATACAATAGAGATGGTACTTGCAGTTTTATGCCGGTACCATCTCTATTTATAAGTTTAACTGATAAATAGATTGAAGCTTACCCTTCAATGCTATATAATTAACTAATAATGAGAGTATATTTCTTATTTTCCAGCTTATAGGCGTCCGTCGATTTTGAGGAATCGTCTATGTATTTTATTTTCCGCACCTCAGCTGCGGAAAGCATATCCGTAAAGTTATAAACCGGACAGGGGTAGAATCATGAATCTGAGGATATATAAGCATTCTTTTTATAAAAAAATGTTTTTGTATATAGCCATTCTTGTATTAGTAATAATATTAACCTTATCCTTTGTATTTTATTTTAATTTTGAAAATGTCGGATTAAAAATGCAGTATGAAGCAAATAAAAACATATTATCCGAAATAAGCTACAGTGCCACCTACCTTGATGATACTGCCAGGAACACAGCTGCATATATCTATTCCAATACCGACTATTCGGTATTGAGATACGGCAGGTACACCAGTTCGGAAGATGCCTATCAGGTGATAACAGGCCTTGAGGCTCTGGCTATCCAGTCCAGCAATGTACATTCAATCTACATATACAACAGGGAAATCAACACCTTTTATTCCACCTGGTGGCGCTTTTACAGTTCCTCCGATGACTTTATCGACTCTGATATCGCGGATATAATCAAAAACAATAAAATTCCCGGCGGAGAAACCTTTACGTCAACTCCGCTGTTACGTAAAATCCCGGTGAACTTTGACAACAGCCCCGACAGAAAGTATATGAATGTGCTGACTTATATTATGGCTGATTACTCCCTTGACAGCAAGGAGATCCTGAGTGCCATAATAATCAATTTAAGTTCCCAGTACCTGGACGGTTTGATCAATACCCTGAACACCAAGGGGGCCCTGACCGGCGGCGATACCACTATCATTAACAGTTCAGGCTATGTTATTGCAAGCTCCAATTCCAGCACGGCCTTCAGCGATTTAAAAGCCAAGACCTATGTCAGCAAAATCTTAAACAGCAAAGCTAAAAACGGCTGTTTTATTGACACAGTTGACGGCAATAAAGTGGTTGTCACTTATGTTGCTTCCGATGTGCTGGATTGGAAATTTGTCAATATAACACCCTACAATCAGATTTTCAAAGATATCAACAAAATGAAAACAAATCTGTATATACTTTGTGTCGCAATAGTTGTATTCGGCTTTCTGATGTCCTATTTCCTCTCAAAGTATTTGTATCATCCCATTAACAGTATGCTTGGAAAGGTTCGTCAGCTTTCTGATGTCAAAATGGAAAAGACTAAAAAAAATGAACTTGACTTCCTGACCGACATTTTTACCGAGACCCTTGAAAAAACCCAAAATATGCAGTCGGTCAGCTATGAAAACTACGTTATTAAAAGAACTGATTTTCTCAGAGGACTTCTCTCCGATGAGTCTGTAAACAAAGCATATGCTGAAGAGATATTCCGGAAGTACAAAATAAATCTTAATGCAGAAGGCAATTTTCTGCTTTGCAATTTCAGCATAGACCACTATTCCTCATTCACTCAGAATCTGACCGTCGAGGATCAGAAGCTGTTCAGGTTTGCAATCTGTAACGTGGCAGGTGAACTTGCCCAGAAGTGTTTCAGAAATGAATGTTTTGAGCTTGATGATAAAAACATTATGCTTTTAATGGAATCTGACAGCTCAGAGCCGGATGCGCGTAAGTCAAACTTACTTGAAATTGCAGGGGAAATCCAGGACTGGTGCCATGCAAACCTCAATATCAGCTTGTCGGCCGCCCTGCATACTGACCCGGTCAATCTGTCCGATATATCTGAGAGCTGCAGGTTCACGCTGCAGCTCTCCAGGTACAGGCTTGTTTATGGATACAAATGCCTGTTGCTGCCCGATGTTATTTTCAAGCTCAAATCAAATGCCTTTGAACATCCCATTGCCCTTGAACAAAAGCTGGATGAAGCTTTGAACAACGGCAAGCTGGGGGATTCAACCGAAGCCTATGGAAGGATACTCGAATACATAACCGACTATTCCTACGAAACAATAAACTCCTATGTTCTGTATCTTTCGTATCTCATTATCAAAAAATTCAACGATCTTGAGGCTAAGGGATATGAGAAAATCACCTTTGACTCAAACCGCTATATAAGTGAAATTATTACGCTTGAAACCCTGAACGAAATAAATGAAAGAGTGGTTAATCTCTTCAAGGCAATTACCGATACCGTTGAAAATAAGCGTTTCAAGAAAAAGAGCAGCATGGTTGAAAAAGTAAAGCGCATTATTGAGACTGAATATATGGACAAATGCCTCTGCCAGGATGGGGTTGCCAACAGGCTTCATATTTCCAGGGACTACCTGGGGAAAATGTTCAGAGAAGCCTATTCGAAATCTTTTGCAGATTACCTCACAGAGGTGAGGCTCCAAAAAGCTGTGGAATATATGGAAAACAGCAGGATGAGTATAACTGAGATCCTGGATGAAATAGGCTGGGAAAATAAAAATTATTTTTATACAACCTTTAAATTAAAATATGGAATAACCACATCTCAATACCGGAATATGAATACCAATAATTTGTAAAACAGTTGTTAAAAAGCAGATGGCTGGCTAATTAACGCCTGTTTTTATGTCGAAAATTCTGTGCACATTTTGTCGAACAATTGTCGATTTTTTTCGGTTTTCGCCACCAATTTCCCAGTATTATTTTTCTAGCTCTGTAATTTTATTTTATTAATAAAATGTTAATAAAAATTTAATATAACATGTTTCGATATGCTTACCCCTTGAAACCCTCTATCTATCCGCTTCTTTGAAATTGCATAACTTTAAATTTTTTTTAATTTTTTACAAAATGAGCGTTGACGTTTATTGGAATTTATGGTATTATAATAACGAAGTTTGTCGAAATATGAAGTGTATAATGAGGAGGTCATTATTATGAAATCTACAGGAATTGTAAGAAAAGTTGACGAATTAGGAAGAGTTGTTCTCCCTATCGAATTACGCAGAACTTTTGATATTGCCGAAAAGGATGCTTTGGAAATTTACGTTGATGAATCTACTATCATATTAAAGAAATACGAGCCAGCTTGTATTTTCTGCGGAAATGCCAAAGACGTACAAGTTTACAAAGGCAAGAATATCTGTCCTGACTGTATGAAAGAGTTAAAGAAATAATTACTTACACGAAAAAGAGCCCAAAAGGCTCTTTTTTTGTGTAATTATTTTTTCATTACAAGATTATAGATATCTCTTTTATTCAAGCCCCTGTCCTCTGCGGCTTTTTTGACAGCCTCCTTTTTGGGGAGTCCTTCTTTCACATACCTTTCAACATGCTCCTCTATACTGATATCTGAATACTTATTTCTTTCCAGCTCCTGAAGCACCTCCTGGTCCTGTCCTTCAATGACAACGACAAACTCCCCCTTCGGCGCTTCAGTCTGATATCTTTCGGCCGCCTGGGACAAATTGCACCGTATCACCTCTTCATACCGTTTGGTAAGTTCCCTGGCGAGGGCTATCCTCCGATCACCCCAGGCATTATATATATCCTTTAGAGTATAGGACAGCTTATGAGGAGCCTCATAGAAAATTATTGTCCTGGTCTCATCCTTCAGCTGTTTCAGCCGTTCCTGCCTGGCCCTCTTATTCATGGGCAGAAAGCCTTCAAAAACAAACCTTCCCGTTGGCAGTCCCGATATAACCATCCCTGTTACCGCCGCCACCGGGCCGGGTATCATGGTGACCTTTATCTCATTTTCTATACAGAGCCTGACCAGATCCTCTCCGGGATCCGATATCCCTGGAGTCCCGGCGTCCGACACAAGTGCGATATCCTTTCCCTGCTGCAGCTGCTCAATCAGGTAATTTCCTTTTACTATCTTGTTATGCTCATAATAGCTCACCAGAGGCTTTTTAATCTCAAAGTGGTTGAGCAGCTTTATGGTTTGCCTAGTGTCCTCAGCGGCTATGAGCTCTACCGACTTCAGAGTGTTGATTGCCCTTAGGGTTATATCCTGAAGATTGCCAATAGGTGTCGCAACAAGATAGAGAGTTCCTTTTTCCATTTTATCCTCCTGGTCATTGTTCATCTGCCGTAAATTCTGTTTATTTCCTCAGAGTAGGTTCCATCTTCGTCATATACATACAACGGGTCCACTACCTTGAGTTCAGGATTTCCTCCCCTGCTGCCTTTAATCAAAATCATCGTTGGTTTTTTAAAAGGCTTTGGATGCACCATCCTCAGATATTTGGGCTCCACACCGCAATTTCTCATACAGCACATAATATCGGCCAGTCTTTCAGGCCTGTGCACCATAGCAAGCTGCCCTCCCGGCACCAGCAGATCAGCTGCGGCACCCACCACATCCTCAAGGGTACACAGTATTTCATGTCTTGAAATGGCCTTATTGTCATGGGGATTTACAAGACCGCAGCCCTTATTGGTATATGGCGGATTTGAAACAACTACATCAAAGCAGGCTTTGCCAAAATGCCGTCTGTATTCTTTTATATCTCCGTTCACTATACTTACTCTATTCTCAAGCCCATTTAGCTTTATACTTCTGGAAGCCATTTCAGCCATTTCAGCCTGTATCTCCAGCCCCACTATTGATCCGGCTTTTGTTTTGCCCGACAGCAAAATGGGTATTATACCCGTTCCGGTCCCTATATCAAGAACTTTATGACCTTTTTTTACATCGGTAAAATCAGATAGCAAAACAGCATCCACCCCAAAACAAAAAGCCCGGGGATTTTGTATCAATCTCAGTCCGTCCAGCTGTAGATCATCTATACGTTCATTTTCTTTTAGCTCTACCATGCAATATTATTTCCTTATAAAAAATTTATCAAAAATTCCTATACGCTGAAAAAAGGGCCAAATAAAGGCAGTTCCGCCTTTATCTGACCCTCATTACCCTAAAACTATTGCTGTTGAGGAGCATCAACAGGACATACATTTGCACAAGCGCCGCAATCGATGCAAGCATCAGCGTCTATTACATATACGCTATCACCAGCAGTTATGCATGATACCGGACATTCTGATTCGCATGCTCCACAGCTGATGCATGATTCAGTAATAAAATATGCCATTCAAAAACACCTCCTAATAATTAAGGAAAAACAAGCATTTGAAAATATGTTTTTCGCTCTTATTTTACCATCATTTTTATCAAATGACAAATCAAATTATATATTTTTTTTAAAATTTAAATTTAAGCAAAAACCCTTAATAATAGTATTTTTACACATTTTGAATTTCAACGGAAACTAGTCCTCAAGCTGCTTTAAAGCTTCCAGGTCTATATCCAGGTCATCGTTGGCAGCAGCATTCTTGATCAGCTTTACTTCGCCTTCCTTATAGTTGTATACCCTCAGCTCTGTTTCCTTACCTATGTCCAGCTTTATTTTCAATATTTCCTTGAGAAGGTTCACTTCAACTACAGTTCCCTGCCCTTCCGGAGTTTCAACTATGGCCCCCACCTTCGGCACCCTGTCCAGCAGATCCTCATAGGCTTCCTGTTCATATTTAAGGCAGCACATAAGTCTTCCGCAGGTACCCGAAATCTTTGTGGGATTAAGGGAAAGCGACTGCTCCTTTGCCATCTTTATTGATACGGGCTGGAATTCGCCAAGGAAGGAGTTACAGCAGAGCACTCTTCCGCAGATGCCTATTCCGCCCATCATCTTCGACTCATCGCGTACACCTATCTGCCTCAATTCTATTCTTGTCTTGAATACTGCGGCCAGATCCTTGACCAGTTCCCTGAAATCCACTCTTCCGTCGGCCGTGAAGTAAAACAGCACTTTATTGTTGTCAAAGGTATACTCCACATCTATGAGTTTCATATCCAGCTTGTGGCCATTTATTTTTTGAAGGCATATGTCGTATGCCTCCTTTTCCTTTTTATCATTCTCGGCAGCATGAGCTATGTCCTCATCAGTCGCTATCCGTATGACTTTTTTGAGAGGAGCCACAATTTCCGACTCATCAACTTCCCTGTTTGGTACTACAACAAGTCCGAATTCAATTCCTCTCGCCGTTTCGACTATTACATTCCTGTTTAAATCTATAATCAGTTCGCCGGGATCGAAATAGTAAATTTTCCCGGCAGTTTTAAATCTTACACCTACAACTTTTACCATCAAAAAATTTCCTTTCTATCAGTAAACATAAGAATCTTTGATTTTCATAAGCATCACTTCAATCGCCAGTTGAAAGTTGGCGTTACAGTCCAGACTCCTTTTGGCACTCCAGACCGCATTAATGCATTTCAGCATAGCTGAAAGTTTTGCACCGGCGTTCTCAATAATCATATCTTTTTTATCAGAATTAATCAATATATTATAGTTCGAGGTCTGATTATATATTATTATATCCCTAAAAAACAGAAGCATTATTCTTAACATAAATTCTGTCTTGTCATTATTTTTTTCAAACAGCTCATATATTTTAAACACATCGCTGTCCCCCGACTTAAGCAGCTGATCCGCAGCCCGGATCACTTCATCTCTTACCTCCAGGTACCCGGGGGATTCGACAAGCTCAAGAGCTGTACCTGTCACACCGTCGGAGTAGGAAACAATAAAATCCCATTCAGGTTTCCTTTGCCCATGCCTTTCTTCAAGTATCTCCATGACTTCCTCATCCCGGAGCTTGTCAAACAAAATCCTCTGGCACCGGGACTTTACCGTAGGTGTTACCGCCGCCCCCGACTGCACCGTCAATATGAAAACCACATAGGGCGGCGGCTCCTCCAAAGACTTTAGAAGTGCATTTTGAGCCTGTACAGTCATACTGTCGGCATCATTGATTATTATTATTTTATATCTGGAATAAAGGGGTCTGATCACCAACCCCTTTAATACATTTCTTATGTCGTCAACGCTTATACTTTTATCTGCCGAATAAATTTCCTGAAAATCAGGATTTGAACCTTCCGCAAAAAGCCGGCAGGATTTGCATTCCCCGCAGGGAGCCTGCTCCATTTCGCACATCAGCATTGCCGTGAAGGACAGCGCCGTTTCTCTTCTGCCAATTCCGTCAGGTCCCTCAAATATATAAGCATGACCTACATTGTCATTTTTAATTGTCTCCTGTAAGCTGGCCAGTATCTTCCGGTGACCTAACACTTTAACCTCCATATCCCATGAGTGCAGGGTCAAATGAATTGACCCCCAGAGCACTGCAAAAAAGTATTTTCAATACTCTCCGTCATAACAGCAGGTCCAATATCAGACCTCTGATATCATCAAGCTTTTTTAATATGCTCAGATTGTCCTGTTCTGATTTCAGCACCTCATTTGTAAGCTCAATAAGTTCTTCATTGATTTTTTTTATTAATGCATATACTCTGTGTCTGCCGCGCCTGTCCAAAAAACTCTTTTTTGTAAAGCTGTGCGAATGGGAGACCGCCTCATCCAGAAATTCGGAAATAAGCTGCTTGTAGACCTTCAAATCACGAATGTCGGCTTTTTTCTCAAGCTTTTTACCCTGGCTTTGGATCTTGTCGGCCAGAACCTTTATTCTCTCCTCATAATTCTTAAACTCCATTTTTTTGAGAGAGGCCGAAAAAGCAGTATCTCTTTCATTTCTTATGGTTCTCTCATCCCTTCCCGGGATCGGGTTGATACCTGAAGGATTTTTAGTTGTATCCTGTATCTTGATGGCAAACACATCCTATCCTAACTATTTTCACTGCTGCCAGCATTAGTTGTCCTGCTGTCACAGCTAAACCTTGTGGAATCTTTCAACATCCACAACAAATACTGTTGCTCCCCCGACAGTCACTTCAACGGGGTACGGCATGTACATTCCGTTCATTCCATTCATGCCTCCCGGTGTTGCAGGAGTATTTATTACCTGCTTTCTGCTCTTTGACTTCTTTTCAATTATGGCTATTACTTCATCCAGTTTTTCTTCGTCAACACCCACTAATAGTGTTGTGTTTCCCGCCTTGAGGAAACCTCCGGAAGAGCACATTTTTGTGACTCCGAAACCGCTTTTGTTAAGTTCTTCCATAACCTTGTGGCCATCTTCATCATGAACAATTGCAAATACCAGTTTCATAGCAAAGCCTCCTTTTTAAAATAATTCATTAATATAATCTTTTATTTCAGAGGAAATCTCCTCAATGGATCCTGCGGCATCAATTGTCTTTATTCTTTCGGGATACAAAATGGACAGCTTCTTATAGCCGTCATATACGCGTCTGTGGAAATCCAGCTTTTCCTGCTCGATCCTGTCGGCCCCGGTGGAATTTATCCTCCGTCTTACCGATATTTCAGGGTCTATATCCAGGAAAAAGGTTATATCCGGCACCGTTCCATTAACGGCGATCCTGTTTACATCCGCTATGATCTTCAGATCCATGCCCCTTCCTCCGCCCTGATATGCATAGCTTGAGTCCACATACCTGTCACAAATGACAACTTTGCCGTTTTCAACCGCCGGCTCTATGACTTCTGCCACGTGCTGCGCTCTTGAGGCGGCGTATAAAATCATTTCAGTCAAAGGGACAATCTCCTTATTTTGCGGGTCCAGTATCAGCTCACGTATTATTTCACTTATTCTGGTGCCTCCGGGTTCACGGGATAAAACCACCTCGCAGCCCTTTTTCTGCATGTACTCCTCAAGCAATTTTATCTGTGTTGTCTTTCCCGATCCGTCAGTACCTTCAAAAGTAATAAATAAGCCTTTTTTCATTTGCCCGTGTCCTTTCAAGCCGTTATCCTTTGCAATAAGTCAATAAAAGCCGGATTTCATTTTTAATATACTTTATTATAACATAACATCATTTAATCTCTTTATATTTTTTTAAGCAAAAACGGGAAGTTATTATTTATCCGCCTCTATTACCCGGATACCGTCATTGTCAATAATTCCGTTTACTTTACCTCCGGCGGCAATTATGCCGGCAATATACTGTATGCAGGTGCCGGTTATTATTTCCCCGGGATACAGCAGAGGGATCCCCGGAGGATATGGAGTTATAATGCCGGCACTGATTCTTCCCGCACTTTCTGTCAGGGAAACTTCCTCCTTTTGGGAATAAAAGGCCTGCCAGGGAAGGAGTTTTAAACTCCTGTCCGCTTCTTCCGGGACTATTCCCTTTAATATACTGCGCAATTTTTCGGCCTTATACTCCCGTCCGGGCCGGAATTCCATACCGGCTAAAGCTTTTAATGCCTTCAGCAGCTCTGTCATGCTCTCCCTTGTATCAGCCACCGTAGTAATTATTACTAAATTTTCATAGTCGGCCATTTCTACCTGCGTCCTGTATTTTTCCCTCAAAAGCTTCTCAGCAAGGTAGCCGCTTATGCCGAGGCCCTTAAGATTTATTACAAGTCTGGTGGGATCCTGTATAGCTTTAATACCCATTTTTGCTGCCGGCAAAACCTTGTATACACCGGTTTTTTCTATTTCATTACCCAACCAGGTGTTCATATCCAGCAGTTCCTCCAGCTTTTTCCTGCCTTCCCTCTCCATGAGTTCCCTGGCGATATCCAGATAGGCCATTATGATATATGAAGGGCTTGAGGTCTGAAGCATGGCCAGATTGAGTGCCAGCCTGTCCATATCAACCCTGTTTCCCTTCACATGAAGGTATGCCCCCTGTGTAACTGCGGGTAAAGTTTTATGCGCGCTTTGTATACATATGTCTGCGCCGTGCTCCAGCGCCGGAGGCGGCAGCCTGTCACTGAAGGCCAGATGTGCGCCGTGTGCCTCATCCACTATCAATATCTTTCCATATGAATGCACCAGGCTGCCTATTCTTTCAATATCGCTGCATATGCCGTAATAGTTGGGTCTGGTTATTAGCACGGCGGCTGCATCGGGATTGGCGCGCAATGCATTCTCTATGCTTTCCGGTTTTATTTCGGCAGTTACTGCAAATTCCTCATTAAACTCAGGCCGGACAAAAACAGGTTCTGTGCCCGACAGAACCAGGCCTGACACCACAGCCCTGTGGGAGTCCCTTCCCACAATGAGCTTCTGACCCCGGGCGCAGACACTCATTATCGCCGCCTGCACTCCGCAGGTAGACCCGTTTACAAGAAAGAAGGTCTTATCCGCACCAAAAGCCTTTGCAGCCTGCTCCTGAGCCTCTTTTATAATACCTTCGGGATAGTGGAGATTATCTGTGCCCTCCACCTCGGTGACATCCAGCTGCAGCAGGTCCTGCGCAAGCTGTCCCGGAACTCCCCTGCCCAGCTTGTGTCCCGGCATGTGGAAAATATTTATATTCTCTTCTGCGTACTTGCGCAGATAATTGTATATCGGAGTGTTATAGGCTTTAATTTTTATCACCTGCTCTATATTAATATCCATAATAATTTTAATTACAGCGTTCAAATTACTGGCTTCACCGACTTCATTAAAGCCCAATTACATTATTGACCATTAGCAGAAAGGTGTCAACAACCCCCTATTGACAATTATTAGTATTAATTATACTATGATATTGAACAAATGTTCATTGAACTATTGTTCAATATCATAGTAAATGTCATGCGATTAAAATCGTAGTGTCAGGTGGTCTGTAAATAACATTCAAGGAGGGTCTTATGAGTAAAAAAGTTTTGATTATCGGCGCCGGTCTGGCAGGCATAAGTACAGGAATCTATCTGCAAAAGCAGGGAATTCAAACCGAAATTTTTGAAATATCCGGACAGGCCGGCGGTATGTGCATAGCCTGGGAACGCCGGGGCCACAGGTTTGACAGCTGCATTCACTGGATGGTGGGAACAAAGGCCGGTACCCCGTTTTATAATCTGTACCGTGAAGTCCACGCACTGGAGGAAGACACGGTAATTTACAATGCCGGAAGTATCAAAACCGAGATTGGCGGGGTGACATACGAAATCCCAATGACCTTGAAGCCCTTTAAAGAATTTCTGTTATCCGTCTCTCCGGAGGACAGTGCCAGAATCGAGGCTTTTTGCGGGGAAATAGAGGCCATGCTGACCACTAATATGCCTGCCGGGAAACCCACTGGTTTCTTAGAACTGCTTAATATTCTAAAAAACAGCCGGAGCTTTTTAAAGCTGGCAAGAAAATATGTGGGAATGTGTACGCGGGATTATGTAAAAACTTTTCAAAATCCAACATTAAAGGCGCTTTTATATAATCTGATGCCGCCCCAGTATTCCTTTTTCGGCCTGATAATGATGCTGGGTACCCGTATGTGCGGTAATGCGGGTTATCCGCTGGGAGGCGCCTATGACGTTATAAACAGGATGGAAGGACACTATAGGGAATTGGGCGGCACCATTCATTTTTCGTCCAAAGTGGATAAGATTGTACTAAAAGGCGGAAAAGCCGCAGCTCTGGAATCCGGAGGCCAGCTTTACCAGGCAGACGCCATAGTGGCAGCCTGTGATATGTATGATGTCCTCAAGAACATGCTGGGCGGCAGTTTTACTCATAAACAGCTGGACCCGCTGCTGGAATCGGCCGAGCTTTTTCCTCCCATAACTGTGGTGTCCTTTGGACTCAATAAAAAATTGA
This sequence comes from Bacillota bacterium, assembly GCA_023426005.1. GTDB lineage: Bacteria > Bacillota > Clostridia > Acetivibrionales > DSM-1351 > Ruminiclostridium. Next base: position 2,087 of record JAFABO010000132.1, on the reverse strand, counting down.
ACCTGCCATTTTCACATAGCTTTGAGTGCCCGGAGGGAATCAAAATTGATTCCGAAAGAGTTTCCTATGGCTTGAATATCCGTTCCTTTGAATTCGATCCTTCCTCCGCCCCCGAGAACTGCAGCAGTGTCATGGTAATGCTGGAGTCACCGCTTGAATACTGGCAGGCTTTGCGCCGGGACCATCCTGAAGATTACCGCACAAGGAAGGAGGAGTTGGCCCGGGAAGTAGTTTCAGCCCTGGACAAACGGATTCCCGGCTTTAAAGAAGCCGTGGAAGTAACCGATGTAGCCACTCCCGCCACCTATATCAGGTATGCGAATCTGTACAAGGGTTCCTGGGAAGGCTTTGCTCCAACTCCTTCCTCCTTTAAATACAATATAAAGAAGAAAGTTGATGGAATTAAAGGTCTCTTTCTCTGCGGACAGTGGACAACTGTGGGCGGCGGGATATGCGCGGCAGTAGGAAGCGGCAAGGAAGCCTCCAGGGCCGTGGCAAAATACCTGAAATAATATATTGCTTCCAAGCGGCAGACACACTATAATATAAGAAATTAACATCAGAGGTATTCATGAACAAAAGAGAACAACAACGTCTTGACCGAAGAAACCAAATACTCAGCTGCAGCCTTGATATGATCATCAGCCGGGGTTATGCCGCCACAACCATAAGAGACATAGCTAAAAAGTTGAATATAAGCACAGGCCTGTTCTTCAACTACTTTGATTCCAAGGAAAGTGTCTATGAAGAGCTGGTAAGATACGGAATGTCGGGGCCCCAGAGTGTACTCAAGATACTTGAGAACAGCAGCGGCTCACCTGTCGGCTGCTTCGAAAAACTCACGGCCGGAATTTTTAAAGCTCTGAAGACTGACTCAATGACGGCAAAAATGTTTCTTCTTATGCCTCAGGCAATGAATTCAGAGGGAGTTCCCCAAAACATAAAACAAATAGTAAACAAATTTGATTCCATGTCACCCATTCTCCCTTTTATCCTAAAGGGACAGGAACTGGGAGAAATAAAACCGGGAGTTCCCGAGGCACTGGCCCTGGCTTATTGGAGCGCCATACAGGGCATTGCTGAATGCGTTGTTCTCCACCCTGAGATGCCAATGCCGGAAAGCAGCTGGATAGTTGATATTTTGAGAGCAAAACCGGAAAATTAAATATAAAATATCATGATGCGGTAGGCCGGTGGATGCTCCGTTGACGGTCACCGGCCTACCACACTGTATTTTTACTTGAGCTTAACAGCTTGCATCTGTGCCCTGACACAAAGTTCGGCCGCCTTAAAGGCGTGCTCCTGGGTCATGGCATTTTCGGTTCTGTTCAGGCAATCCAGTATAAGCTGTCCAAAGTAAGGGTATCCCACTTTTCCCCGTATGTCATAAGCTTTTTCCTCTTTCCGGTTGGCCAGGAAAACCGTACCTCCCCCAGTATTCACTGCTATATTTACATATTTCCGGAGTTCGATATAGCCTTCGGTCCCAAGTATAAAGGTTCTTCCATCCCCCCAGGTGGAGAGGCCGTCAGGTGTAAACCAGTCCACCCGGAAGTAGCCCGAAGCACCATTGTCGGCTACAAGGGTTGCGTCACCGAAGTCATCCAGCTCGGGATATTCAGGATGTGAATAGTTTGCTATCTGACTGTGTACCACAGCTGCATCCCTTGCCCCTGTGTAATAGAGGAACTGTTCTATCTGGTGGCTTCCGATATCGCAGAGGATACCACCGTATTTTTCCTTGAGGAAAAACCACTCGGGCCTTGCCGGAGCACTCAGCCTGTGAGGGCCCATTCCAATTGTCTGGATAACCCTCCCTATGGCCCCCTGTTCTATGAGCTGTCCCGCAAATATTGCGTCTTCCACATGCAGGCGCTCACTATAATAAACGGCATACTTCCTTCCGGTAGCCTTAACCTTTGCCTTTGCCGCTGCAAGCTGCTCAAGGGTGGTCAGGGGAGCCTTGTCGGTAAAGTAATCCTTGCCGGCCTCCATAACACGCAGCCCTAAAGCACAGCGTTCCGAGGTAACGGCCGCACCGGCCACAAGTTTTATTTCGGGATCGGACAATACCTCTTCCTCACTTC
>JAFABO010000024.1 GCA_023426005.1 Bacillota bacterium | reverse complement strand
AGGTCAGATATATCAGAGGAAACACCAAGGTTGACTATACCGACGGATTGTCATGGTTCTTCAGAAATGAAAAGTTCCAGTTGAATCCCACAGGTGTTTACTCAAACTATGACCCAATCTTTGAAACAGCCAGGAAAAACCAGGTATTCCACACGCTGCAGGCTTTCAATTTTGATGATTCCAAGCTGAAAAACGAGGTTGCGGCAGTTTCAAGTGTAGTTACACAGTACGCTGTACCTATAATTACAGGCTTTATGGATCCTGAAACCGGAATCCCCACTTTGAATGAAAAGATGAAGGCCGCAGGTTCAGACAAGATAATGGCGGCAATCAAAGAGCAGGCCGATAAGTTCATAGCTGAGAACAAATAAAATTATTTGAACAATTGGGATATGTGAATTGCTATTGATAAATTGATTAATGGTCAACACATATTCCAATTGTTTTATTTTTCATGTAAAGTTTTTTGTGTTTACTGGGAGCCGACGTTATCGGGTATGGTGATTTTTACATAAGTTCCTATCCCGGGTCTACTGAATATTTCTATCCCATATTTCTCACCAAAATATAGTTTTATTCTCTCATTTACATTTTTCATACTATAGCCAGTTGTCTGTTTAACCTGATGAACCAGTAAGGTCTTCTGCTTTTCAAGGCCGATGCCCAGGCCGTCGTCAATCACCTCGAAAACAATATTTTCACCTTCTCTGTAAAGCTTTATATTAATGGCTATGCCCTTGTCATCATTCCAGATGCCGTGGTTAATGGAATTTTCTATCAAAGGCTGCAGGATCAGCTTAATGGTCTTTAAATCATATAAGGATTCATCAAGCTCGTAGGTTACGTGCAGCAAATCCTGAAAACGTACATGCTGTATACTCAGGTAGTTCCTGGTCAGTTCAATTTCTTCCCTTACGGAGATTATTTTTTTACCGTTATTTAACGATATTCTATAAAATTTTGACAGGTAATTTACCATCTCGTTTACTCTAAAATCGCTTTGCTTCAAAGCTAAAGCCGATATTGACGATAAAGTGTTGTACAGAAAATGCGGATTGATCTGTGATTGCAGAGTATCCATTTCCGCTTTCCGTTTTAAGATTTCCTTTTCATAGACTTCCTTAATCAATATTTTAAGATTTGTAGCCATTCCATGGAAGGCTTTGGACAACTGGCCGAGTTCATCCTCACTGGCGTATTTCAGCTGAATGTCAAAATTCCCGGATTCAACCTTTTTAACCTGGGTTGACAAATAGGTTATCCGTTTTGTTATAATATTTGAGGTCAAAAACACCAGGAAGATGGAAAGCACCAGGATGATCAGAGATAACAGCAATAACCGTGCCGAAGAAGCCTGTGCGGTTTTTAATATGCTTGCATAGGGTATTGTTGAGATAATCTTCCAGCTGTTCTTTGTTGTAGTAAAGACAACCAGCGATTTCGACCCCGATATTGTGGCGTCAAAGCTTCCTGCATTTTTCATTTCAGGTATATCGGTATTCAGTACCTCCGATATGCTTTTGTTGAGTAATGTCTTATCTCTGCACGAAAGAATTATGTCTGATTCATTGACAATATAAATACTGTTTTGAGGGGGTTCCTTTTCAATAAGCGTGTACAGCTCATTTTCAAGAATGTCAAAAGTCAAAACACCGTATGGGTAATTGATGTTTTGATAGTCCAGGACCCTGTATAAAGTGAATACATATTTATTCAGCGAATTTAATCTCAGATTTCCATAAAATGTGTTACTGACAGTATTCCTGCCTTCGGTATATATTTTTTTGGCATAGGGGTCGGCCTCCAAGGGAAGTATAAAGTAACCGTCCGAGGGGAAGGAGGTGTTTGGGGCATATACCCGGAGAAAGTCAATACCCGGATTGAGCCCCAGTATTTGAGGAAAATATGAATTTATATAGCCATAATAGGCATCGACGAAGTCAACATTATTTGAATAATCCTTGACTAAAAAGCCCTTTAAAATCTGGTCGGAATACAGTATTGAAGACATTTTCAGTATTGTGTCCAGCTTGTTGTTGATGTTTGCATTTATCTGGTTGACCGAACTGTACACATTTTGTTTTGTCTGCGAAATCAATTGGTTTTTAAGCGTGCTGTAGGAATGTACCTGTGATATGAAAAATGGTATTACGGCAGCAAGAAAGTACAGCCAGAATAATTTATTTTTAAATTTCATGTTTATGAAATGCCATTTGATAAAACCAAAGCCGGCGCAAAGTATTTTAAGTAATCTCCGCATATATTTATACCCGTTTCATAACAGTTTTTTTCTGAATTCGTTGGGGGTAACTCCCTTATATTTGCTGAACAATGAACAAAAATAGGAGATATTCTCGTAGCCTACCAGGACGGATATTTCGTGAATTTTCAGGGATTTGTCCCGCAGAAGGCCGGTGGCTTTTGAAATTCTGTAATTTGTAATATAGTCGAGGATGGTTTCTCCCGTTTTCTCCTTAAATATGGTCCTCAAATAATTGGGTGTCAGATAGACTTTTTTTGATATATCCTCAACTGTCAAAGGCAAATTGTAGGATCTTTCAATAATATCGATTATGCTGTTGACAATCTTTTGCTTGGAGTCCCTGTTCTTTTCAATCAAATGGCCGATGATAAACTCAATTCTGTTTAGGGCATATTTCTGTAAACCTTCAAGTGTTTCCTTATACAGTACGAGATTATTGTACAGAGTATCAATATCGAATAAAATATTAAGAGAACTGTCGTTTTTCACTATATTTTGATATATGAAATTTGCCGTATCAAATATGTATTTACATACAGGCTGTTTTGAGGGTTTATCCCTTATTATCTGGTTTACAAATTCTCCAATGATCGATTTTGCCAATTCAATTTCCATGGCATAGATGGCACTGCATAATTTATTTCTTATGTCAGGAATAACATAGCCGGGGTTGTCAAAATTATTTTTTACGCAATCGGTGGAAGATATTATTTTTCCGCTTCCGAAATAAAATTTCAGATTATATGTATTTTCCAGATCCAGATACAGATCGTTCAAGGAAAAAATATTGCCGGTTTTACTGCCGGTGCAGATTGTTACTGAAATGCCGAAAGAGGAGCGCAGATTTGTTTCAATGTATCTGTAAAAAAAGTTCAAGCCGTCATTTGCCTGAACTGCATTATACAGTATGCAAAATTGTCCGTACTTCATATTTATTAAAATAGCGCTTTCAATATATGTATTCAGTGACTCCGACAAAAAATCGTATATGTTCTGGAATAATAATTGGGTATTGTAATCTCCGTTTTTCATTGAATACTCTGTAAAATCATCTATGGTCAATGTGAACATGGCATATAATGAAGTTTCCGAATCAGGGAATATTTCATGCAGCTTATCTATGAACTGCTTTCTGACTGAGGTGTTGGATTCCAGTATCAACCCTTTAAGATATTTTTCAATATTGGTTTTTATTGATTGAGAGGCAAGTCTTTCTTTCTCAAACCTTGCTTTAATTTTTTCAATTAACATGGAAAGTTCATTGATATCAACAGGCTTCAATAGGTAGTCTATTGCGTCTACCATCATCGCAGCTTTAATGAATTTAAAATCATCATATCCGCTTAAGAACACTATTTTTAAGCTATTATCAATGGAACGGGCTATTTTGGTAAATTCCAGGCCATCCATTACAGGCATTTTCACATCGGTCAAAACAATGTCCGGATGAAATTCTTCCACGAACCTTAAGGCTTCCTTTCCGTTTTTTGCAGTACCAGTTACCTTGATACCCATTGAACTCCAGTCGATATGATTTCTAAGTGCCTCCAATTCCAGTTTCTCGTCATCTACAAGCAGAATAGTATACATGGAAAAAATCACCCTTTAGGAAGTTTTATTAATGTAAATATATCATTGGAATATTTTATATGTCAAACAAAAGGTGTACATAACACGATATTTAATATAATTATGATTGAAACTCCGATGTTTAGCGGCACTAATCTGAAGATTCTGATATAAAATCAAGCTTGCTTCCGAGAAATTATTATAAATTACAAAAATAGAACTTATAAAATGAATTTATGACAATTTATATTTCATTAAATTGTGTTATGTTTATGAGAATTGTTGGATAGATAATTAGTCCCCGAGGAATTAAAATTAAGATACGGCCAGAGTGGTCTGAAACATCCGGGCCCTGCTTAATCACTATAACAGGAATGAGGTATTTGAATGGATATTCAACCGATGAATACAAAAATAGAAGTGCAGCAGTCTATAGGAAAAAGAAATAAAACCATAAACAAAATACTTGAACACAAGTATTTATATTTAATGCTTATTCCCGGTATAATCTGGCTTGCAACTATTTGCTATGCTCCGATGTTCGGATTATATATGGCTTTTATAAATTATATGCCGGATGGGAAACCATTCTTCAGTTCTTTTTTCAGCAGCGAATTTGTTGGACTCAAATGGTTTGACTATTTTATTTTCCAGAGCGGAGACTTCTATAAGGTAATGAGGAATACGCTTGGAACAAGTATAATTACACTGATTTTCAGTTTTCCGGCACCTATAATAATAGCAGTAGCTTTAAACGAAGCAAAGGACGGACTCTTTAAAAGAACAGTCCAGACGGTATCCTATTTGCCATATTTTATTTCCTGGGTTATAACGGCAAACATTTTTTTAACCCTGCTTACATCCGACGGTGTAGTAAATAAAATAATAATTGCATTAGGTATAAGAAGCGAACCGGTTTTATTCTTTCAGGAACCCAAGCTGTTCTGGTGGATAATTGCTTTTGCCAACCTATGGAAGAGCATGGGCTATAATGCCATAATGTATCTCGCCGCAATTTCTTCCATCAATCCTGAGCTTTACGAGTCGGCACTTGTGGACGGGGCCAATAAGTGGCAGCAGACCTTCAGGATAACACTGCCCCTGCTCAAACCAACCATAGTTATCCTGCTGATAATTGCTGTTGGACAGATTCTGAATGGCGGTTTTGAACAGCAGTTCCTCATGCAGAATGACGTTGTAAAGGACTATGCCGATGTAATAGATTATTACTCCTACAGATATGGCTTGGGACAATCAATGTTTTCCTACGGGGCTGCAGTCGGATTATTTAAATCGGCCATTTCATTTATTCTTGTTGTTATTGTAAATAATATTTCAAAAAAATACAACGAGCAGTCATTATTCTAAAAGGAGACATAAAAATGAGTAAGTCAGTTTTCGGCGGTAAATCGGAGTTATCTTTCAAAATTACAATCTACAGTATATTGACCTTATTATTCATCGTTACCTTTTACCCGTTCTGGCAGGTGTTTATAGTGTCTGTAAATGATGCGGTGGACACTGTGAGGGGAGGACTGTACCTCTTTCCCAGAAAGTTTTCATTGCAGAGTTATATAACCCTGCTCCTGGATGAGAAGTTTGTGGGCTCAATCAACATTACGGTTTTAAGGACCATAATTGGCGCACCTATTGCGGTATTGTGCACGGCAATGGCAGCGTATTCACTAAGCAAACGTGACCTTGTGGGAAGAAAACCTATCAAATTGGCCTTCATATTCACCATGTATTTTGGAGGGGGGTTGATCCCTTACTATATGGTACTCAGCTCTATGAAGCTGATTGACAATTTTGCAGTATATATATTCCCGAATATTATAAATGTCTTCTATATGATATTGGTAATCACTTACATTGAGTCGTTGCCTGCCGAACTTGAAGAATCGGCAAAAATTGACGGCGCAAATGATATCATAATATTTTTCAAAATTATCATTCCCCTGTGCATGCCTATTCTGGCTACAATAACTTTGTTTAATGCTATCAACCAATGGAATTCCTGGTTTGATTCGTTTGCCTTTACAAACAAGAGAAGCCTTAAGACCTTACAGGCTACACTGGTATTGATCCTCACGCAATACGATACCACGGCAATGCAGAATTCCTTCAGTGCCAGAATGTCGGCGGCGGCCAATAAAGGCACTGTAAACGCCGACAGTATAAGGATGTCGGCCACAATACTGGCCACACTGCCCATAATACTTGTCTACCCGTTCCTGCAGAGATTCTTTGTAAAGGGTATCATGATTGGAGCTGTAAAAGCCTGATACATTAAAAATTTTTTCAAGGAGGTGAGCTGAAAAATAACATCCTGTAAGAAAATAATCATATAATTTCAAGGAGGTACACAAAATGTCTAAAATTTTTAAAAGAGCTGTCAGTTCTGCTTTAGCACTGGCATTGGCAGCATCCTTGGTCACAGCCTGCGGCTCAAGCCAGAAGGCAGCCGAAGCTACCGCTTCCCCGGCAAAGGTCAGTACTGCAAGTGAGGACTCGCAGGGTGAAAAGAGTCTTGAACCTATCACACTTACATTTTTTGATAAAAACACAGGGGATCCATTTGGAAACGACGATGTTTCAAAGGAAATTATCAAAAGAACCGGTGTGTCACTGGAAATGCAGCAGCCTACGGGCAATGCAAATGAAAAGCTGAATCTGCTGCTTGCAAGCGGTGACTTGCCTGACATAATCCTGATGGATAGATCGGGAGATATTACGAATAAATACATTTCCACAAAATCCTTTATTCCGCTTAATGATTTGATCGATAAATACGGTCCTGACGTAAAGAGCATGTATGGCAACATATTAAACCAGACCAGAAGTGAGGACGGACAAAATTACTACCTGAGCAACTGGTACGGCTTTGAGGAGGAACCGGTTTTCGGATTTATGATGAGAAAGGATGTCCTTGCACAGGTTGCACCTGATGTGGCTGCGGGAGGAAAGCCGATCACCACCGATGAGTACATAGACATACTAAAGAAAGTAAAAGAAAAAAATCCCAAGATAAACGGACATGAAACAATCCCGGTAACCATGTGGACTGAGAACTGGACAGCTCAAACTGGCACATTAAAAGGTGCTTGGGGGATGAAAACGTTTTATGATGATGGGTCGGGAACTTTGAGATATGAATTTAAAGATCCTCAATTCGTTGAAATTATAAAGTTCTGGAACAGGCTTTATACTGAAGGATTACTTGAAAGAGAATGGGCGGTAAACAAGAAGCAGCTGTGGCTGCAGAAATGCTCGGGAGGGTATGTATTCTCAACCCTGGGAGCATATTGGGATCTTGGTGAAGCCAATACGGTTCTTAAGAAAGAATCTGATGACAGCCAGTTCTATCCATATAAGGTAACAGCACCCGGAGTGGATGCCGCACGCACCACATATGGACCAAGAAGCGGCCTGGGCTGGGATGCCATAGGAATCAGCAAATCAAACAAAAATCCTGAAAGAACAATGCAGTTCATAAATTTCCTTGCCAGTGAGGAAGGACAGTACCTGCTGCAATGGGGTGTACAGGATAAGACCTGGAATATTGAAAACGGAAAGCACGTACCGTTGCCGGGAGTCCTTGGCAATTTCAATAAGGATTGGAATAAGTACAGAGATGAGACAGGTATCAGAAAATGGACATGGTTCATCAAAAATGGCCCCGGATCAGACGGAACCCCATATGATCTGGCTGCAAGATACAACAGGAATGATCTGGATAACATGGCACTCAAAAACTTAAGCGACTCCACCTGGGATTCAGCTCCGTTTGACGGCTTGAATCCGGCAGGAGGAACAGCCGAAGCGCTGGTCTATCAGAAAATCGATGATTTGTACAAGCAGGCCATTCCAAAATGTGTATATGCTAAAACAGAAGGGGAAGCAGTTAATTTATTCAATAAGTTTGTAGCCGATGCAAACACTGCAGGGGCTGAAAAAGTCGAAAGAGTGATCACTGACAACTATAACAAGAGAATGGAATTGTGGAAGTAGTATTTTAAAATTAAAAATTAGGGGGTCTACCGGAAATGTAGACCCTTTAGTTTTGAAACTTTTCTGGAGGTAAAAAATGGCGGATAAGATCATCTATTATGAAAATGACAGTTTATTAACCGCAGCAAACGGACAATTGACATTCAAATTCAATAAATCAAACAGCTTATCAAGTATAATATATAACGGTCTCCCTGTCGTCAGTAATTTCTATAGTGAATTTACCACTTTGGAAAATCAAAAGATCAGAAGTACTGATTTCAAAAAGTATTATGTGTACAAACAAAACATAGAAGACCGGTTGGGCAGGGGGATACAGGTTGATATTCAGTATAAGTCGGACGGGGAACCTGGTCTCAGGCAGGTTTTTCATATCTATGAGGAATTGCCCTTCGTCGTCACACAGGTAATTGTTTCGGGGTACCAGGAGCTGGCCACGAACTATATTGCGCCGGTGTGCGGTGAAAACAAGGGGAGCAGTCCGGTAAATCCCGGTGGGAATTCAGATACCGCCGTGCTTTTTGTTCCATATGACAATGGCAAATGGATAAGATACGAATCGAAGCCGGCAGAGAAATCAAAAGAAAGCTATGAGGTGACGGCGGTATACCACAGGACTTCACAAAAAGGGCTTATTGCGGGGTCATTGACCCACGATGTATGGAAGACCGGGATAGCTGTTAATGCCGATGAAACAGGTGAAATTTGCCGATTCAAGGTGTATAACGGTGCGGCCGGTGAAATCACACGGGATACAATACCTCACGGCTATGTGCACGGCTCCCTGATCAGCTCATCAAAAATCTTTATAGGCTTTTACCCTGATTATAAAGCCGGGCTGGTTGAGTTTGCAAAGGCAAATGCGAGGCTGGTTCCCCCTTTAAGCTGGAACGGAGGTGTGCCCTTCGGGTGGAACAGCTGGGCTGCTCTCGAAAATACAATCAACTATGAGAAGTATATCAATACCTCTGACTTTATAAAAAATGAACTGCAGCACAGGGGCTTTAACAATAAAGATATAGTTTATGTAAATTATGATGCCTTCTGGACAAGCCTGTCGAAGGAGCAGCTGTCCGGCTCGGTGAAGCACGTGAACAGGAATGGGCAGAAGGCCGGTATTTACTATACACCTTTTGCCTTCTGGGGCAAGAATTTTGATACTCCCGTGGAAGGATCGGAAGGCAGGTATAAGTATTCCGATATTCTTCTCAAGGACCGGGACGGAAAAATTCTTCCGGATCTGGATGGAGGCCATGCTATCGATCCCACACATCCGGCCAATACAAAACGTGTGGAGTTGATGCTGGAATACTTTGTTAAACTGGGTTTTGAGTATATCAAGCTGGATTTCATGGTCCATGGAGCGCTGGAAGGAGTTCATTATCTGAAGGACATAACTACCGGAACAATGGCCTATAATTACGGAATGTCCCACATAACCGGATTGCTGGATCCGGAGAGGATCGGAAGAAACTTTTTTATTAATCTTTCCATTGCTCCGTTGTTTCCATATCAGTACGCACATTCCAGAAGAATTTCCTGCGATGCTTTCGGAAGCATAAAGGACAGCGAATACATGCTCAATTCGGTGACCTATGGCTGGTGGTTCAACAACATTTTATATAAATACAGCGATCCCGACCATGTTGTGCTGTATAAGAGCTTCAAAAAGCCTCCAATATCCGGGGAGGAAGCACGGACCAGGTTCAATGCTTCCGTTATTGCAGGAACGGTCCTGCTTTTCAGTGAGGATATCGCATCCGAAGACAGCAGGAAGCGCTGCAAACAATATTTGCTCAATGATGAAGTAAATAATCTGGCACGAAAAGGAGTTTCCTTCATACCTCTTTATGAAAATGAAGACAGTACTGCGGCAAATGTTTATTTGCATAAAGAGGAGGATAATACCTGCTATCTGGCTCTATTCAATTTTAATACGGCTGAGAGCATGAATTTATCCATACGATTGGAAACACTGTTTGGAAAAAGTTCAATGAGGATCGAATGTTATGATCTATGGGATAAAACAAGGGCAAGTATCCGGAATGTACTTAATGTGGGTCTCAGTCCTTGCCAGTCAAAGCTTTTTAAGTTATCGGTATGTTAAAAGGATTCCAAATAAAATTAACAGGAGGAGTATTCATGTTTAGAAAGGTGATTTCATGGGTTGTAATGCTTACACTTATAATTACATCTTTTTCAGGGTTTGTGATGAACGTTGATGCGGAAGTGTCGGGCAGCGGCCCGGAGCTTCTGGCTTTTGAAGCAGAGGCTGCGGACAATGAGCTCGGCGGCAGCTCCACCTCCATTGTATTTACAGGTGCTTCGGGCGGTAAAGCAGCTGCACTTTCGTCGGCAGCTGCGGATTATATAATTATAAACAATGTCAATGTAACCGGGGCAGGTGATTATTCGCTTTATGTCCACTATGCTACAACTGAAGCTGCAATAGGGATAATTACAGCTAATGGGACTGTACCCGAGACGGTGGAATTTGCGTCAACAGCATCCGGAGCCATATCGGCCGCCAGCCCCTGGAGCGAGCAGGGAGGGACGGCAGCTCTTCCCGTAACTCTTGCTGCGGGTTCCAATTCAATAAAAATAGCTATGGTTTCAGGTTCTGTCTATATGGATAAAATTGAAATCGATACCGCAACAACTTCATTTGAAGCGGAATCCCCCTGCAATACACTTGTGGGGGGTGGAAGCACCTCAGACAATTCAAAGGCCTCGGGCCGAAAACAGGTAAATAATTTCAGCGAGACAGGGGGAATTATTTTTGGTGACATAAATGTAGAAAATCCGGGCAGGTACATATTGACACTTTATTATTGTACAAAGGACCCGAGGAACTTCAAGCTCATAGTAAACCACGGTACTCCGATCCAATTGGATTGTCCTTCAACATCACCGGATAGCTGGGATACCATCGGAACTTTTAAAACAGAAGTGGAGCTGGTCAAAGGAAAGAACAGTTTGGAATTCTACAGCTTTGATTACGGCCCCAACCTGGATAAAATAACTCTGAATGCCGCTGCAATACAGGATTTACCGCCATATCCCCCATATGAAGGGACCCTGTATGAGGCTGAAGATCAGGTCAACAACACAATAGAAGGAACCATTGAGGACAATATATTTGCGTCAGGGGGCAAATATGTTATAAATCTGGGGAGCAAGGCACTTACCTTTAACAATATAACTGTTGACGAGGATGGATACTACAAGGTTGCGGTCTTGTATTCGGTGGGGGACAATACAAGAAGCTTCAACCTTTCAGTTAACGGCGGTGCTCCTATACCTGTCGCAGCTCCGTCAACCCTGTTCTGGGACAAAATTGGCAAAGTGGAAACAGTAGTGAGCCTGAGAGCGGGAACCAATACCTTGAAATTTGACAACGCAGTTACCGGGTGGGCTCCCAACCTTGATGCCATAGCAGTTGCACCCGGCGCAGCCGCTCCGGCTGCACCCGCCTCCGGTGATACATATGAAGCTGAAAAAGCCATATTGTCAAATGGGGCCGAAATACAGGGGAATGCAAAAGCGTCAAATGCTTTACAGGTGGGAAAGCTTGGAGATCCTTCAAGCAACGGCTCGGTATCCTTTGAAAACGTTTATATAAGGGTTGGGGGAAGCCATACTGTTACGATATTCTATGTGTCCGGTTCCGAGGACAGGGCTTTTGAGGTTTCCATCAACGGTGAAGCCCCGATCAGGGTTGCCAGCCCAAAGTCGGGAGACGACTGGGCGGCTGTGGGCACTGTAAGCATTAATGCAGTTTTAAATCAGGGCAATAATACAATTAAGTTTGACAATCCAACCGGGTATGCTCCAAATCTTGATAAAATCGTGGTGGACAACAGGGCTACGGTTTATGAGGCCGAGTCCTCACAGAATGTTTTGGGAGGCAATGCCAGCATATCACTTAACAGCAAGGCTTCATCAGGAGTACAAATAGGTAATTTGGGCGGAGATAAAAACGGTTCGCTTAAGTTTACCAATGTGTATGCAAGCAAAAGCGGAAACTACCTGATGAAGGTTGATTATGCATCAGGCTCGGAAAGAGCTTTTGATATAAGTATAAATGAGCTGCCTGCCATGCGGCTGATATGTCCGGCAGTTATAGAGGACGATTGGGAGACTGTGGGAGCTGTATATTTAACCGTCGCCCTTGTAAAAGGCAGCAACACTGTCAAGTTTGACAACAAGTCGGGCTATTCCCCAAATCTTGACAGTATATCGGTAATACAGGGGGTGACCTCCTATGAAGCAGAGTCGTCCGGCAACACCCTGGGAGGTGGTGCAGCCATAAGCGGAGACAGTGCCGAAGATTCGGGAAGAAGGCATGTGGGAGATCTGGGCGGCAGCGGAAATGGTTCGGTGCGGTTCAACAATGTAAATGCAGCTGCTGCGGGTACATATAAGCTGACTGCATACTATATATCCGGTTCCGATGACCGCTACTTCACAGTCAATGTAAACAATGCTTCCGGCGTAAGAATGAGCTGCCCTAACTCTGGAGGCTGGTCCGAAGTGGGCAAAATAGAAACCCTGGTAGAACTCAATGAAGGTGTCAACACAATAGAATTCGGATCGGACTATTATGCTCCCAATCTGGACAAAATTGAAATCAGTGAATGGCCTGTATCATATGAGGGTGAAGACAATTTGAATACAATTGCCGGAGGGGCAACAATTGACGGCAACCCAAAAGATTCGGGGGGAAAGCATGCAGGAAACCTGGGAGATGGTTTTGTACAGTTCAATCATGTTAATGTCAGCAAAGCAGGAGAATATAAAATGAAAGTATTTTATGTCTCAGGTTCAGATGACAGATCCTTTGATATAAGTGTAAATGGCCTTGCGGCAGTGAACTTTCCGTGCCCCCGATCTGATGCGGATTGGTCTGAAGCCGCCTGGATAGATGTGGCGGTACAGCTTAATCAGGGAGATAATACGATCCGTTTCGGCAAGGCCGGCGGATATGCGCCAAACCTTGACAGGATTGAAATCTGCACGGTTATGGAAGCTTCAGTCAAAAGTCCCCATATAGTCACTTTGACAAATGGAAACGTAAAGCTGGAATATGACTTGAATTCAGGAACAGCAGATTTTTATCACCAAAATGTTAAAAAAATTGCCGGTTTCTTCAGTTCTGCCCAAACCTACAGGCTGATCTCCAGCAGAGATTACACTAAGCGTACTGCCGTAACCAACGGCAATGAAACTGTAATTACATGTGAAAAAAGCGGATATCCGGCCATGAAACAAAAATTCATATTGGAGGGTGATAACTATTTCCTTGCTGAAGTGACGCTGGAAGGAACAGCTCTTTCCTCCAACTGGATGAGCCCTGTAATGACCGACTCACCGGGCAGTGTAGATATAGGCAGTTATGATGACAACAGGGCATTATTCGTACCCTTTGACAATGACGCATGGATCAGGTACAATGCAGGCACCATAAACAGGGATGATATGAGTTATGAGGTAAGTGCCTTCTATAATAATGCAAACAGAAACGGGCTGGTGGTGGGTTCGGCAACCCACGACACCTGGAAGACAGGAATAGCCTTCAAAGGGGCAGAAAACACCCTGGACAGAATGTATGCATTCGGAGGAGCAGCTTCAGCGGTAAGCCGTGATAGAGGCTACCACGGAAGGATAACGGGTGATTCCATTACCTCACCTGGGATTTTTGTAGGTTATTACTCCGACTGGAGAAGCGGTATGGAGGAATTCGCAAAAGTTAACGCAGCACAGGCGGCAAAATTGGAGTGGGACGGAGGAGTTCCCTTTGGCTGGAACAGCTGGGGAAAAATACAGAGCTCAATCAATCTGGATAAAGCCATAGGAGTATCAAACTTCATACATGACGAATTGCAGAACAACGGATTCAGCAATGACAACACTGTCTATATCAACCTGGATTCTTACTGGGACAATATGAATGATACCCAACTGGCCCAATTTGTTCAGAACTGTAAAAATAATGGGCAAAGAGCCGGGATTTACTGGGCACCCTTTGTGGATTGGGGTAAAAATGCCGCAAGACAGGTGGAAAACACCGGCTATAATTACCGTGAAATATGGCTGAAGGATTCAAACGGCAATCCGGTGGAGCTTGACGGAGCTTATGCACTTGACCCCACCCACCCGGGTACAAGGGCCAGGATAGATTATTTTATAGACAGGTTTAAAAATGCGGGTTTTGAATATATCAAGCTGGACTTTCTTACGCATGGTTCAATCGAGGGGGGAGCCAATAACGGCACTCATTATGACACTGGTGTAAAGACCGGGATCCAGGCCTATAACCAGGGTATGCAGTATGTAAATGACAGGATAGGCGGCACAATGTTCATAAGTCTTGCAATCTCACCTGTATTTCCGTATCAGTACGCACATGCCAGACGTGTTGCCTGCGATTCTTACGGGTCCATACATGAGACTGAATACACAATGAATTCTGCGGCTTATGGCTGGTGGATGAGCGGAACATTGTACCGGTACAACGATCCCGACCATATGCTGCTGGAGGGTTATACTTCTGATGAAAACATGAGCAGGGTCACCTCTGGTGTTGTGGCCGGTACGGTTTTCCTGGACGGCGATGACCTCACAGGCCAGGCAGGACAGGAACTGGCAAAACGGTATCTGACCAATGCAAATGTAAATGCCGTTGCAAAATTAGGCAAGCCCTTTGTGGCAGCGGAGGGGAATTCCGGCACCGGCGCTGCAGACACCTTTGTATTGAAGGATGGCAATACAGCCTATGTGGCGGTGTTTAATTTCAGCAGCAGCAGTGTAACAAAAGCTTTGAATTTCCGGAGATTGGGGTTGGAGGCCGCTGCGAAATACGATGCAACCGAGCTGTGGAGCGGAACCGGTTCAACCTTCACCGGATCAATGGAAGCGGTTCTAAACCCAAAGGGGGTTAAACTTTACAAGCTGACAGTGGCAGCGGACAAGCCGTCGGACGGTAATCAGCCGGATAATCCCCCTTCAGGAGGATCATCTTCCAGCAATTCATCTCCGGGCAGTTCAGCGGCAAATAATGCACCATCGGCCGGCACGGGCAATAATAATGTGAAAACCGTTAAGGATGCAAATTTTGCAAACAGTATCAAGGAAGCAATTGCCAAAAACAAACCGGCTACTTTAAGACTCCAGGTCACTGGCGGCAAGGGTGAGGATAGCTTTTCCATTTTGCTTCCGGCCGAGTTGCTGGGAACCCAAAGTAAAAATATAAAGATCCGGATCGATACACCCATCGCAACAGTAATAGCTCCGACTAATCTGTTTGCTTCGGATGAAATTGCGGGAAAAACAGAGGTTTCGCTGAATATCAAGGCCGTGAGGCAGGCAGGTGCGGCCAGCGTCAAACCTGTGGTAGAGATAGGCCTGACTGTTGATGGAAAGGCTGTAAAGCTTGATAATCCTGAGGCTACCATAACAGTAAAAATACCTTACGCTCCAACTGCGGAAGAAGCTGAAAACTATGAGCATCTGGTTGTATACATTGTGGATGAGGCAGGCAGGAAAACACCCGTGCCTGGCGGCAGGTATAACGCAAGGGAAAACACCGTTGATTTTAAAACCACCGTCACAGGTAAATTTACCGTTGAATATACGGTAAAAAGTTTTGATGATATTGATAAGGTAAATTGGGCTAAAAAACCAATAGAAGTTCTGACTTCAAAGGGAATTGTTGCAGGTACTTCGGAAAAGAACTTTTCTCCAAAGAAAACCATCTCCAGAGGGGAATTCCTGAATTGGCTGGTTGCTTCACTGGGATTAAAAGCCAGAGTATCATCAAACTTCTCGGATATTGACAAAAACCGTGGTGACTATGAGGCCATCGGTATTGCAAAAGTCCTTGGAATCACAAGCGGTACAGGAAATAATAAGTTTGACCCTGAAAAAGAAATATCCAGACAGGAAATGATGGTATTGACGGCAAAGGCTTTAAAAGTCGCAGGCTGTAAACTGGAAACAGGGACAATGTCCGACATAGGGAAGTTCGGAGATGGGATAAAAGTATCAAGCTATGCACAAGCCGCGGTTTCCACTCTTGTGAGATCGGGGTACATAGTGGGAAGTGACAACATGCTCAATCCCGCATCAAAGGTGACAAGGGCTGAGGCGGCCTCAATGGTATACATAATATACTCCAGAAGTTAACAAGCCGGGAGAAATCCGGAGGGTCAAAAAAACGCAGTGGCATTATTCAGGATGCCACTGCGTTTTTTGTTATATAGCAATATAAAATAACTAAATTTTTTGTAGAATAAAAGATTTCCATTTTAATAATTATGTAATATAATATTAAAAGATTGTATTAATTTGGTATAGCTGCGTTCCTTCATTCTAACTAGCAATAGATCTGGACTATACGGCGAATGATAATTGGAGTATGGAGTAATTTGCTTTAAGGAAGTGAGTTTGACTTATTTATCTTGATGTGATTTTCTTAATTAATTGTACAGTTGAAAAAATAAGTTAGAAAAATATTCTAAATCACGAACTAATAGAATACATATTACATTAGATAAATCAAAAGAGAGACACAACAGCAAAAGAGAGGAGTGGAGGGAAAATGGTCGGGAAT
>JAFABO010000186.1 GCA_023426005.1 Bacillota bacterium | reverse complement strand
ATATATGATAAATAACAGCGCCGGAAGGTATATTAACAAAAATACACCTGCTATGAGGGTTCCTATTCTGACACTCTGCTTTTTAAAAACACTCATGTACAACTCCATTTCCGCAGCGGCTATTTTTCCCTGCTATTGAACAATTTCTGCAGCGCTATGATATTTCCAAGCTTTACATGCTCATATACCAGACCGCCCTGCACATACGCTATATACGGACTCTTTATTGGCGCATCGGCGCTGAGCTCTATGGAGGAGCCCTGAACAAAGGCTCCCGCCGCCATTATAACCGGGGAATCGTAGCCAGGCATCTCCCAGGGCTGGGGTGTTACATAGGAATCCACCGGTGAACCCTTCTGGATACCCTGGCAGAATGCTATGAGGCTTTGTTCGTTATCGAATTTTACAGCTTGAATTATGTCACTTCTTTTGACATCGACTGAAGGCAGTGTTTCAAAGCCGGCACGTTCCATAAGGGCAGCACAGAACACCGCCCCCTTCAAGCTTTCGGCTACAACATGAGGTGCCATGAACAGGCCCTGGAACATCAGCCTGTTATTGCCCAGTGAAGCTCCGACTTCTTTTCCCAGTCCCGGAGATGTCAGTCTAAAGGCAGCCTGCTCCACCAGCTCTTTCCTGCCTGCAATATAGCCCCCTGTCAAAGCCAGTCCGCCTCCAGGATTTTTTATAAGGGAGCCCGCTATTATATCGGCTCCCGCCTCAATCGGTTCAACCTCTTCTACAAATTCCCCGTAGCAGTTGTCAACCATGACAATTATTGAACTGTTTATGGACTTGACAGTGCTTATAACACTTTTTATGTCTTCAATGCACAATGCATCTCTCCAGGAATACCCTCTTGAGCGCTGGAGCATTGCCATTTTTGTTGAAGGCGTGACAACCCTGCGTATTTGTTCCAGATCAGGTTTCCCGTCAGGTTTTAATTCCACCTGTCTGTAATTGACTCCGAATTCCTTCAGAGAACCGCAGTTCTCACCTCTGATCCCTATTACTTCCTCCAATGTATCATAGGGTTTGCCGGTAACAGCCACCAGCTGGTCTCCCGGTCTGAGATTGCCAAAAAGGCACAGTGCCAGAGCCTGTGTACCTGAGACTATCTGATGTCTGCCCAGTGCATCTTCCGCACCAAAAATATTTGCATACACACTGTCGAGAACTTCCCTTCCCCTGTCATCATAACCGTAGCCGGTAGTTCCGTTGAAATGTGAATCGCTGAGTTTATTGTCCTGCATTGCCTTGATTACTTTTAACTGGTTTATCTGTTTGGTATTCTCTATTCTTTCAAAAACCTTCTGAGCGTCTTTTTCCGCCTGCTCAGCCAGTTCAATCACCCTGTCCTCAATTTCAAAGTGCTGTTTCAAATATTCCCTTATTTTAAAATCCATCAACCATTCCTCTTTCGTATCAGTATAAATAAAAATTAGCTTTTTAATAGAATTATATACCATTTTGAAGCCGGTAGCTAGCTTTAAAGGCAATAAATAAGCATTTAATTGTAATTGAACAAAATTTTATTCAAATTGGAAGTCGACTTATGTGCTATTCGAATTCTGCAATTTTTATGCTTTTTAAAATACCTAAAACCTGATCCTTGTTTTTTTGAAATGAATATATAAAGTTGAGCTAATTATTTAATGCCTGTATAATAGCTGTAGAAGTTTTATTACAGCTGCTTATTCATGGAGGAAATTATGATTTTAGAACACAGAGCTGATATTTCCGATGCGGGCAGGCCCCTGAAATACATTCTGAAGGGAAGACTGCAAATATCCGGAAGATTGGTTAAGAAACTGAAGTTTCAAAATAAAATTTATGTAAACAATGAAGCTGTTCACGTAAATTACATTATAAAAGAAAACGATCAGATCAGAGTTGAACTCGAACTTGAAGAAGACTGCGAGTATATCGAACCACAGGACATTCCCATAGATATAATTTACGAGGATAACTGTCTCCTGGTGCTGAACAAGCAGTCCGGAATTGTGGTACACCCTACCAGCAGCCATTCTGACTCCACAATAGCAAACGGGATTGTATATTACCTGAAGCAAAAAGGCATTTCTAAAAAAGTCAGACCTGTCAGCAGGCTGGACAGAGAAACCTCCGGTATTATTATCTTTGCAAAAAATCAATTTG
This sequence comes from Bacillota bacterium, assembly GCA_023426005.1. Classification (GTDB taxonomy): domain Bacteria; phylum Bacillota; class Clostridia; order Acetivibrionales; family DSM-1351; genus Ruminiclostridium. The sequence continues at coordinate 18,176 of JAFABO010000186.1, read as the reverse complement.
CACAGGAGGCACTTATCCGGCAGATGAAGGCAAAAATTTTTGAAAAGGAATACCTGGGCATTGTACAGGGTATACCCCCTTCCACAGCCGGAACCATTGATCTGCCAATCGACAGAAAGCCCGGAAGCATTATGCTGAGGCATATCTCCCATACGGGAGCTCCTTCGGTAACACATTATGAGGTCATGGAGAGTTTTCCTCCGCATAATGCAGCTTTACTTAGATTTAAGTTGGAAACCGGAAGAACACACCAGATCAGAGTCCACTGCCAGGCAATGGGGTTTCCCATATATGGAGACACACTTTATTCTGAAAATACAGGCCTGTTGATTTCCCGCCAGGCTCTCCATTCCCACATTACCAAAATAGCTCATCCTGAAACCCGTAAGGAAGTTATCTTCAATGCTGAACTGCCCTCGGACATGGAGGCTGTGCTGGAAATAATGCGAAATGGCCTGTAAATATTTTACATAGGGCCCCTGATATGCTACTATCTTCATATGAAACAATTTGCGCCGGATTAAAATACCGGTTCTACAAATGAAGAAGGATTTGTCAGGAGGAATTTTATATGGATATTTTAAAGGATCGGTATTCTATAACAGAATTAAGCGAATGTTTAAATATAACTGATCATGCTTTAAGATTTTATGAAAAGGAGTTCGGGCTGAAAATCCCCAAGGACAGCAGAGGCAGAAGATTTTATACCACAGAGCTGGCTAATGTCATGTACCAGATAAAGGATATGCGCGATCAGGGACTCGAACTTAAAGCAATAAGAAAGATACTGGAAGATGAACATATCATAAAGGACAGTTCTCCGGGGATAGCTTTAAATTCGTCCGCCCAGCTTAATGAAGCTCAATTGCCCGCGGTCATGGGCCATGCTGCTTCACAATTGAGCAGCACCGAGCTCACAGCAATTATCGACGCGCTTAACAATATGAAGGAACAGGTTTTTAATAATATATCCACAGAGCTCCTGTCAACCAGGGAGCAGCTATCAAAAGAGATACATAAATCAAAGCTCGAGCTGGGGGCATGTGTTGAAAACAGCTCAAGAAAACTTGAGATAAAACTTGACAGACACTTCCAGGAGGTCGACAGAAGTATCACCAATTGGAGAGAACGAAAAAGCACCTCTCTTGGAGGAAGGTTAAAGAAACTAATCGGAAAGGCATAAATGGACTTTTGTAAAGCGGAGAAAAATCATTATAATGGCTGGTTATAGTTATACCGGTAAAAAAGCGCTGCCTTTTTTTATGAAGACAACGCTTTTTTGCTGCAGCTGAACAGATATCATCACGGCACCAACAGCTTGTGGCCCAGCAATGCCCTCCAACGGTACCAATAAACTTAGCCGTATGTTTCGGTATTAATTTTGCAGCACTTATCCGGTACAATTGTGCACATATAAAATGCTTTATTTCAGCTTAAAGTATATTTTGGATTTTTCAGCATCCTTCTCTCCGGATTTATGGAGCACTAAATAATTGGTATCATTCTTATATACCGGAATAATTGCTTTTCCTTCGGCAGAGTATGATTCCGTCATACCGACATCCAATCTGGCAGTCCCGGATTTACTTACCGCACTTAGTCTTAACTTAATGTGCGGTAATCATTACATGGATCTATTCAACTGTTTTGCTCCATTTTAAACGGGATTAATCCCCATTAACTCAAACTCGGCATACTCTTCTATTGACGTATCTTTGGAAATGTAAACCCTGAACCTTCCGGGCTCTGAAGAATATCCGTTTTCAAGGGTGTTAAACTTCAGCATTTCATCATTGATCTCAAAGCTTACCTCCCTTTCCTCGCCGGCTTTCAGTGTTACCCGTTCAAAGCCCTTCAGCATTCTTATGGGCCGTACACGACTGCCTGACATGTCCCTCAAATAAAGCTGAACTGTTTCTGTAGCGGAAATTTTGCCGGTGTTCTTAATTTTACAGCTGGCCGCAATGGTTTCACTCTTCTCCATTTTATTTTGGCTTAAAACTACCCGGTCATACTTAAAATTTGCATAGGTCAGGCCATGTCCGAACGGATAGAGGGGAACACTCTGCCCGTCCATATACCTTGAAGTAAACCTGCCGGAATTGTAAACGTCTTCAGCCGGTCTGCCAGTGCTATAGCGATTATAGTAGATGGGACACTGGCCCAGGGCATACGGGAATGACATGGTCAACCGTCCGCTTGGAGAATGCTCTCCTAGAAGAATGTCACAGACCGCATTGTTTCCTTCTGTTCCGGGGAACCAGGCTTCAAGTATGGCATTTGCCTCTTTGTCAAGGCCTGGGATTGCAAGAGGTCTGCCGTTATACAGAATAATTATGACCGGTTTGCCAATTGCAAATATTTTTTTTGCCAAGGTCTCCTGATAGCCCGGCAAGCCGATTTGCAGCCTGCTCCCGGATTCACCGCTCATCAAGGGTTCCTCGCCCAGTGCCAAAATGATGATATCACTGTCATTTGCTAGCGCAATGGCTTCGTTAACCTCCGAATCGTCAAAGTCTGTGATTCCGCAGCCTCTTGCATATCTTATCTCTGCTTGTCCGGTTAAGGCCTCTTTTAAAGTTATGCAATCATTCTCTTCTCCATAAGCGGACCAAGTGTCCAGCATCTCTCTGGAATCAGCCAGAGGGCCGATCAGCGCTATATTTTTTATATTTTTTGCAAGAGGCAGCACCCCGTCGTTTTTCAACAGCACCATTGAGTCACGGGCAATGCGCCTCGCCTCTGCTCTATGTTCATCACAGAGAATATATTTCTTCTCCAATTCTTCATCTGCATCCTTGTAGGGGTTATCAAACAGTCCCAGTTCCTCTTTCAGCGTCAGCACACGAAGAACAGCCTGATCTATCTGACTTTCGGTAAGCCTGCCCTCTTCGATAAGCTTCTTGGCATTCCTGTAATAAGTGGTCGATACCATCTCTATATCAACGCCGGCATCAATTGCTTTTTTTGCCGCCTCGGCCCCGTCTTCTGCATAGCCGTGCTGTATAAGCTCAACAATGGCTGTACAGTCTGAAATAACAACTCCCTCAAAGCCCCACTCCTTGCGTAGAACCTCCTGGAACAGCCACTTGTTTCCGGAAGCAGGTATCCCATTCAGAGCATTGAAGGAGGTCATCATCATTTTTGCACCTGCAACAACAGCAGCTTTATAGGCGGGAAAGTGATGCTCACGCAATGTATATTCACTTACCTCGGTTGTATTATAATCCCTGCCGCCTTCAGCCATACCGTAAGCCGCAAAATGTTTTGCACATGCCGCAATCTTAAATTTTGAAGCAATGCTGTCTCCCTGGTATCCTTCAACATAAGCCCTGGAATACAGTCCGTTCAAATACACATCTTCACCGCTTGTTTCAACGACTCTGCCCCATCTTGCATCTCTGGCCAGGTCACACATGGGCGAAAAAGTCACATGTATGCCCGAAACAGCAGCCTCTCTGGCTGCAATTTCCGCAGATCTTTTAATAAGCCCGGGCTGCCAGGTGCAGGCCATGGCAAGAGGTGAAGGAAAAATTGTCCTGTAGCCGTGTATGATATCGTGCATGAAAATAAGGGGTATTTTGTGTTTGGATTTTTCCAGATGTCTCTTCTGAGCGGCCTTTAAAACCTTTGCTCCCGAAACACCCAGGATGGATCCGGTATTGTCTTCCAGGTGCTCATCTGTCTCAAACCGGTAGTCGATACCCATCAATTCTCTGTCCCCGTCTCCATTTTCAATATTCCCGTATAGCTGTGTGATTTCCGATAATTTATCTTCCAATGACATCTGATTAATTATTTTTTGTAGATCTCTCATGTCTAAAATCCTCTCCATTGAAATTGCTGCATAATTCGCCACATAAAATTTTCCATTAAAAAACGCACCGGCGCAAATACGCAGTGCGTTTTTTCTTATTCCTTTACTGCACCTATTGTCAAGCCCTTTATCATATGTTTTTGGAATATCAGGTAAAGCAGCAGCACAGGGGTCATCATGATTGTACTTGCAGCCGAGGTAAGAGGGATGTCTCTTGTATACTTACCCTTAAAGAAACTCAAGCCGAGAGGTAAAGTTCTCATTTTGTCATCTCTTAACATAATATTTGAAAGCATAAAATCGTTCCAGGTCCACATGAATATTAAAATAATGATGGTAACAAGTGCGGGCCTGATGACAGGAACAATGATTTTATACAGCACGGTTATCTCCCGGGCTCCGTCAATTCTGGCGGATTCCACCAGGGACACCGGAATATCCTTGATAAAACCCCTGAGCAGGAACACCGAAAACGGAATATTAAGTGCGATATGCGTTAAATAAACCGGTGCCCTGGTTCCAAGGAGCCCAACAAATTTCATATTAAAAAACAAGGGAATGATTATTATTTCAAAAGGAATGATCAACCCGATTAAAATAAGAATGTTAACAATCTCCTTGCCCGGGAATTTATAATACACCATGGCATATGAAATTAATACTGCAAGTATCAGAACACCCAGTATGGATAATGCAGAGATAATAATACTGTTGGAAAAGTAAGTTGAAAAGTGCCCGGTTTTCCAGGCCTTGCTGTAATTTTCAAAATGCCAGACCCTGGGAAGGGCAAGTACGCCCTCTCTAATCAGGTCTTCTTTTACTCTAAAAGAGAGGTTCAATAAGAAAAGCATAGGGAAGATTGTAAAAATACTTGAAATAATCAGGAACAAGTAAGCAAATGATGTTTTTGTCTTTTTCATATTTTTATCACTCATCCCTTCTCAGGTGTAAAAAGACCCTGGATATAACTAATACAAGCACTGTTAATATAACGGCAACGGCACAGCCCTGCCCGATTTTATTCGACATAAAGGCCTTGTTGTATATATAGTACGAGATCACATTGGTGTAATATCCCGGTCCCCCCTTCGTCATTTGGAAAACCAGATCAAAAACTTTAAAGGCGCCAATCAGCGACAGAAGTAACAAGGTTGTTGTTGTTTTTCTAATAGACGGTATGGTAATGTAGAAAAAGTTTTGCATTGTATTTGCACCGTCTATGGTTGCAGCTTCAAATAAGGAGCTGTCAATTGCCCTTATGGCGGAACAGTATATAACCGTATTAAATCCGTAGGATGTCCAGATACTCATGACCAGCAGTGCATAAATAGCAGTTTCCTTGTCACCAAGCCAGGGCCGGCACCAGCTGTCAAGGCCAATAACATTCAGCACGCCGTTAAGCACGCCGTTTGCGGGGTCATATATTGCCAACCACATTATAGACATAATCATACTGGAAAGAATCTGCGGCAGAAAGAGCAGAAGCTGGAAAAGATTTTTAAACCTTACATCACTGTTTACAATAACCGATGCCTGTACAAGTCCTATTGCAATTGGAATTGTGACAGAGACCACTGCCCACAGGACATTGTTTTTTATAGCCATGATAAATTCCTGGCTCGTTATCGTACCTTTATAGTTTTCAATTCCAATAAAATTAATTTTAGCAAGTGTAGTCACACCGTTCCAATCAGTGAAGCTCAGTAATATTGTTTGGATAATCGGAATTATTGCAATTAATACAAACAACAGCATGCCCGGTAAAACAAAAATATAAGGCAGCGCTCTGACGTTATGGCGTTTATTTTTATAAATCTCGGCATTTAACATGTGATCACCTGATTTCTCTCCTGAAAGCTCCCATGCTTCAGACTGGGGACATAAAACATATCCCCGGTCCGAACACGGCAGTTAAGATGTTATTCTTTTTCTCTTCTCTAAATAATATACAGTCACATACCTGCCCGAATAGTCAGAAAACTATTTGCTGTGCCATTCAGCATCAAGGTTATCCCACATTTTTTCGGCGCTCTGGTCTCCTGTCAGGAACAATTGAGTCTGTTTTATAAATACATCCAGGAAACCCGGCTTGACATTGTCCAGATAAAAACCGCTCTTTGTATCTTCAATTGTTTCAAGCAGCTCCTTTGTGAGCGGTGATACATCAGTTTTACTGTAATCATATTTCACAGATGGTATTGAGCCCACAGCCAACCATTGTTCTGCAAATTCCGGAGTTAGCATGGTATCAATAAAATCCAGGGCGACAGCAAGCTGGGTCGGATTAACCTGTTTGCTGACAGCAAAGGCAGCATCGACCGGATTGATGATATAATTCGGAGTTTTGTTATCCGTAACACCCGGGAATGCAAAAATACCAACATTCAGACCGGTTTTTTCGTAATCCCCCAGGAACCAGTTTCCATCAAGGGACATTGCAGATTCGCCTTTCCCAAAGAGGGACGGAACATCGCCATAGTCAATACCGATGTAGTCCTTCCGGAAATATCCGGCATCGGACCACTTTTTAACTAAATTCTCCGATTCAATGAAAGCCTTTTTCATGTTTTCACTGGATTCCTGTCCGTAATACCAGTTGAGTACATCCTGGAAAGGAGCTTTGTTCTGTACAAGGCTTTGAATGAACCAGCCGTTAATATTGTCCTTGCAATTTTCCGCACCGATGTAACCATTGTCTTTTGCAACTTTCATTACATTTTCAAATTCATCAATGGTTGTGGGTATTTTCAGGTTTAATTTTTCAAAAATATCTTTATTGTAATATACAATCACAGGTGCATAGTTCATTCCAACCGTATAGGCTTTGTCGGGAGTTCTTTGATTGTAAAAATTGGTGGAATCGGGTAATTGCCTGTCAACCCAGCCTTTCTCTTTTACATATTGTGAAAGATCCAGCAAATAATCGGCTTCACGTAAGGCAGTAAGGCCCAAATCATCGGTAAGCACCAGCGAATAACCCTCTCCTGAGCTGAAGGCAAGCTTGGCCTTGTTGTTGTAGTCTTCGCCGGAGTCGTTAATAAACTCAACCTTCGGATATTTCTGCTTTAATTTTTCAATCACTGCGTTGAGAACATTTGTGCGGCTTTCATCAGACATAGCAGTAATAAATTTAAAATCTGTCTTTACTTGAGTAACGTCTTCCGCTGCGGTTGATGTACCTGACGATACGGACGGTTCTGCTTGCCCAGAGCCGCCGCACGCCGTAAGCATCAGAGTAGAAGCTATTGCCAGGGCTGCGATCGATAATAATTTCTTCATAAAAACCTCCATTTAAACATTTTTTGTAATTTGAAAACTTACTGTTATGTTTCCAAAAATTGTAAACTATTTTAATTACCATTTGAGGTCCGGCAAAATATCCTTTTGTTTTTCAAACATTTCATTTATCATATGAACAGCATTGCTATAGTTGGACACTGTGGGATCAAGCATGACAGCCTGAAGCAATTTGTAGCGGCTTTTTTCTACATACGCCTCATACAGCAGGTCTGTAATGGCACCCTGGGTAGCTATCATGGCTGCAATAGCAACAGGGATCTTTGGAGTTTTCTGTGGGTGGATACCCTCTCCATCAACCATGGCAGGGATCTCAACAACCATTCCATCGGGAAGATTCGGAGCGTAGCCGTTATTGACTACATTGACGGCACCGACTTTAAGAGGTTTATTAAATGCTATGGCTTCTATAATAGGTACTCCATACTCGTGGTTTTGTGTGAATTTATTGCCGGTATCAAAAGCATCTTTAAAAATATCTTTTTTCTCATTTTTAAACATATCCTTTTCCCAGTTGCGCCCGGCGATGGAGTAAATAAACTCCAACGGTTCATTTTCTTTGTCTGACCAGGGCTGTTCTGATGCCGGATCATAGAAGTATTGCATTTGCGCCGAAGCTAAAAATTGGTCGCTCCATGCGATGTATTCACCAATGTGGTTGGCACCCGGATACATCCAAACTCCGTATAGCCTTAACATGATTCTGGATAGAGCATACTCATCCCAATGGGCCAGTTTCTCCATTTGGCGCTCCTTTTCACGGAGAGCCGGATACAGGTCCTCTCCTGTTTTTTTGTGGACAATTTTTGTAATTACACCAAAATGATTCAGTCCGCAAACTTCTGTTTCCAGCTCAGATTTGTCTATATTTAAAAACTTAGCAACCTGGTCAACTCCCATTTGTTCGCCATGGCAAAGTCCAACAACCTTTATTTTTGTTGCTTTTGATATCATCTCCACCAGCTTTGCTTCAGGGTTTGTATAATTTAGAAGATAGGCGTCGGGGCAAACTTCTTCCATGGTTTTTGCAATCTCAAGCATCGGCCCTAAATTACGCAGGGTGTGGAACATTCCTCCCGGGCCTCCGTTTTCCCCATAAATTTGCCTAAATCCGTACTTGCGTGGAATGTGAAAATCCTGTGACCAATAAAAGTACCTGTCCTTTTCAATTGCAGTTACTACAAAGTCAGCACCCTTAAGAGCTTCTTTTAAATTTAAGGTTGATGTAATTTTGGCATCAGGATTGTGCTTTTCTTTTAGTTTCATACAGAAATCACAACTGATGTCCAGGGCTTCCTGGTTTATATCCATAAGTGCAAGCTCTAAATCCGCAGTTCTGATTGAGTCATTTCTCAAAATATCCGACACGGTTGTCGGGCAAAAGGAAACACTTCCTGCACCTATGATTGCAATTTTTAACTTTCTGGTTACATTCTTCATAGTACATCCCCTTCTAATAAATAGTTTTTTAATTTATGAAAACTTACATTTTCAGCATCTCTTACATATAGGGAAGAAAGTCCGGCTCCAACGCGGATGGCATTTTCAATATCCAGACCAATCAATAGACCGAACAATAGACCGGCATTAAAGTTATCACCGCCGCCGGTTATAATTCTCGGCTCTTTGATTACTTCCTTCTCCTGGGAATAAACCTGGCAATCCCTAACATATTTTGTTGTGTCCAATAGATGGAGCACAAAGTTCTTACATTTCAGCCTGTCCGCCAGAACAGTCAGCTGTATGTCAGACCTGTCTTCATACTGTCCCAGATCCAGTTTTTCCACCAGAAGGCCAAACTCATTTTCGTTAACACTCACGGTTATATCAAAAATCTCTGAGAAGCCTTCAAGAAGTTCAAGCATTTTTTGTACATCATAGCTCTCACGCTTTGAAAAATCCGAGAAATCAATCAGCATTAACTTTTTACTGTCAAATTTACACTGTGGAATTATGCGCCTTAAAATATTTTCCCAAATATCATTGCTGTTAATAAGCTCTCCCCAATTTAAAAATGCAAATGCATCACATTGCTCAAAATATTTTATAAGTGAAACTTCCGAAACCGAGTCTATAATTTTTTGATAGTTAAGAGAATCTATGTGAGTGTTGGTGGCAAGCATCAATTTGCTGTCCTCAAACTCAAGAGCATAGCAGTAGCCTGGGTTTGTGACAGAAATCAGCGTACAGTTCGGGTTCATGTTTGTAAACATGGGCTCAATCTCAGGGTAACCCATGGCCCCAAGGCAAATAGCTTCACACCCCAGATTGGCTAAAGCGTTTGCAACGATTGGCATGTTGCCTCCAATCTTCTCCTGCATTGCTTCAAGGTCTATACTGCAGCTCTTGTCAGACTTCTCACCAAAATATCTGGAAAATTCGGTCATGGTACGAAAGGGGATGGTAATATCACTGGTTTTTGTTTTAATTGGCTTATAAATTTTATCTATAAACCCGTCAAAACCTAAAAAGATTTTAAAATTTATGTCATTTCCCGAAAATTTATCTAAAATAATGATCACTCTTTTCAATTAAATAGTTGAGGTCTCCCTACTTAAAAACCTCCTCAAGCCATAAGTTGCCGGCAAGCAGTGCTCCGCCAAGTATCCCGGGGGAAACAACGCTTCGCCGGTTAATCTTAATATTTTTAATACAAATTCTATCCAATCTCTTTTGGATTTCCAAAAGCAAATCATTACCCAGCAAATCAAACATGTACCCATCCAGAACAATGTTTGATACATCATAGCAGAGAAGCATATTGTTAATTATAAGTGCAAGATATTTGGAAACATACTCAATGGCCCCCGCCTTGTCTGCCTCGTCACCTGAGTCGTCGGATATCCCGAAATTTTCCTTGATTTTATTCAGATTGATTTTATCTTCCAGCCATCCGGAATTTATCTTCTCCTCGGTATACTCAAACATCATGTATCCAATTTCTCCGCAGATATTATCCTTGCCTTTTCTGACCTCGCCGTTAATAATCACCCCGGCACCAAGGCCCGTACCTAAAGAGATGTAAATCAAATCCTCAGCCGCAGGCAGCTTCAGGTGGAAAAATTCACCAAAGGCCTGGATGTTTAAGTCATTGTCAACAATTACCTTAGCATTGTATTTTTGAGAAATAGCATCTATTGTGCCGCCAAAATATTTTGGGTTCTCAATTCCTATAAGCGGTGCTGTAATTTCTCTTGTTTCTTCATCAAAAATGCATGGTATTCCAATCCCGATCCCAATTAGATTTTTTGTGTCCTTCCTGCTCATTTCAAGAAGTCTGTCAATGTTTAAGAAAAGTGAAGTCTCGAAGTTTTGTCCACACCTCACCTGAAGGAAATTTATAATATTTCCGCTCAGGTCAACTACTCCCAAAATCAAATATTCCCCTTCGAAGATAACACCAATGGAAAAATACTTGTCATTGTTTATCTTGAGCATGTTTGGCTTTCTGCCCACAGAAGTGTTCACGCAGCTATGCTCTGTTATCAGCTCCTTCTCCAGCAAAAAATCTACTATTTTAATTACAGTAGGAGCACTGATTTTTGTATTTCTGGATATTTCATTTATAAAGATGCTTTCATTGTTTCTGAACTCCTGAAATACAAGTTTGGTATTCATATTTTTAAGATGTGACGAATCATATTTAGCCATAAACAACCTCACAAAATTAATTAATTAAGTACCTTAAATATATACCGTACAAATTTATTTGTCAACATGTTTTTTGCTTACAAATTTATTTATATAAACTTGTTAATAAATTATCAAAATCATATGTTTATACACCTGCTTACATAGCATATATTCATCTAATCACGCTGTACAATAAAGTTTTTCAAGTTATTTAACCTCCTTAACTATTTATTTATACTATTGATTTTATTGAAGGTTGCATTATATAATTAATGTACTTAATTTATTATGAATGGAGCATATATATGAACATTGTTAAAACAGATAACTATTACGACATGAGTAAGCAGGCCTGTGAAATCCTTATAAAATGTTTGAGAGAAAAACCCGGCGCAATGTTTTGCATAGCCACAGGCTCATCACCTTTAGAGGCTTACAGAGAGTTCGTAAAGCGTGTTACAGAAGAGAAGCTGGATGTCAGCAAGCTGAAAATAATCAAATTGGACGAATGGTCCGGCCTTGAAAGAAATAATCCCGCTACATGTGAATACTATATTTCAGAACACATTTTAAAACCTCTTGGTATTTCAGAAGACAGATACATTTCATTTAATCCAAAAGAGCAGAATGATAAGTATGAGTGCCAGAGGATTTCCGCACTGCTGATGCAAAACGGAGGGATTGACTGCTGTATCTTAGGACTCGGGAAAAATGGGCATTTAGGTTTAAATGAACCGCAGGAAGAAATAAACCCCTTCATGCACAAGGCCCGTTTGGATACCAAAACACAGACCCACTCCATGCTTGTGTCAAATTCCACCCGGGTAACAGAAGGGTACACCCTTGGGATAAAGGATATTTTAGCTTCAAGAGAGATTTTATTTCTTGTGACAGGTCAGGACAAGCAGGAAGCCTATGAAAATTTCCTGAGAGGACAGCTCAGCTCCAAATATCCTGCAAATTATTTGTGGCTGCACAACAATGTGACCTGCATTGTGGATGAAGGAAGTTTAAAAGAGTAAGAGGATATCAGCCCGGAGAGCTCAAGAGGTCAAAAACTGCAAGGAAATAAGCAGGGATGTATATATACTATATTGCCGAATGTGCATTATGATAGAAATATTACATGGTGAAAGGGGAATTTTAGTGAGAGAGTTTATACCTGATTATAACAATATTGTCGATGCGGCAAAATTGCCCGGAGAGGAAATTCCCGAGGAAATGAAAGCCATCGGCGGACCGGTAAAAGGGTAATTGATCTGGTTCATTCACACAATAAGCCGTTTTTACTGCATTCCTGCGGAAAAATCTTCGATGTTACGGAGAATATAATAAAACGTTGCAGGAATAGATGCAAAGCATTCAAACGAGGATCAGATCGCCCTTTTTTCCATATGGGTTAATTCTTATGGAGAACGCATCGGAAATTTTGGCGGAGTGGACACCGACCATTTATGCAGAAAAAGCGAACAGGAGATAAAAGAGATTGTCACGGAGGTTGTAGGATATTCCATTAATCACGGCGGTTTTGCGTTGGGTTCGGGGAATTCCATTCCGAACTACGTACCTCCTGAAGGGTATAGTATTCGGGCATGAGCAGATTTTTGCAATTGCTTTCCATTTTAAAGCGTGGTAACCTTGTAATGAAAAAGTTATTTATTATTTAAAGGAGGTAAAGAAAACAAATTGTGGATATTATAATTGAAAAGATGCCAGCATATCGGATTGCTTATATAAGGCAGATTGGCCCTTATGGAATTAACAATGTGCAAACAATGGAAGAATTAAAAAAATGGGCAAAATTCAACCATTTATTTAATGACGAATCTATAATCCTTGGAATTGCTCTGGATAATCCTGAAAATACTAAACCTGAAAACTGTCGGTATGATACCTGCATTGTTGTTTCAAACGACTATTCAGTAACTGACAGCTATGTAAGAGAAGGTAATATTGCTGGAGGGAAATATGCTGTTTTTAAAATAAATCATACAGTAGAAGCAGTTAAAAAAGCGTGGATTGATATTTTTCCAGAATTAATAAGGCAGGGATATCAATTTGATGAAGCTAGACCAATCATCGAAAGGTATATAGTCCAAATTGTTAATAATCATTATTGTGAAATTTGTGTACCCGTACATTAAAGTAGCAACCGGTACTGAAATTTTAAAAGGGATAAGTTAATTTTAATACTTCAGGATATGATTTTCTGATCACCCTTAATACTATGTGAAGCAATTTATTCAAACATCATACAGTCAACATAGCAGTCATTAAACTCCTTTGAAGCCGAAAGTTCTATATACTTTACCTTTTTACTGATAACCCCGGCGTCTGAAAAACTTTCCGTTGACAGCAGGGCTTCAATTGCGCCCTGTCCGGCAGCATTTCCGACCGATTGTATCTTCCCCTTGAGCTCTGCCGGAATAAGCCCTATTTGAATTGCACTGTCAGTATTTATATAAGTGCCGAAACCGCCGGCCAGGTAAACATTTTCAATATCGCTGAAGCTGATACCCGCTTGCTTTACAAGTATATGAATTCCGGCAGCAATTGCCGCCTTTGCGTTTTGAAGCTCACGGATATCTTTTTGTGAAATCACAATATCCTCCTCAAGCACAAAAATGTTCATACCCTCAATTGTTGTTATGTTTTCAGCCAGACCCGCCAGCTGTTCCGAATCCGGCTCCCACCCGGTATCCAGTCTTCCGGTTTCATCTATTATGCCTGCTTTAAGCAATTGGGCAACACCGTCGACTATACCTGTGCCGCAGATTCCTACAGGCCTGACATTCCCAATTGTGGTGTACTTTACCCCCGCTTCAAGTGTAATACTGTTGATTGCCCCGCTTACACTGCCCATGCCGTTTCTGATATTGGCCCCTTCAAATGCAGGACCTGCAGCCGAGGAACAAGCATAAAGTCTATCCCGGTTTCCGAGCACTATTTCTCCGTTTGTACCTATATCAATCATAAGAGACATTTCCGCCTGCCGGTACATTCCGGTTGAAAGCACGGCTCCTACGGTATCTGAACCAATGTAGGCCGAAACTGAAGGAAGTATGCACGCAATTCCGAATGGATTAATCTCAAAGTTCAATTCCTTTGCATTTATTTTAAGCATTGAGGTTATGGCGGGTATGAACGGAGCGGCGGCAATATTTTTTGCCGGGACTTTGAGCAGAAAATGCAGCATTGTAGTGTTTCCCGCAAAAGTTATTGCATATACATCCCTATTTGATATATCAGCTTCCCGGCACAGCTCTTTTATACAGGCATTCAGTTTTCCGGTTATCAGTAAGTGCAGTTCTTCAAGCCCTTTGTCATTATCGTTGGTATGCTTGATTCTTGAAATAACATCTGCGCCGAAGGTTTTTTGAGGATTCAGGAATGAACGCACAGCCACCCTTCTGCCGCTGTTCAGCTCCAATAAATATGCCGCTACCGTAGTGGTCCCAATATCCACTGCCACACCATAGAGAGCTTTGGCCGTATTGCCTGTTTCAACCCCCAGCAGCCTGTTTCCGGATTTTATCAGTGTAATCATGTAATTATTCTGCCTGATCAGACCCGGAAGAACTCTTATGAGTTCCAGATTTGAACCGTCTGCAGCCAGGTCACCCAAAACCCGCTCAAAATCGGCGGTCTGGTCTGACAAAGCAGGTTTTTCAAGCGTCCTGACTTCTTTTTTTACTATGGGCGACAATGTTATCTGCCGCTGCCTGCCCTCAACTACTATTTGTGCCTGAGACCCGGTATCCCGGAGGATTATTTTCATATCTGCTTCAACCCTGCAGCCGCAGGAAAACCTGTATCCCTCCTCCACGGCCTTGGTGCCCAGTATTTTTATCTCATTTTGAGATGCGGCGGGAAGCGTTCCTGATGAAATTTTCACCTTGCACTTACCGCAGGTACCATTTCCGTTGCATGTAGAATTGACCTCTATATTTGACATCCTGAGGAGTTCAAGCAAATTTTGACCGTTTTCCGCCGGCAGTTCATATGATTCTTTATCTGTTTTAATTGTAACCTTTGGCATTTTTCCTCCTGCTAATATACTTTTATTTATTGTCCCTCTGCAGGCATTCCTGTAATACCTGTGATTTTGCATTGGCCTCACTTTATTACGCTGTCATCATAGGCCGGGCTTATGGATGAATCCGGCGGAACAAAAAGCACTTCATCGCCGTTAAACTCACCGTTAATAATTCTTTCCATTAAAGAGGGACTGCCGTCAATCTCAATAAAACCCCATTTGAAGAAATCAGCCGAATTTTTTGTAAAGTCCCTATAATAGTCGTTATTATTGAAACAGTCCCAGGAAATTAATCCGGCATTTTTGTACTCTTTCATCCAGCTTTGTTCCATTTCCATGAGAAACTCTGCATTATCCTCTCCATATCTCCCGATATAATCCTTCAAAAGTGCATTGTATTTAATTTCACTGGGCTGCCAGCCCCTCTCGATCCAGCCTGAAGAAAACCAATAGGTTCCGGGATATTTTTCAAAACAGCTCTTATACCTTTCCTTGGAGCCTAAAAATAGAGTTATACAATCATGTGCTCTGGGAACCACCATCGGAATTTTACTGCTTGTAAGCCCCACTATCCCGTTGCTGCATAAGCCGTAGCCTAAAATAATGTAATCATAATGAGGACATGTATTGTAGTAATTATAGGGAAAGCCTTCATTAGCTTTGTCAATCTGAGCCTGAACCATTTCCCTCAGCCTGTCGGGAGTATCATGCAGACCCTGATGTAAAAAGGTTATATCAACATAATGCTTCGACTTGCCGGCCAGGTATGAAATTTCTCTATTTAATACGTCACAGGCTATTACTTTTAGCTTTAACATATTGTTTTTTCACCTTTAAGTTATTTTTATATCTCAAATGATATCAAACTTTGACTTCATAGTGTAGGAATTATTTTTTTAAAATTATAAAAATTTTTTGATTGACATTATACCATATAATTTTTACAGGAATACAATTATCAGAGTTGAAAAATGCACAAAAATGGGGCTGCGCACAACTATTTTCAGTTAATTGCACAACCCTTTTCAATTTCACTTATGTTCAACTCTATCCGTATGTTCAGTCTCTTAAGGGGAAACCCTTTGCATCCTTGTTTATGGAACCTGCCAGTATCAGTATGCCTTCCACCAAACCCCATATATATATAAACGGTGAGAATATGAGGCATGATAATAACGTCAAAAGCAGCTGTGTCAAACCAAGTCCGATATATCCCAAATAGAATCTGTGAACTCCGAACATTCCAAAGAAAATACCGAACAAGCCTGCCATAAGCTTGGACTTCTGCTGGCCGTATACATTCAAATTAACTCCGCACCTCGTACAAACCTGGGCCATTGAATTTGTAATATCTCCGCACATCGGGCAATAATTGTTTCCCTTTCCAGCAGGTACTCCGCATGCAACACATATCGCTGCCTGATCGTTCATAACATTACCACAATTTCTACAATACATAATATTTACCTCCTGTTTTGATATTTATCGTTAAGTCATTCATTTTTCCATACAACTTTCGAAAATGTATTACATCTAAGTATACGATTAAGTAAAAAGTATGTCTGAAATAAATTATCTTATATTAAAGTGGTAAAATTCTACAGATAGTTCCTTTATTTATACCTGATTAATATATATTAATTCTTCAAAAAAGTCCACTAAAATCATGTATTAAAGCAGTTCGCAGGTGTTTGTCCCCAAAATTTCAAAAATATGGTGATTTTTGTATGATGATATGATAAAATTGGAACATATTGAATATTTATGTAAGGAGCAGATGAAAATGAGATTTGTCCAAAAGTGGTCATACGCTTGTGCAAAACATTTGGCATATGCTTTAAATGAAAATCATAATAAAAGATCAGTTTACTATTATGGTTTTTATGTTTTATTCGGGACACTGGTAAAGGGTTTTATATTGATTGCTGTATCCCTGCTTTTCGGGATTTTCATTCCAGCCCTGTTGACCGTGATAGCCATGGCCTCCTTAAGACTATTGGCGGGGGGATATCACTTTGATACATACGGCAAATGCCTTTTGGTTTCAATGGCACTCACCGTAATGACTGCCCTGATATCCCAATATACCCACCGCTACTGGAATATGGCAACAGCTGCCGTATTTTTGTTTTTTATATTCGCATTCAGCCTTTTTATGCTGATAAAATATGCTCCAAGAGATACACCAACCAAGCCTATAACAGATCCTGCCGCTATTATGAAATTTAAAAGGCTTTCCATTGCATACCTTGGCATATTGCTGGTACTCTGCTGTATTCTGTTGTTTTTTAACCTGAAAATGTATGTTATAGCAATATGTTTCGGGGTGCTGCTTGAGATATTCAGCATAACACCTGCGGGACATAAGTTTTTTAATACAATAAAAACCGGCTTGAATAAAGTATGACTTTATTTTTAATTTACTGGCTAAATATTAACTGACAAGAGGTTTTTGTTTATGATTGATGTGTTATTTAACGAAAATATTGTAGGAAAAATATTAATAAATACGATAATTGTATCCATTCCTGAAGAGTTGTATGCGGTAATGTTTACATTAATAATGGTGGGAGAATTTGAATACTGGAAGGAGCCTGAATGTAAAAGGCTAATAAACAGGTTTGACTATGTTAGGGTTTTCCTTCCGACTATTGCAGGTGCTTTATTATCTAATATTTTAATCAATACAGGTATTAACTTTGGTTTTTTCAGGTTTTTATCTCCAATTGTAACATTTATCATCATTGTACTTACAAATGATATCTTCGGGGATGCAAGTGCCATCAAGTGGATGATTAAAGCTTTTATTTTCTTCTTAATGGGCTTTCTTTCTATAGGGATTAGCGAACTTTCTTATATTCCCCTTATACTATATGGTACAGATATGACGATGTCTGAATTCAAAAATAATTTCTTACTTTATTTTCTATTATCACTTCCAGCACGTTTTTTACAGTATTCTTTGCTTTTACACCTCATCAGCAGAAAGCGTACTTTTCTAAAAGGACGATTAATTAAAAATTTATTTTCAAATTCTTTAGTTGCCGTGATATTTTCTTTACTAGTATTCTCAAATATTGAGTTTCTGCAGATAATGTGTAAAGCAATAATATTTGACAAAGCACTTATATCTATGTCTCATATTTCACAAAGCTTTATAATTGCGGGTGTTGTTATATTTCCCATACTTAATATTTCAGGCTTTCTTTGGAGTTGCTATTTTATAAAAAATAAGGAAACAAAAAATCAAAAAAACGCCTCCGAAAAATTATACAAGTTGTTGAAAGACATTGAATTATATTCAATTAGCAATAAATACGATAATATCAGTTGGAAGCTTAACGAGATTGGCTTGGGCATTGAGGAAATTGCCAAGACCCTATATAAAGGAAA
>JAFABO010000179.1 GCA_023426005.1 Bacillota bacterium | reverse complement strand
GTTCAGTTTGTTAATATCATAGACGCGGGAGATCCTGTGGAGGCCGCGGCCTTTTATGATAAAGCCGGCGCCGACGAGCTGACCTTTCTGGATATCACAGCCTCCTCCGACGCCAGGAACATAATGGCGGAGGTGGTCAGCCGGGTGGCCGAGCAGGTTTTTATTCCCTTCACCGTAGGCGGAGGCATAAGGACGGTAGAGGATTTCAGGCAAATACTCAAGGCCGGAGCCGACAAGGTGGGAGTTAATTCGGGAGCACTCAGAAGGCCGGAGCTTATATCCGAGGCCGCCTGGAAATTCGGCAGCCAGTGTGTTGTGCTGGCCATAGATGCCAAGAGCCGGCCGGATGGTTCGGGCTGGGATGCCTATCTGAACGGCGGCAGGGTAAATACAGGAAAAGATGCGGTCCAGTGGGCCATTGAAGCGGAAAAACTGGGTGCGGGAGAAATACTTCTGACCAGTATGGACAGGGACGGTACAAAGGACGGTTATGATATCGAACTCACCAGAACAATTTCTGAGAATGTAAAAATACCTGTTATTGCTTCTGGCGGTGCGGGCAAGCTGGAGCATTTCAAAGAGGCACTGATTGACGGCAAGGCCGATGCAGTGCTTGCGGCATCGCTTTTTCACTTCAGAGAAATGGAAATCCGCGATTTAAAAAGATATTTGGGTAGTAATGGGATAGAAACTAGACTATAATAGATAGTTGAGTGTACAAACATTGAAAAGTTCGGCGCATGGCCCGGAAAAATTGAACATAAAACAAGCTGTAAGAATAAAAATGTATGGAGGCGTTATGGTGGGGAATTTAAAGGACTCAGTTATATTTGACGATAAAGGACTTATTCCGGTTGTTACACAGGATTATAAAACAAAGGAAGTACTCATGGTTGCATATATGAACGAGGAGGCCTTTGACAAAACCCTGGAGACCGGCAAGGTCACATACTACAGCCGCAGCCGCAGCAAATTATGGATAAAGGGAGAGACTTCAGGACATTTCCAGTTTGTTAAGTCCATAAAACTTGATTGTGACGGAGATACACTCCTCATTGAAGCCGAACAGATTGATGCGGCCTGCCATACTGGCAATAAGACCTGCTTTTTCAGAACACTCACCGGCGGTGAATGGACAGAAACAGCACCGGAGGCGAAAGAAGAGCTTTCTGCAAAGATACTTCAGGAGGTTTATGATGTTATTGTTGACAGGACAATTCATCCTAAAGAAGGGTCATATACAAATTATCTGTTTACAAAGGGACTTGATAAGATATTAAAGAAAGTCGGAGAAGAAACTGCAGAGGTAATCATAGCTGCAAAGAATAAGTCCAGAGAAGAAATAAGATATGAAATTTCCGATCTGATGTATCATCTTATGGTTTTAATGGTTGAAAGAGGAGTAACTCTCGAAGATATATATGGTGAATTAAAAGGACGTAGATAAGTGAAAAACAATATCCTGAGTATAAGTGAATATAGAAATAATCCTGAATTTTATTTTTCAAAGGGATTAAGACTGGCAAACAAAAAAAATCTAAGCGAGGCGTACAGGAACTTAACAAAGGCTTTGGAACTGGAACCTGACAACAGTGAGTATAAGTTCAATATGGCTTGCTTTTTGTCTGAACTCCAACGCCCCGGGGAAGCTAACAGGCTGTTCAATGACATACTGATAAACTTTGATCCTACAATGTTCGACTGTTTTTTTGGTCTGGGCTGTAATAGTTTCGAAGTGGGAAACAACGAAAAAGCTGCCGAGTATTTTGACAAATACCTTTATTTTGATGCCGAAGGCGAGTTCAGCTATGAGATTTCGGAGATGGCCTTCTATTTAAAGCTATACAGCGAAGTCTCGCATAACAACAGGTTTCTTAAAACATCTGCAAGCAATCTGAAAAAGGCCCAGAAGCAGCTTGAGGAAAACAGTTATGAAAAGGCTGTCGGTTATTTGTACAAAGCAATCCAGGCAAATCCGTTTAATGTGGAGGCCAGAAACCAGCTGACACTGGCTTTAATGGAAAAGCGGCAGTTTATCCGGGCAGAATATATGAATTCTACCGTAAATATTATTGACAGTGAAAATATTTGGGGGAATTGCCTGAATATTTACCTGTTATCCAGGTCAAAAAAGAATGCAGCATTTAGACGTGCCCTTGAGCTTCTTCCTTACCGTCCCATGGAAAACAGGGATGAGCTGCTCTGTGCTGCAACTGTGCTTATGGTATTCGATAAAACGGAAGAACTGGTCAAGCTTGTGGAAACATATGCTGTAGAATACAGTGACCGGCTGATTTATTCAGTCTTAATGCTGGCCTACATAATTACCGGCAGACGTTCCAAAGCACTGGAATTATCTGAATTGATAAACATCTGTACAGAGAATTGCGGGTCACTGGCAGATTGGGTAAGCTATATCATTGATGAGAATAACCGGGGACAAATTGCAGACAATGTTATAAAAGAGTATATAAACCTGTTCTGCGTGAATCAGGAGCCCATGAAGCCCAGATACGATGCCGGCAAGTATTATGGCCTGTTAATGGATAATGAATTTGGTAAGGTAAAACTCCCAAGAAAATATGCGCCGATAATTGAAGGCGCCCTGAAGAACAGGGAAATAGTGTATAGCAGTTTGTACAAAAAGGAGATAACCGGTATATTCACTAAGGCTGTACAAGGCTTGAAGCAGTCGATCGAACCGTTCGGCGGGAGCTACGATATGTATTCTGCGGCGCTTGAATATTCATACTGCAGGTTATTTCATATAGAGATGGAAAAAGGTGAAATTATAAACAAGTATAAAATTACTTCAGGGTTATTAAATGATGCGCTCAAGGTTTTAAATATATCCTTCTGAATTTGTTTCAATTCTCTGTAAAAGTATATTTCTTGATGTACTATATCCGTAAAGATACCATTTCTATTGAATGAGTATCAATAAAAAGCAGGCAAAAATTGCTCAATAAATTTACCAATAATAAATAATATAGAAAAGTGGAGCAATTGGAAGAAAATTATAGATATCAATAGCAAAAATGGGCTATATGGCAGAATATAGCTAATTTCATTCAAAAAAGATATTTGATTATATTTTAACCAATATATAATATAATAAATGTAATTAGCACTCGTTAGTAGTGAGTGCTAACAAATGTTACAAAAATTCGAGGAGGTAAAACAATGAAGATAAAACCATTAGGTGATAGAGTAGTTATTAAAATGCTTGAAAGCGAAGAAACTACCAAGAGCGGAATAGTATTGCCAGGCAGCGCGAAGGAGAAGCCACAGGTT
>JAFABO010000142.1 GCA_023426005.1 Bacillota bacterium | reverse complement strand
GATTTGCCTTTATTCCTGTCTCGGTCACAGCCCGGGCCACTTCATCCATAAACATATACATGTCTGCAAAAGCAGTAACTCCCGACTTCAGCATTTCAGCTATGCCCAGCATGGTTCCCCAGTATACGTCCCGGTCGGTGAGCTTTGCCTCTATGGGAAAGATATTATCAAAAAGCCAGCTCTCCAGTGCAATATCATCAGCATAATTTCTCATCAGGGTCATTGCACTGTGACTGTGGGCATTCACCAGACCGGGCATTGCAAGCCCGCCCTTTCCGTCGATTTCCTTCTTAAAGCTAATACTCTCAGGGAGTTTTTCAGCCGCAAAACAGATCTTCCTGTCTGAAACTCCGATAAAACCATTATGGATGACCATATTTTGGTCATCCATGGTAATTATATCGACATTTTTTATTAATAAATCCAGATTCATCATTCCCCCGCTTATTCCGCCCAGCTGCTAAGATATTTCTTCTGATCATTTGAAAGCTTGTCAATCTTGACTCCCCAGGATTTAAGCTTCATTTCAGCCACTGCTTTATCGATTTCAGCAGGCACATCAATAACCTTATTTCCCAGCTTGCGGAAGTTGTGAAGCATATATTTTGCGGAAAGTGCCTGCAAAGCAAAGCTCATATCCATTATTTCAGCAGGATGCCCGTCTCCTGCCGCAAGATTTACAAGTCTTCCTTCTGCCAGAAGGTTTATCCACCTGCCGTTGTCCAGCTTATAACCCATTATATTTTTTCTCTGTTCCTGCTTTTCAACTGCTATTTTCTCCAGCTGTTCTACAGATACTTCCACATCAAAGTGGCCTGCATTGCATAGAATTGCTCCGTCCTTCATGCTCCTGAAGTGTTCATCTGTTATTACGTCACGGCAGCCGGTAACAGTTATGAACAAGTCTCCGGCTTTGGCCGCTTCTGACATTTTCATCACTTTGTTGCCATCCATTATGGCCTCCGCCGCTTTTACAGGATCTATCTCGGTAACAATCACGTTTGCACCGAAGCCCTTTGCCCTGAGAGCAATACCTTTGCCGCACCAGCCATAGCCCGCAACTACTATATTTTTACCGGCAACTATGAGATTGGTGGTTCTATTGATGCCATCCCAAACAGATTGACCGGTACCGTACCTGTTGTCAAAAAGATACTTGCAGTTTGCATTATTTACCGCGATCATGGGGAATTTGAGCACTTCTTCTTTTTCCATTGCTTTCAGGCGCAGGACACCGGTTGTGGTTTCTTCACAGCCGCCCATAATATGAGGTATAAGTTCTTTTCTTGTTGTGTGCAGAAGATTAACCAGATCTCCGCCGTCATCTATTATAATGTTGGGCTTGTAACCAAGTGCCAGGTTAAGATGCTCCTCATACTCTTCCCTGGTTGAGTTGTACCAGGCGTATACATCCAATCCGTCGGCCACAAGACCTGCTGCTACGTCATCCTGTGTCGAGAGGGGATTACTTCCGGTGACAGAAACTTCTCCGCCTCCAATTGCAAATAATTTTGCCAAATACGCAGTTTTAGCTTCAAGATGCACTGATACAACTACTCTGACACCTTTAAACGGTGTTGTTGCTCTGAATTCATCCTCCAGGCTTCTAAGGATGGGCATGTTCCTTCTGACCCATTCTATTTTTTGTTTTCCCTTGCCAGCCAAAGAAATATCACGTATAACACTTTTCATTATAAATATCCCCCATTTGTATTTGTTTACCATTAAAATTATATGACACATTATAGCCTGTTTCAACATTTAATTTTTATTCATTTTTCTTACCCTCTATTAAAAATATACATTGTTAATAGAGGGTATGTAAGCTTAAAAAACTACTTCTTGTTCAATAATTCGGTAACCGTTACCATGTTGTAGCCCCTGTTTTTAATCCCTGCAACTATCTCCTCGATGTTGGTTATGTCATATTGGTTAAAATGGAGAAGAATTATTGAACCTCCGCTGCAATTATTTACTACATGCTGTTGGACCTTTTTTGCTATTTCATTTGCAGAGTAATTTTTTCTCATGCGGCTTATGACACTGTTATAGGTTTCAAGATTCCATCCAATTACCTTATAGCCGCAGTCCTGGGCGATGGTAAGTATTCTGTCGGTTTTGTTGCCGTTCCCGCCGGGCAGTCTCAGGTATGGGAATTCACTCTTCATCTTTTTTAAATACTCTTCCCCCAGCACCTTCTTTACAGAGGTTTCCCAGCCTAATATCTCGTTTTTTACCTGCTGATCGGACAGTTTCGTGAGTGTGGCATGGTTCTGAGTATGGTTGCATATCTGGTGGCCCTCATTTATTGCTCTTTTCCATACATGCGGATAATCGTCCAGCACACTTCCTATTATGAAAAATGTTGCCTTTATATTATTTTTTTTAAGAACATCCAGAACTTTTATTATTGTTTTTTCGTTATAGCCGTCATCAAAGGTAAGCGCCACATATGATGTCTTTGCCCCCTTGAAAATTGTTTGTTGGATCACCTTGGCTTTCTTGTCGGTTTGAGCCTTGTCACCGTTTTTTACCTCAGGCTTTTTATCAGTTTGTTTATTGTTGAGGCTTTTATTTATGTCCTTATTTTTTTCAGGCTGTACCTGAGTATTTTTGTCGTTCTTACCTGTTTCCGGTTTGTTTTCGGGTTTGCCCTCCGATTTATCTTCCGGCTTGCTTCCAGGCTTAGTCTCGGGTTTGCTTTCGGATTCTTTTGCAGGCGGGGCTTCAGATTTATTACCGTCAGATGTATTTTTACCTGTTTCCGGTGATAAATCGTCGGCTGATGCCTGTAAGCCGTTTCCCATAGCGTCCTCTCCCGTTGTTTTGGCAGAAAAGGTTATATTTTGATTTGAGGTCTGAACGGTATTTTCCAGAAATCCGTTATGAATAAACCCAATCTGGTTCTTTGACGCCATGTTGACAATGCCGCAGTACCATATCAGTATTATAGCCACAGTACATACGGATAAAGTATAAACGGTACGGATAAATATTCTTTTGCCTTCCTCTGTAATCAGCCTGTTATATTTCTCATATATGTTGAATTTATGCAATATTTTTTTTAACATGTATGTACCCTTTGAAATATTTATATGTCTATTATACTACGATATCCCGGAAAAGCATCTTCTTTTTATCTTAAGCCTTTTTTGAATATAATTTTTTCCCGGGTTGTTGTCCCAATCATGGGCAAAGTCCTTAAAACATAACTGTTAATATTATTTTATTACAAATGAGGCATTATCAATTTTTCCAGAGTGGGGTTGATTCCTAAAAGTTTTTTTAATTGCATGTATTCTTCTATTGCGGCTTTGTTCACACCGCCTGTTTTTTCAGCCCTGATCATCAGATTTTTCGGCGTTTCAAGAGGGGACACGTATTCCACGATGGACACCTTATAGCCCATTGCCTCAAGGAGCATCAGCCTGATTCCGTCGGTGAGCACATCCGCCAGCCTTGCTTTTAAAACTCCGTGCCTGGTTATGCTCTGAAGTATATCAAAAGAGTATTGGCTCAGTATCTCCTTCTGGCAGCAGGGAACCATTATAATTGCTTTTGCGTTGTTGTTAACTGCCAGTGCTATTGCCTCATCAGTTGCAGTATCACAGGCATGCAGGCTTATTGCCAGATGTATTTCTTCTCCGGCGGTATAGTTGCGGATATCGGTTACCCTGAAGTCCATATTTTTATAGTCCAGCTGCCGGGCAATCTTTTTTGAAGCATCTATAACTGTTTTTGAAATATCAAGGCCGATAAAATGACAGTTCTTTTTCAGCACTTCTTTTATATAGTAGTTTAATACAAAGGACAGATAGGATTTTCCGCAGCCGCAGTCAACGACGTTTATCCTGCCATACCTGGCACACAGGTTTTTAAGCATATCATCCACCAGTTCAATATAATGGTCGATCTGGTTGTATTTCCTGATCATGTCATTTTTAATTTTCCCATTTTCCCCAAGTATGCCTATGGCCTTTAGAACGGCGTCGGCATGTCCCACCTTTATATAGTAATCCCTGTTGGTTATCTGGGAGGTTTCATTATGACCCTTACAGGCATCAGCAGCGTCCTGGTCCTTTGTTTTCATTTTAACGCCCCTGTCATCGGCATCAATGTGGATTGCCGTACCGCGTTCTTCATATATCAGATTCATTGCTTCGTACTGCTCGGCTATTTTAGCAATTCTGGCTCCCAGCCAGGATATCTCCATCCTGTCATTTCTGCCGTTATACTGTAAAAACAGCCTGTTATCCTTTAAAGTTACGGCGGCCTCATAAAATTTTGTTCCGGATTTGAACCTGATTGTTATCTTTTTAAAAAAATCCGCATTTTCAGTTATTCTTTGCTCAAGTCCCGTTAAGAACAGACTCAGCTTTGAAATACTTTGTTTATTCATGTTACCTCCACTATCAGTGCTTTTGAACAGAAGTTCTCAGCAATTCTACGTCTTCTCCGGTCAATTCCCTGCACTCCCCCAGGCCAAGATTTTCATCCAGCCTGAGCTTTCCCATGCTGAGTCTTTTCAGATAAATCACTTTTTTCCCCACAGCTTCAAACATTCTCTTTACCTGATGAAATTTACCTTCCACAATGGACAGCCTGATCTCTGATATCTCATCCGACCTGAGTATCTCCAGCCCGGCCGGAAGGGTTTTGTATCCGTCATCAAGTGTGACTCCTCTCTGAAAAGCTTCAATGTCAGCTTGCTCCACACGCCCCTGTACGTGAGCGTAGTACTGCTTCGTAACATGTTTTTTGGGAGAAAGTATATCGTGCGCAAGCTGACCGTCATTAGTCATAAGAACAAGTCCCTCTGTGTCTATATCCAGCCTGCCTGCCGGAAACAGATCAAAGCACTTGTATTCCTCCGGCAGGATATCAAATACTGTTTTCTGCCTGGTATCTGTGGTTGCAGAAATAACCCCGCGGGGCTTGTTCATCATGAGATAAATGTATTTCCGGTAATCGAGTTTTACACCGTTCATCAGGATGGTGCTTTCAGCAGGGTCCACATGCATACCGCTGTCCTTGACTACAGTGCCGTCAACGGTGATCAGACCGTTTTTTACGGCACTCTTGATTTCAGTCCGCGAGCCAAACCCAAAATTGGATAACACCTTGTCCAATCTCTGCTTTTGTTTCAAAAGTCAAACCTCCTTGGAATAACATATCTCATATTGGTGCTATATTACGCCATCTTCCTCCAGCCTTTAGGATACAGGTTTTTCAGCATATCCCCGGTCTGCTTTGCCCAGCCCAGAGTATACCCGTCGACACAAATGCCAGTATAACCCTTTTCACCCGAATCCATTAAAGTTTCTCCCTTCAGGTAGCTGTTTGTCTCCCTAGCACCGGAAGCGAAGTTGATTTTTCTTTTCATTTCCTCACTTTTCATGGATACTGCGAGAGAATGGGAAGGAACGAAGCCCTTTGGACTGTGCTCTCCAAGATACCAGCCGAATTTAGCCACCCGCAGGCCTGACAGATCAGGACAGGCTTCGGGCAGGTGGTAAAAATTATTCCCTTTTTGAAATACAAAACCTTTCAGATTCAGGGTTGTGCTGGTATTTATAAATTCCGCCAATTCCCTGTCAAAGCTTCTTAAGTCTTCAAAGCTGTTAACCTGGTAAGCCCTTTCCCAGCTTCTTTCCCTTTGGGGAGCCGGGAAACCTATATCATTATCTCCATTCCCGCCATACTCAAGTTTCCTTATAATGGCGGCAAAATGTCCTTCCCCGTTCAGCTTGTGGGGCCATAGTCTGGCAGCTTTTGAAAAATCATATTTACCTGCCGACCACTCCCTGCGGCCGCCTTCAATACCGCTGATTTTAGGTATCTCCAGCAATTCATAACCTTCCAGGTATTGGTCCATGAACCTTTCTATTATTATCTCATCTTCTTCCGGTGAGAAAGTACAGGTAGAATATAGTATTACTCCTCCCGGCTTCAGCATTTTGTCTACCTGCTGCAATATATCCCACTGCATGCAGCTGCATTTTTCACATTTGAACTTTTCCCAGCTTTTAACGGCGTCCTCGTCCTTCCTGAACATACCCTCTCCCGAGCAGGGAGCATCTACCATAATCCTGTCAAAGAAGCTTTCAAAGTTTCTGGCAAGCTTGTCGGGAGAATCATTGAGTACAACGGCATTTCTGACACCGCAAAGTTCAATATTTTTTACCAGCGCCTTGGCTCTCTCTGCGTTGATATCATTTGAAACCAGCAGTCCCTGCCCCTGCATTTGTGCCGCCATCTGGACCGATTTCCCTCCGGGTGCCGCGCACAGATCCAAAACCCTGTCTCCGGGACGGACACCTATAGCAGCTCCCGGGAGCATGGCACTTGGCTCCTGTATATAATACAGGCCCGCATAGTAATATGGATGTCTGCCCGGGTTTTCGCCTTCACTGTAATAAAAGCCATCGGTGGTCCATGGAATAGGTTCCAGATGAAAGGGAGATATTTTTAGAAATTCGTCCACTGAAATCTTCAGCGTATTTACTCTTAAGCCATAAAATCTTGGCTTTTCATAGGATTCAAGGTAACTGTTGAATTCCTCACCCATCAGTACCTGCATTTTATTCACAAACTCTTCGGGCAGCTTCATATATTAAAAATAAACTCCTGTAAATTAGAATAAACTCCTGTATAAAGAGAGCTTTCGTAAAGTACTCTTATAACACAGGAGTTATTATACCACAAAATATGGCACTTTAAAGCTTCCATATCACTTATTTATCCTCATTGCCAAACAAATACTATTTGCCGTCCAGAGGTATCTTTATTGTAAAGCTGCCGCTTATCCTGCTGGGATAATCACATAATTTAAAGGTCACAGGCCCTTTAAAGCCTAATCCAAGTTTCAAATTATAATGGTAATAACATGCCTTGTCTCCACCTTCCATCCCTTCACTGATTATAGTAAGAGGATGCCCATTGGAATCAAACGCTTCATTGGTTATAGAAAAATTTTTATCCGAATATGGAGGATTTCTTTTCATTTCAGCACTCAGAAACATTTGATCTTTACCGACAGTTATATCTCTTAAACTCAATAAATTAAAAGGTGAATACAATATTTTCCCGTTTGCAGTATCCACGGTAAAATAACACTTGTCCTTATCCAGGGCTCTGATGTAATTACCTGTGATGTACAGTTCCTTCGGTTTTGTAAAATAGTTGCTCTGGAAATTCAAGGTCTGATGGTCGCCTCCCGGATTGGAGCCCGATAACCCATTTACTATCCTCCCCCACTCTCCTCCGTTTTCATCCATCAGCTTCAAATCTTCAAAAGTAAATAGTTTTTTTGTATTGGTTGGGTCCAAGCTGATCGACAGAATACTTTTTATTGGGTAAATCCTTATATCCTCGAATTTTATCTTTTGTCCCTCAATCTCGACAGTTTGATTGATACTGTATATTTTCTCAGCACCCGATAATTTCTCCCTGTCTATGGTGAACGGAATCTGCCAGCTTCCGCTAATAGCCCGGAGATTGCCAGGTATGCCGGTATTCTGCTCCAGAGTATTATCCTTTGGGGATATTTCACTTTCTTTTAGCTTTCTCTGTTCTTCCAAACCTACTTTTAAAACCAGATTGTCAGGTATTCCTTCACCCTGATTTTCATTTGAATAGAACTCTATTTTTCCCTCAAATTTTTTATCTTCATACTGAGCCGCATCGTAACCTATGCTCATCTTCAAATCCGCCCCTCTGGAATCGGTTAACTTAACGTCTTTGATACGTGGCATAATGTGACCGCCTTTATTTTCCAGCGAATAAAACACAACAATTCCACTGTTGTCGGCAATAATATCCTTTATTGTGAATTTGATATTTTCATACTCGACAGATTTATCTATATGTTGAATATATTCATTTTCAACTGCTGCCGAGAGTCCTTTATCCAAACTTACAAGTTCAACAATGTAATTTAACCCCGGAATCCTGGCTACATTGGAAGCAAAAACGGGAGAGACTCTAATACCGGTAATAAACATGGCCAGCAGAAGGCTGCCCATAACCGCCGAAAAAATTTTAATCCTTTTTGCGGCCATTTTCCTCCGTCCCCTGTCAATGCCTTTATTTATATATTTATCTATATCCTCAGGAATTTTAATATCATCAAACACAGTGTTCACTCCCCTTCATGTTTTCCCTCAGCTGTTTGAGACCTCTGTTTATCCAGGTCTTAACAGTACCGACAGGTTTGTTTAATGCTTTTGCTATGTCTTCTGTGGGAAAATCCTCAAAATACTTCAAGATTAATACATCTCTGTATTTAGGTTTAATTTTTGTGAGACTATTGGTCAGGTCGAGCCTTTCCTCTATTCCGCCGTCCGCATCCACTATGCAAATATGCTTAAAGTCTGCCATATCCTCCGAAGTGTGCTTTGAAAGATATTTTAACTCATTAATACAATAATTTATGA
>JAFABO010000208.1 GCA_023426005.1 Bacillota bacterium | reverse complement strand
AAGGTTTGCCGCTGCCCGAAACATCTTTAATACAGCCTGCAACCATTTTTAAAACCTGGTCTCCCACATCATGGCCGTAGGTGTCATTGAATTTCTTGAAAAAATCTATGTCCAGCATTGCTATTGTATATTTTCCGCTCAATTTCATGAGCTCATATTTCAGTGATCTTCTGGAGGGCAGTCCGGTCAATTCATCCAGGAAAGCCATACTGTACGAATCCTGAATTACAGAAACTATCATAATGACACCGGCAGCCGAAAAGAAGACAGGGATGGTCAGACTGCCTTTGTCAAGGCCCACAGCCAGGAAAACCGCAGAAAGCACTCCCGGAGCTGCTGCATCAGGATAGGACCGGGTTGCAATAAACCGGATCAGCATTGCCGCCAGAACGGCAATATAGATTAAAACTGAAAGCTGAGGCAGCTGTCCGGGGATTTTTATGTCCCGGGGGATAATATTCCATTGATTGATTGTTGTGAGAACCTTGCTCCCGGATTTTAAAAGATAATAAACCAAACCGGTCTGCAGCACAATAAAAACCGTGTTCGTCATGCCCCAGACTGTGAAAACTCCACGTTCCTTCAAGAGTGAAAATACCAGAAGATTTATTGGTATAAGCATGGCTGCTGCTGTTGTTACCGGGGGCATAGCAGATTTGTTTCCATGCAGCAAAACCGGCGCTGCCGAAATAAAAAGCTCCCCGGCGGCCAGCACGAGTACAATAAAAAATGCCCTGCTCCTGTTGAACCTCCAGCTCAAAATTGCGGCAGCTGCAAATAATATATAAGGTAAACGGCCCACCAGCCATTTTAGTCCGGGTGAAAGGGCTTCGAGGCTGTTCAGGCAAAAGAATGCCATGATAAGCAGTCCCAGAGGTACTATAAACGGCGCTGCCGTACGAAAAATTTTTTTCAAGGCTAAGGCTCCATCCTTTTTCTTTGGTTTACCTATATATTTTCGACATAAATCGCTGAAAGCCTAATGCTTTTTGAAGAAAAACCTGGCTTAAATAATCCGGTTCAAGTATTTAATTTACATACTTGCCGACAAATTCTCCGACCTTGTTCCTGTACCCGGCCGTATCGGTATCAAAGGCGGTGCCGTGACCCGCTCCGGGAACTATATATATGTCCTTTTCGCTCTTGCAGGCCTCATAGAGCTCATATACCATACTAAAGGGAACAAATTTATCGGCATCACCGTGTATGAACAGGGTCGGCGTTTTGCTTTTTTTAACCTGCTCCAAGGCTGAGGCCTCTTTAAAGGAGTAACCCGCCCTTATTTTTGACAGCAGGCTTGTACTGTTCAGGATCGGGAACGCGGGGAGATTATACATTCTTTTCAGCTGGTACTCAAGCTCGGCCTGGACGGAGGTGTAGGAACAGTCGGACACAATAGCCTTAACAGCGGCTGGCAGAAGTTCACCGCCGGTCATTAAAACAGTGGCTCCCCCCATGGAAACTCCGTGAAGTACGATCTGGGAGTCCTGGCCTACTCTGTTTATGATAAAATCTATCCATTTTAAATAATCTTTTCTATCTGCCCAGCCGAAGCCAATGAAATTGCCTTCACTCTTGCCATGCCCTCTGTCATCGGGCAGCAGCACATTGTAGCCCATATCGTAATATATTTTGGCATAGGAACCCATATAGGTTCCCTGTGAAGAATATCCGTGTGCCAGTATGGCGGTTTTATTGGTGGGCACTATTGCCCCCAGGTAATAGCCTGTCAGCTTCAAACCGTCCTCCGAGATTATGGAAACTTCTTCATAGGGCTGATTGCTGAACCAGCCGGTTTCTATCTGCTCTTCTTGTTGTTTTTCCTGTTGCTCTTTTTGCTGTTCTCCCGGCTGTTCTTCCTGCATTGTGCTGTACAGTTTGGCATTTGCAGGCACATCTGCCGGGAATACGCTGATATTTTCAGCAGCGATTTCATTTGTCAGAGCGCTGTCGCCGGCAAGGAAATCCTTGCTGTTCCGCGCAACGGAAATATGATAAAAATAGAAGCTCCCGGCGATATCTGTAATGAGAACTATTAAAATCAATACACATAAAATTTTTAAGAACACTTTCATGACAACCCCCTGTAAGAGGGGAATAGGACCCCGTAATGTATCTAATTATACTATGCCGGGCCGGTTTAATCAATAAAACAGAGGCTGCCAGTTAATTCCTGCCGGGGTCCGGTATCCCTAGAATTCCGAGGTCTCAAGGTAGTCAAGGTTGCTGATGAGCACCTTTGCGGCAGACGACAGAGGGACGTTTTTCAGCCAGGTAACTCCTATATGCCGGGAGGGGATTTTTTCTACAGGCTTGATTTCATATAGTCTCCGGTTTTCAAGCTCATCTTCTATAAAATTTCTTATTACACAGGCAATACCGAAGTCATATTTTGCAAACTGCATGAGCAGGTCAATATTGTCCAGTTCAAAATCAGGTTCGGCAGTCACTGAATTGGATCTGAAATAATCATCAATAAACAATCTTGAGTTGCTGTTCTTTTCCAGTAAAAGCAGGGGATGACTGACTATTTCACGTAAGGGCTGCACTTGCTTGCTCAGGTATGCATACTTTTCTCCGGCGACAAAGCAGTCCTGAACTCTGATTATATTCTGAAAATTCAGCTGGTCGTCCCGGTAGGGCAGGTTAATAATGCCGAAATCAATTTTCCCGGTCTTCAAAAGTGCTATTATCCCTGGCGTGGTGGGGCAGATAACATGTATTTTGATGCCGGGATGAAGTGTCTTGAACAGCTTGAGGTAGGGTATGAGGTAATACTTGCAGATGGTATCGCTCACTCCTATCCTCACTTCTCCCGTCAACAGGTTATTTATATCTCTTATCCTGTTTTCGCCCGCTTCTATAAAGTTAAAAGCCTGTTCTATATATTTGTACAGGACTTCTCCTTCAGGTGTGAGCCTCACGCCCTTTGAGGTTCTGAAAAACAAGGTGCATTTCAGGGAGTCCTCCAGCTGCCGGATTGATCTGCTGACAGCCGGTTGGGTTATATAAAGCTGTTCTGAGGCTTTTGAGATATTTCCGAATTTTGCTGTATAAAAAAATGCCCTGTATTGTTCAAGGTTCATGGGTATAACCTCCACTTATATCAAGTATGTCTAATATGCATTTCATTTATATTATATCAGATAATATAATTAATTTGTAAAGAGAACCAAACAAGGCGGCAGTTATGAGAAACCGAATAAATCAAGGCAGGATTCCTCATAACTATACAAAGAAGGGAGAATGATTATGAGTATAAAAATTGGTATCAACGGGTTTGGAAGAATAGGCAGAAACACTTTCAAGGTATTGCTTGAGAAGTATTCCGGTGAGCTTGAGATCGCGGCAATTAATGACTTGACCGATGCTGAAACACTGGCTCACCTTTTGAGGTATGACTCCATTTTCGGCAAATTTAACGGAACTGTGGAAGTGGCTGAAAATTATCTGGTGGTAAACGGTAAGAAAATAGAGATCCTTGCAGAACGGGACCCCGGAAATATCGACTGGAAAGCCAGGGGAATCGAAATTGTACTTGAATCTACAGGCCTGTTTACAAAGAGAGAAAAAGCCGAGGTCCACATTACAAAGGGAGGGGCTAAAAAAGTGCTTATTTCAGCTCCTGCAACAAATGAGGACATTACCATAGTTTTAGGTGTCAATGAGGAAAAGTATGAGCCCGGAACTCACAATATTGTGTCAAACGCCTCCTGCACCACAAATTGCCTGGCCCCTGCGGCCAAAGTTTTAAACGACAATTTTGGAATAGTAAAAGGCCTTATGACAACAGTGCATTCCTACACAAATGATCAGAAAATACTCGACCTGCCCCACAGTGATCTGAGAAGGGCCAGAGCTGCAGGAATGTCAATTATTCCGACAAAATCGGGCGCTGCAAAAGCAATAGGGCTTGTCATTCCGGAGCTGGACGGAAGGCTGAACGGCTTTGCCTACAGGGTCCCGACTCCTGATGTGTCGGTAGTGGATCTGGTTGTGGAAGTGGGGAAGACAGTTACAAAAGAGGAAGTCAATGCGGCCTTTAAAGAGGCAGCCGCAGGAAAGATGAAGGGAATTCTGGACTATTCCGAAGAACAGCTGGTATCCATAGACTATAAGGGAGATCCTGCCTCCTCAATAGTAGATGCACTCTCAACAATGGTTTTAGAGGGAAACATGGTAAAGGTAGTTTCCTGGTATGACAACGAGTGGGGTTTTTCAAACCGTTATGCCGATCTGACGGCATTTGTGGCCGGAATGGGGCTTTAATAGAATAGCTGAAATGTAATAAAGGTAAAAAAACGACTGACAGCAGTCGTTTTTTTACGTTTACTCCGGGCGGAATTTGTTGTATTGTGTATGATATACTTGATAAGATTATGGTTGGGGAAGAGCATTATGGAAACAAGGAGTGCTTGCAGCTTATGAAAAAAATAAAAAACCTGTGCAAGCTGGTTTATACCAATCTTAACATTTCAGCCAAAATGACCATTTTATATCTTGCATTTCTTATTTTGTCGCTCATAATATCCTCGGTAGTATATTACAGGCTGAGCTACCAGCTGACTCTGCAAAAGAGCAGGGATTTGTCCATGCAGACCCTGTATTCGCTGAAGTCAAACATCTATACCATGCTTGACAACACAAGTTTCAATTCACGCATCATCATGGGAAACATGGATATACAGGATATTCTCACTTACAAAGAACTGGCCA
>JAFABO010000075.1 GCA_023426005.1 Bacillota bacterium | reverse complement strand
TAGGTGAAATTCCTTACCGGCGGTAGGCATGAAAATGCGAGCCCGCGAGCGAAAGCAGATCCGGTCAGATTCCGGAGCCGACAGTACAGTCTGGATGGAAGATAGTGTATTTTATTTTGGTATTTTTGCGTCCCTGGGGTGGTTCTACTCCGGGGACTTTGTGTTTTTATAAGATGAATGAGGGGGGCCTGTACTATGACAATTGACGAAAATTATATGAGAAGAGCCCTGGAACTTGCCGAAGGAGGATGGGGAAGAACCAACCCCAACCCTCTTGTGGGTGCGGTAATAGTCCGGGACGGAGAGATCATTGCCGAGGGCTGCCATGAAAAATTAGGCGGTGCGCATGCAGAGGTGGCAGCCTTCCGGAATGCAAAACGGGAGGTCGGGGGAGGGACGCTCTATGTCAACCTTGAGCCCTGCTCCCATTACGGGAGGACACCTCCCTGTACCGAGGCCATTATTAAAGCCGGTATCAGCAAAGTGGTGATTGCCATGGAAGATCCCAACCCGAAGGTCTGCGGCAGGGGGATCAGTGCGCTGAAGAATGCAGGAATTGAAACTGTTGTGGGAGTGCTTGAAAAAGAGGCTAAAAGGCTTAATGAGATATTTATCAAATATGTCACTCAAAAAAAGCCGTTTGTTATTATGAAAGCTGCAATGACACTGGACGGTAAAATTGCTTCGGCTGCCGGAGACTCCAGATGGATTTCGGGAGAAAGCTCAAGAAGGCAGGTGCATCTTATACGTGACAGAGTCTCTGCCATCATGGTGGGAATAAATACAGTCCTGACCGACAATCCGTCACTTACCACAAGACTGGATTCTAAAAGCGGCAAAGACCCTGTCAGAATCATTGTTGACAGCAGAGGGAAAATACCTGTGGACAGCCGGGTGATCAACAGCGGATCGGCTGCCGGCGTTATACTTGCCACCACATCGGCAATAGGTGATGAAAAGGAGAAAATACTCACGGACATGGGGGTGCGCATTTTCAAGCTGGATGGGGCCCAGGGGCATGTCGATCTGGCCCGGCTGATGGAGGAGCTGCACAGGACGGAAATCGACAGTGTGCTGTTGGAGGGCGGAGGTGGCCTGAATGCCGCTGCCTTGAGTTCAGAAGCGGTGGATAAGGTAATGGTATTTATAGCCCCCAAAGTTATTGGAGGAAGGGATGCCAAAACACCGGTTGAAGGGGAAGGAATACAATTTATGAAAGACGCACTTGAATTGAGGGATCTAAGTATCAGCAGGTTTGATGAGGATATCCTCATAGAAGGGTATGTGAAAGGAGTCTCATGTTTACAGGGATAATAGAGGAAGTGGGTGAAATCAGGGAAATTATACGAGGCAGCCTGTCCATCCGGCTTTCGATACGCTGCCCGAATATAATGAAGCATGTAAAAAAAGGAGACAGTATTGCTGTGAACGGCATATGTCTTACAGTGGTCCAAAAGTGGGAGCAATGGTTCTCGGCTGATGTTATGCCTGAAACCATGAGGAGAACCGGCCTTAACAAATTAAAGTTGTCGGACAGGGTAAATCTTGAAAGGGCACTGCGGATAACAGACAGACTGGGAGGGCATATTGTAACCGGACATATTGACGGTACCGGAGTTGTAACAGGAAGAACAGAAGAGGACAACGCCATCTGGCTTACTCTGGAAGCCCCTGATGCCATCATGAAATACATCGTCATAAAAGGCTCGGTTGCACTGGACGGCACAAGTCTGACAGTTGCCCATGCGGATGAAAAGAGTTTCCGAGTGTCACTTATACCGCTGACTGCCGGGGCAACTACCCTTGGCTCAAGGAAAGCCGGGGACTTGATCAATGTTGAATGCGATGTGGTCGGCAAGTATGTGGAAAAGCTTTTAAACAAAAAGTATGAACCGGGACCCGGCAGGGATATATCTCTGGATTTTCTCCGGGAGAACGGTTTTGCCTGATAAAATTTAATGAAAAGGAGGAGCAGGAATTGAAATTTAATACTATTGAAGAGGCCATAGAAGATATAAGGCAGGGAGGGATGATAGTAGTTGTGGATGACGAGGACCGTGAAAATGAAGGGGACCTTCTGATGGCTGCTGAAAAGGTAACCCCCGGGAGCGTTAACTTTATGGCCTCATACGGAAGGGGAATGATATGTGCGCCATTGACCGAAGCACGTGCCGGAGAGTTGGGGCTCGGCCTGATGGTGGAGAGGAATACTGAAAGTATGAAGACCGCATTTACCGTCACCGTAGATCATAAGGGTTCCACAACAGGCATATCGGCCCATGAAAGGGCAAACACCATCAAGAAGCTGGTGGATCCCGGTTCGGGCAGTAATGATTTTTTGAGACCGGGGCATATCTTTCCGCTGATTGCCAGGGATGGCGGTGTATTAAAGCGTTCAGGACATACCGAGGCGGCTGTGGATCTTGCGAGAATGGCGGGGTTGTATCCTGCCGGAGTGATATGTGAGATCATGAATGATGATGGAACCATGGCAAGAGTACCCCAATTGATGGAATTTTCTAAAAAGCATAACCTTAAAGTAATAACTGTAGCTGAGTTGATCAGATATAGAAGAAACAATGAAAAACTGGTAAGGGCTGCCGCTTTTGCCAAACTTCCCACCGAATACGGGGATTTTACCATTGCGGCCTATGAAAATATTGTAAACGGCGAACACCACGTTGCTCTGGTCAAAGGGGATATAAGCAATTCAGATGAACCTGCACTGGTAAGGGTGCATTCAGAGTGCCTGACGGGGGATGCCTTCCACTCCAGAAGATGCGACTGCGGAGAACAGCTGGCTGCCGCACTGAGACAGATCGGCAGCGAGGGAAGGGGCATTCTGTTGTATATGCGTCAGGAAGGGCGCGGGATCGGTCTGGTAAATAAAATACGTGCCTACGAGCTGCAGGACAGGGGTAAAGATACGGTGGAGGCCAATGAGCTACTGGGCTTTGCTCCGGACTTGCGGGAATACGGTATTGGCGCTCAGATACTGTATGATCTGGGCGTGAGGAAAATAAGGCTTCTGACCAACAATCCCAAAAAAGTGGTTGGGTTGGAGGGGTATGGACTTGAGGTGGTTGAAAGAGTGCCTATCGCGGTGGAAGCCAATGAGTCAAATGAATTTTACATGAGGACGAAAAAAGAAAAGATGGGACATATACTCAGTGATGCCAATATTAGCACGAATATACTAAAACATCAGGAGGGTGGTAAAGTATGACAATAAAAATATATGAAGGCAATCTGATTGCAGAGGGTTTAAAGCTGGGCATTATTACAGGCAGGTTCAATGAGTTTATCAGCAGCAAGCTTTTGAGCGGTGCCATAGACGCTATTGCAAGGCACGGCGGAAAAGCAGAAAATATTGAAGCGGCCTGGGTGCCCGGCGCTTTTGAGATACCTCTTGCAGCACAAAAAATGGCGGCTTCCCAAAAATTTGATGCGGTCATCTGCCTTGGAGCTGTTATAAGAGGTTCGACATCTCATTTCGATTATGTTGCCGGGGAAGTGGCAAAAGGTGTTGCGAAGGTTTCATTGGACACAGGGATTCCTGTAATATTTGGAGTTCTGACCACAGATACCATAGAACAGGCCATCGAAAGAGCCGGAACAAAAGCCGGAAACAAGGGATATGATGCTGCCGTAACCGCCATTGAGATGGCAAATCTGCTTAAACAGTTAAAATAATGCCAGATATGCCTTCAAATACATGTTTTTAAATAATAATGTAAGTATAAGCTAAATTTAACACCTATAAAATTTTGATTTATAAATAAAAATAAATCTATAAAAAATTATTTGCTACCTTGAAACCTTTAGATTGTTAGAGTAGGATAATTAATATATTGTGGTTTGGGAAGTGAAAATGTACACGCATACGTAATTGGTTAATGTAATCACTGTTAAAAATCGAGGTCCGGACACCGGTTTATTTAATCAAATTATAGGGAGGTTTTATTATGAAAGGCTGGAATCCATTTGGAAAGGTAGACATGGAAATTGGCAGTTTTTTAAAGGCATCGCCCTTCAATAAAGAATATAAGTGGGGGAAGGCGGGAGATCCCGGTAATTCTGAAAAAAGTGATAAAAAAGGTAAATAGATAAAGCCTGGCAAATTTTTTTGCCAGGTTTTTATTATACAAACTTTTATATATTCCCGTTCCAGTAAAATTAAGCTTTTGTAATGGATTTTTAACAGACCCTGACCCCGTATATATGGTAGAATTAATTAATATAAACCAGTGGCCGCCGGACAATGTACGTTTTATATATTACAAACCGCTAGTGGCTGCCAACAATATATGTTTTAGATGTTATAGACCACCGGGAGCTATTTAAAGCTTTTAATTGAAAATTATTGAAAGACAGAGGTTAAAGGGTTAAAAATGAAAAATTTCAAATCAGCAATACGCATAATTCTGATTTTCGCAATGCTGGTAAGTTTTGTACCAAATCTGACTTTATCAGCACAGGCCGAGCCGGAACAGAAACTGGGACTGCACGCTTTCTATCCTGCTCAGGCGACATTTTCCGAAAGTATGAAAAAATACATAGATGAGCTTGATTCGGTAAGTTTTGCATGGGGCAGAATGTACGGTGATCTGGACCAGGGAGTGGTTACCGAACTGGGCAGGAATGGGAATACCATGTTTTATTATCCCGCGGATTATGCAGATGTGTTGAAATATGCCAAAAGCAAAAATAAATCCATCCAGCTGAATATTTTTTCCGACAGTGTCAATGCAATAGCGATATTGCCCTATGGCGAACAGCGGGAAAAGGCGGTAAATGCAATAGTAGACTTGTTGAAAAGTCAAGTGGGAAATGACAGCGGCATTTACTTTGACGGTGTGGTAATCGACTTTGAAGGGCTTCAGGATAAAGATACCGGCGGCAAAACCATAATAATCGGCGGAAAGTCTGTCAGTGACTGGTATAATCAATTCCTTAAAGAGCTGAAAGCCCAGCTGAATAATATTAATAAAAAATTGTATGTTGCCGTCAATCCTCTATTGAATTATTCGGGCTACAATTACGGGGAAATAGCAGCTACAGCTGACAAAATGATTGTTATGGCCCATGATTATGAGCCTGTAACTGTTTTGGACAAAGGGCAGGTAATGCAGTATGCCGGATACAACAGCCTGAGCCCTATTGATGGTCTGGCGCCTATCAAGAAAATAAAACTGGCAATGGAAGATATAAAAAAGAATGTGGATAAGACAAATCTGTCAAAGGTGATGCTTCAAATCAATTTTGATGCGGCACAGTGGCGGTTT
The DNA here is from genome assembly GCA_023426005.1 of Bacillota bacterium. GTDB lineage: Bacteria > Bacillota > Clostridia > Acetivibrionales > DSM-1351 > Ruminiclostridium. Next base: position 12,355 of record JAFABO010000075.1, on the reverse strand, counting down.
GAGGCTGCATCAGCCGATGCATGGAATAAAATCCCCGGATCGGTTATAAGTATGGAGACCCGCAATACGCCCACATACCAGATGCTATATAACCGCATTCAGAATACCGACGGCCAGGCGACAAAAATGGTTTATGGTTACAATAATGAACTTCAGAGCCCTGTGCTTCAATTTTATAATGCTGTTGACCATACATACAATGTTGCCCTGTATGAGAACAGTAAAAGCATAAAGGCAAAAATTGACATGGTAAAGGAATACGGCCTTGGCGGTATTTCTCTATGGAGCCTGGCAAATGTGCCCGACTATACCGACAAGACCTCAAAGGCATATGGTCTTGATGTATGGGACAGCATATTAAGTGCTCTGCCTGTGGTGGCTTCACCGGCACCGGGGGCAAAGGTAACCTTTAATGACGGGGTGGTTGAAGCCGCAGTGAGGAAGCAATTGATGAAGCCCGCTGAGCCTATATACAGCAGTGAGCTGTCCAAAGTGTACAGGCTTGCCATACCATCGGGGGTAAAAACACTGTCAGACCTGAAAAAGTTTACCAACCTGGAGTATCTGGATATGAGCAACGCTCAGATAACGGATATAACCAGCTTGAGCTATTTGAAAAAGCTCAGGGTATTATACCTCCAGAGGAATAACATATCCGATATTTCGCCGCTTAAGGAGCTCGCCGGGCTTGAGGTGCTGTCCCTGAACGGAAACAGAATTTCAGATATCAGTACATTGTCGGCATTGGCATCGCTTACAGAATTATATATCAGGGACAATATGATAACAGATTATTCGCCTTTGGCTAATTTAAAGAAGTTGAATATTCTATACTTAAAGGGCAATACTTCGGTAAATTATACAAAGCTTGACAGTATAAAAGCCGGATTGGTTGAGAAGGATTTTTAGCAACATGCTTCAATATATCTGTTTACCATAAAAATTTTTCTAAAACAATGTACCTAATGGGCTGTGTATGCTATAATTCGTTATATATCAATTTTTACTGGGAATAAGCTGCTTATTTAGTGAGATACTTTTCATAAAGTACCGTATAAAAACATTAAATGAGTCATTGGCGCATTTCCCGCTTATGCCGCCTGCAGGAAGGCGGAACGGAGGGTTACATGAAGAAATATTTTACCGGCGCCTGGGCGGTTTTTAAGAACTACTTATTTGCAATGATTTTCTTTTATATATTTTTTGTAGGATTTTATTCCAAGGCCAGCCTTTTTTCCATTGCAATTTTTATTGTAATGATTTTATTGATATATTCCGAGCTGCACCATCTGAACGGAGTTGACAAAAGGCGGTATGGCAGTGTAAAGCTGACCGACAGTATCATATATGCCTTGATTGCAATAGCTCCCGTGATACTGCTGCAAATAATTATCTCATTTCTCAGCTTTGAGTTGAAGTTTATTGATTTTGAAATTTTAAAGCCGAACCTGATAAAAGGGCTGACGGCCCCCATGCTCTTTATTGCAAAGCTGGGAGGATACCGGATACCAGGTTATATAGCAGCCTGGGCAACAATTGTTATAATGTCCTTTCTGGGATATTTTGCAGGTTATAAGGCTTTTGACCTGAATGCATTTATAAGACGGCTTTTTGGCCTTCAACCCAAGAAGCGGCCTACGACTAATAAGAGGAGAAGGTTCTGGTAAAAATGACAAGGAACACCATAGTGGCTGAAAGTTATAATCTCGCTGTTGATGCCGGCTTTAACAGCTATCTCGAAGAACATGCTACCAGTGAGAATTGTGAGATAAAAGTAGACGAAGAAAAGCTGATAGCTGAAATAGAACTTAAATGGCTGAATTCAAAACTTCCTGCACTTGATATGCAAACTCCCATGGAATATATAAATTCCATCTCTTCTCTGGAGGAACTTACGGAATTATTTATAGATATCTCATCTGTTTCAGATGTGGGTGTGCCTGATATTCTGATAGCCCGGCTGAAGGAATACGGAAAAGAGGCAGCTGATAAATTGTTTGGCTTTGTGAAAGATTGGCTGGAAAACAAGGAGCCTAAAAAAGTTTTAGCTGTGTCGCAGTCGGTTTATGCCATTGGATGTCTCAAATACCCTGAATATAAGAAAAAACTGATTGAGCTGCTGCTGGAATGTTTTAGAGATGATTTGATTTCCGAAGCCGTATGTGCGGCTATAGTGGAATATGATGTGGATGTTCTGAAGGATTTGATAAAGACCTTCCATGCAACAGAGCAGCCTGAAGTGCAGGAACATCTATTGACCTGTGTCGCCGAGATATCCAGGGACAACCAGTCCGATGAGGTTTTTTATTTCCTTAAGCATGCTTTCAGAGTGGTTTCAAATCTAAAACTTGCTGTGGAGGTACTTGGGGATTATGGTGACGGAAGGGCTATTCCGCTGTTAAGGGGCTATATTCTAAAGAATATAAAAGAAATGGACAGGTCGACCTTCAACCATGTGCGTGCTGTAATCAAGAAATTGGGCGGAGAAATAGACGATCTGGTATACACCAGTCAAGGCTGAAAATTATTATAATGAACCCGATAAAAAAGGACATATCCGGATAATGGATATGTCCTTTTAAAATAACGCGTTGTGCCGGTTAATTTAATTATAAATCCTTTTTTATGCATATCGGAGATAGTTGTGAATATCCATAATAATAAGCATACTCTGACAGACAAAGTTCATAAACAATTTTTTTGCCGCAATTGTGGCTCATGGAGGTTCATATGATAGTAGTAATCAGTAAAAAGAACATATTGTTCGTTTGCCTGCTGCTTTTATTCTCATTAACAGTTTTCAGTATTGGCTTTGCGGTTGATTATTCAAAGCCGGTGACGGGAGAGCAGCAGACAGACAAGCAAGCCGCCGGAGAGCAGGCACCAGCAGAACCGGCACCTGCTCCGAGGACCGTAATCCTTGATGCCGGCCACGGAGGGGAGGATCCCGGGGCTGTGAGCGATTACAGCGGATTGAGAGAAAAGGATGTAAATTTAAATATTGCAATGCTAGTAAAAAATCTGCTTGAAAAGGACGGCTACAAGGTTATTTTGACAAGAGAAACAGACCGGCTGGTTTATAGCGATGAAGCCAAAACCATCTTGCAAAAAAGGAAAGAGGATCTGACCAGGAGGAAAAAAATAATGGATGAGTCAGGAGCTGATATAGTTCTGAGCATACACCTGAATAAATTTCCCCAGACAAAATACCATGGGGCTCAGGCCTTCTTCCCTCCAAATTCACCTGACAGCCAGAAACTTGCAAATGAAATACAGAATTCCATAAAGCTGAATGCGGACAATACCAATGACAGAGCGGCACTTGTGAAAAAAGATCAAATAATGATATTAAAGAATTTGAAAACGCCCACTGTCGTGGTGGAATGCGGTTTTCTCTCCAATTCGGATGAAGAAAGGCTGTTGGGTAATGAGGAATATCAGAACAAACTGGCGGCAGCAATAAAGGCAGGGGTGGATAATTACTATAAAGCCAGGGATAAAGCCGCGGAAAAGGGAAAATAAAAATTGACCGGTTTATTAATCAGGGTTTGCCATAAAAACAGCTCCCTGATTTTTTCTTGATAAATTACTGAAATTGCTAACCGGATAAATAAAAAACGGGTAGCAGTATGGGCCGGAAGTTTGCTATAATAAACTTGAAATTAGTCAGGCGCCGGGAAAAATTCCGGTGGGTGTGCCTCATAACTTAAAATATTACTTATGGAGAAATAACAGTGATAGTACTTAACTGCAACAATATAGGATTTTCTTACGGAACAGATACAATTATAAAGAATATTTCGTTCAGTCTTCAGGAAAATGACAAAGCCGGCCTTGTGGGGGTGAATGGTGCGGGAAAATCAACCCTGTTTAAAATAATTACAGGGGAACTGCATCAGGAGGACGGGGAATTATTCTTTTCAAAGGACCTGGTATTGGGATACCTCAGGCAAAATGCGGCTCTTAATACCGAAAATACGCTTTGGGAAGAGCTTCTGGAAGTCTTTGACCAACTTGTTTCCATGGAAGAGTCCATAAAGAAAATTGAAAAGCAAATAAGCATAACCACCGACCGGGATAAGCTGGAGCCGCTTATGAAGGAATACGGCAAGCTTACCGAAAGGTTTGCCTATCTTGGGGGCTTTGAATATAACAGCCGGATCAGAGGAGTCCTAAGAGGGCTTGGATTTTTGGACGGCGAGTTTGACAGCAAGGTCAATATACTGAGCGGGGGGCAGAAAACGAGACTGGCTTTAGCCAAGGTTCTGCTGGAGGAACCGGATATCCTCCTGCTGGATGAACCCACCAACCATCTGGACATAGCGGCGGTGGAATGGCTGGAGGACTATCTGAAAAACTATAAAAAGTGCCTGCTTATAATATCCCATGACAGATATTTCCTTGACTCGGTCACTAATAAAACTATTGAAATAGAGAATAAGACCAGCACTTTCTACAATACTAATTATTCCGGCTATGCAAAGCAGAAGGCGGTCAACCGTGAGATACAGGAAAAGCACTACCTGCTGCAGCAGAAGGAAATTGCCCGGCAGGAGGCAATTATTGAGCAGCAGAGGAGATTTAACCGGGAAAGGAATATAATTGCGGCAGAGAGCAGACTGAAGGCCCTTGACAGGATGGTCAGGCTGGACAAGCCCCAGGAAGCCCCCGACAAAGTGAGAATGAAGTTCAATCAGGCAATGACCAGCGGAAATGATGTTCTGGAGCTTGATTCGGTATCAAAGGCCTACGGTGATAAGAAGCTGTTTGATAATATAAGCTTTAAGATAAGAAAGGCCGAAAGAGTTTTTTTACTGGGGCCCAATGGCTGCGGAAAATCCACTCTGCTGAAGATCCTGGCGGGAAAGCTGGAAGCCTCCTCCGGCAAGTTCAATTTTGGAGCTAAAGTCGACCTGGGCTACTATGATCAGGAGATGGAAGATTTGAATGAGGATAATACCGTGCTTGATGAAGTCTGGGGTGTTAATCAGAAGCTCATTCAGACTGAGGTCAGAAGTGCTCTCGCAGCCTTTTTATTCACGGGTGAAGATGTCTTTAAAAAGATTTCTGTTCTGAGCGGAGGAGAGAAGAGCAGGGTATCCATGCTCAAGCTGATATTCTCGGAAGCTAATTTTATTATTCTGGATGAGCCAACAAACCACCTTGACATAAACTCCAGAGAAATACTTGAGGCAGCTCTGGCCGATTATGAAGGGACAATGCTTATAGTTTCCCACGACAGATACTTTATTGACAAGCTGGCCACAAGAATAATTGACATCGGAGTAAAGCCGCCGGTGGATTGCATCGGAAACTATACCTACTTTGCTTCCCATTACAAAAAGAATGCTGCCATGCAAAACGCTGTAAGTGAAGCAAATCCCATATCGGAAGCAAAGCAGAGCCGCATTGCCACAAAAGAGGAACGCAGCAGGATCAGAAAACTTGAGAAGCAGCTTGCAGATACCGAGAAGGAAATAGCAAGTGTCGAGAAACGCCTGGGTGATATAGATAACGAGATGGCGGAAGCTGCCACCGATCACATGAAACTGATAGAGCTGAGCGAAGAAAAAAGCTCAAAAGAGCAGAGCCTGGAGGAATTATACGGCATTTGGGCCCAAGTGACCGAGCAGCTTGAGGATCAACAGGGCGGGTAAGATCTTATTAAAAAAGCTGTTTCAAACAGAAAATTCAAGCTTCTGTTTGAAAACAGCTTTTTAATTGTCGTGAAATTATTCATTGTGCGGTATTTTAATTTTTTGCTTTATGACTTTAGCTTTTTAAGATATCAATTCTATTGCCAGGCGGGAATTTTCCTCGGCCTTGACTATAAGAGCCCCCACTGATTTTTCCAATTCCAGCTTTACGGCATCACTATTCAAGAGCAGCTGATCAATCTTGCTCCGTAGAGCGGTATAGGAAAGATCCTTTACATATCCAACCGAAGGCTGGTCAATATATTCAAGAAAGCCTTCAACCTTTGGCTGATAGCTGATACCTATCAGAGGAACATTCATATAGGCGGCAAAAATTAAAGCGTGGAGGCGCATGCCTATCATAATGCTCATTTTTCTAACAATCCCAAAGGTCTCAGAGACGGAATGATTATTGGAAATAACATAGCCTCTGGTCTTCATTTTTGAAATAATGTTCTGTATGGTAACTATATCCGCATAGTATTGCATGGGAATAAAAACAGGCAGGAGGTTGTATTTGTTATATACATAGTCGGCTGCTTCTGCAATGATCTGTTCATATTTCGCATGCTGGTGTTTGTCACAGCCCGGACATTTTCTGACCGAGAAACTGGCATAGCTGGCATTCAAGGGTATTCCTTCGTTGATGAAAATGTCGTCGGTGTTTATGGTACTGTCAACATGCACAGCCAGAGCGGCATCTGCCGTAAGTATAACTCTCGGCCTGGTAATACCCATTTTTTGCAGCTCATCAAAGGATATTTTTTCTCTTACCGTGATGACATCCGCCATGTTCAAAATTTTTCTGGAGTATTCGGTATTTCTGTTTTTATTGATGGGACCTATTCCATTGGCGTAAAACATGACCTTGAGTCCCAGCTTTTTGGCAAGCCAGGCAATTCCCAGATAAAACAGTATGGAACGCGAGCTTGTGCTGTCCTGTATTATATTTCCGCCTCCATATATAAACAATTTGGCTCTTTTCATTGCCGAATAAACCGCAAACAGGTTTTTCCTGTTAATTGTATTGACGTTATAATTAATTGAAGTTTCAATAGGTTTCTTTGACATAACCAGGATGGATATATCCGGCTTTTGACGCCTCAGATTGTCAACTATGGATCTGAGCATGGCATCATCACCTATGTTGCTGAAACCGTAATAGCCTGAAATAATCACATCATATTTTTTAGCACCGGTTGATTTATCGTTTATTGATTTTTTATTTAAAATATCATTGAGTATGGCCTCATAAATATTCACCTGAGTCTTGCGCATGGCATCCAGGGAAAAAAGCCTGTTTGCCTTCTCATACAGGCTTTTGCCGTAGCTCTCTCGCTTTGATCTGTCGGAGGCCAGATCCAGGATTTGAGCCGCAAGTGTCGAAAAATCCTTTGGCTCAAAAAGATAGCCGTTTGAGGCAGATTCGATAAGATCGGGAATTCCGCCCACCCGGCTGCAAATGGTGGTTTTGGAATAACGGGCGCCCTCCAGCAGATAGTATGGGAAGCCTTCACTTATGGAAGTCATGGTATTAATATCTAAAACACTTATGAGCTCGTAGGGATTATTTAGCCAGCCAAGAAAAAATACATTCCGTTCAAGGCCAAGTTCCGCCGTACGGGCTTTCAACTCCTTTTCCTGCTCGCCCTCTCCGCCTATGAGAAATTTTACTTTGGGATTCTGCTTTACAACATATCTGGCCGCATCCAGCAGTGTGCCGATATCTTTGACTGGGTCAAGCCTTGCTGCCGTACCTACAAGTATATCGTCAGCCTCCAGCGGAACCCCATACTTTTCAGAAAATTCCTCTCTGGATAATACTGCCGACGGCCTGCCCATATCCATACCGTTAAGTATGGTGAATATCCTGTCATTGCTGAAGCCTCTTTCAACAAGCATTTTTCTGAAGGCACTTGTAACTACTATGTAGTAGTTGAGTTTTCTGAGGACACGGGAATTGATCAAACCAATTGTCAGCCTCTTGAACATGCTGTGCAAATAATCAAGTTTGTAATCACTGTGAATAGTAGTAACGACAGGGATATTGCAGGCTTTTTTTATAACATAGGCAAAGATATTCCCTTTTGAACCGTGAGAATGAATTATATCGAATTGGTTGTCTTTTACCAGCTTTATGGCTTTTTTTATATCAGAATAAATATTTAAGGATTTGATAACTTCAACTTTAATCCCAATTGCACGGGCTTCATCCGCAAAGGCCCCAGGTCTGAGACTGAGCAGGGTTACATCGATATCGGAAGCAAGTTCCTTAATAAGGTTCAGGACATGTACCTTTGCTCCTCCAACATCTCCTCCGCCGATAATGTGCAAAACTTTCATTTTAATCCTCCGTGTTCCTTTTTTTTCTTATGTATGCTACACGACTATTTTATCACGCATTTACAATTTTGACACTAATCAATTTAAATTGGAATTTTACCGGCTAATCAGTTGTCACTAAAAACAAGCTATGATATATTATAGACAACATACTTTGTATCATATGTTAATTTCTAACAGATAATATATAGAGGAATATTGACAATAAAATAACAATGGTGATATAATACCAACACAAATAGAATAATGAGGTGAAATTCCAATGGCTTCAAAGAAAATTTCTATGGCTGTAATAAAAAGGCTTCCAAGGTATCATAGATATCTGAATTATTTGTTAGAGCTTGGAATAAAGAGAGTATCCTCAAAGGAACTGAGTACTCGGATGGGAATTACTGCTTCTCAAATAAGACAGGACTTGAATTGTTTCGGAGGTTTTGGGCAGCAGGGTTACGGATACAATGTTGAGTCCCTATATACCGAGATCGGAAATATTTTAGGAATAAACAAGACATTTAATTGTATTATCGTCGGTGCTGGAAATATGGGACAAGCTCTGGCTAATTACGGCAACTTTGAAAAAAGAGGCTTTAAAATTATCGGAGTATTTGATGTCAGCCCGGATATTATCGGCAGGAAAATAAAGGATATGGAAGTCAGAAGTCTCAATGAGATTGATGACTTTGTTGTACTTAACAAAGTTGATATTGCAATGCTCTGTGTTCCATACAGGGAAACTGCGGCACTTGCGGACAGGATCGCTAAACTGGGTGTAAGGGGTCTGTGGAACTTTTCCCCCATGGATTTGAAAATTCCTTACGACGTCATAGTGGAAAATGTACACTTAAGTGACAGTCTCATGGTTTTAGGGTATAAGCTGAATGACAGGTTTCCAAGGGAATAAGCTATTAAAAAAACAGCCGGCATGACACATAGCCGGCTGTTGAGTTTATTTCAGCAATTTGATTCAGCTTTACCGAGATAAAGCCACAATGCCGTTTACTAATCATTCCGGAACACCCTGTAAGAGTTTCCGGATAATATATCGTATGCCCTGTCGGTGTTGAGCTGATCAGATAAAGTTATCCTCAGACAGCCCTGCTCAAATTCTCTGCTGTTGGACACGTTGATATTTTTGATATTGATGCCGTTGACACCCAGAAGTGTGGCAATACTTCCTATGATGCCGGGTTCATCCCTGACATCCACCAGCAGTTCAAAGCTGGGGGGAATGAGGCCTGCCGCCCTTGTTGAAAAACTGTCGCGGAAGCTCTTGGCTTCCTTAAAGAAGCTGTGAATCCCTTTATTATCAACTGCCTTTACCTGTTCTATAAATTTCTCAATAATATAAGTATAATCCTTCAGCAAATCAATTACGGTTTCACTGTTGCTCAGAACGATATTTTCCCACATACCGGGGTTGGAGGATGCAATTCTTGTAATATCCTTAAAGCCTCCGGCGGCCAGCAGTTTTACCAGGCCCTCACTATTTTCCTTATCCCTTGCCAGATTTACCAGCGCCGAGGCAATGACATGGGGGACATGGCTTATACAGCCTGTTACCAGGTCGTGCTGGTAGGGTGTGACTACGATAGGTATGGCCCCGATATCCTTTAAAACTGCTTCCAGGGTTAGAAGCGTATCCCGGCCGGTGGTTTTGGTAGGAGTCAGCACATAATAGGCATTTTCAAACAGATGGGCAAAGGAATTATGATAGCCTGATTTTTCAGTCCCGGCCATAGGATGTCCGCCTGCGAAAACCGGAGGACGGCTCAGGCTTTCAACAAAGCTGCATATCTCTGCTTTTGTGCTGGCCACATCTGTTATTATACAATTTTTCCCCACCTTGTCCGAAAGCACGGCAATGTACTCCATGGCTTTTCTCACCGGTGTGCATATAAATATCATGTCTGAATTATAAATATCAGGACAGACGTTATTGAATCCCAGGTCTATAATCTCTTCCTGCTCCGCAAGCCTGAGGGAAGAAATACAGCTGTCCACCGCATAAATTTTCAGTCCGGGCCGCTTAAGGCGCAGGGCCTTGGCCAGGGAGCCTCCGATAAGGCCAAGGCCGATTATTGATATGCTGTTAACCATAGTAGTTGAATTCTCTTTCCAGTATTGGAGCAAGCTTGCTTATATCGCTGCATAAATTGTTGAAATCATTTGGATTCAACTGCTGCGCCGCATCTGACATTGCTATCATAGGATTGGGGTGTACCTCTACTATTAATCCGTCTGCTCCCGCAGCTATGGCGGCCCTGGACAGCGGAATGACAAATTTTGCCTTGCCTGCGGCATGGCTTGGGTCAACGATCACCGGAAGGTGGCTCATATTTTTTACAACAGGTACGGCACTTATATCCAGGGTGTTTCTTGTTGCAGTTTCAAAAGTTCTTATGCCCCTTTCGCACAAGACCACATCGTAATTTCCTTCACTCATTATATATTCAGCGGCGTTGAGCCATTCATCAATAGTGGTTGCGGAGCCTCTCTTCAAAAGCACAGGCTTCATGGATCTGCCGACTTCTTTCAGCAGCTGAAAATTCTGCACATTTCTTGCACCTATTTGAAACATATCCACATAGGGCATTGACAGTTCAACGGCCTTTTCACCGGTTACTTCGGTTATGATCTGAAGGCCGGTCTCATCCTTTGCGGCCTTTAAAAGTTTTAAACCTTCTTCTTCAAGTCCCTGGAAGGCGTAGGGAGAGGTTCTGGGTTTAAAGGCACCGCCTCTTAAAAACTGGGCGCCGGACTTTTTAACCGCGCGGGCGGCTTCCATTATCTGCTCGTAATTTTCAACAGCGCAGGGCCCGGCCATTATGGCCAGCTCCCTGCCTCCTATTTTGACCCCGTTTACATTGACAACACTTGGTTCGGGTCTGAAGGTTTTACCTGCCAGCTTAAAGGATTCCACAATGGGAACCAGTTTTTCAACACCCGGCATCAGCTCAAGAGGTATATCCCTTAAAACACTTTTATCGCCGATTATACCGATTATGGTGCGCTCGGTTCCCTGGGAGATGTGAACTCCCAATCCGGAGTTCTTTAACACATTAATTACATCGTCGATCTGCATTTGATTCGACTTGGGGTTCATTACAATAATCATAAGTTCTACTTCCTTTCTACCATTTTACATTTGAGTAAGATTTAAAAAAATTCTGCCATAATACTTTAACCGTTCCTTAACTATTGATATGATGCCGGACCGGTTGCTACAATAAATATTATATAGTAATTGCGGAATTTAATAAACCTTTAAAGTGTGTTGCTGAGTATTGTAAAATGCAAACCAGTGGATTTACGGTAAAAAGAGGAGCATATTTTACAAATATTGTACAAAATGCATCTGGGAGGTTTATAGATGTCCAATAAATAAAAATTTTTTCATATAAATAAAGGAAAATGCCATAAAAAATCGAATAGATAATACAGTGATTTTGTTAAATCTGCTGAAATTTATATAATAGCATAAAGGCATCCGAATGTTTAAATATATCGTATAAATTTTGTTGTTAGGTTGTTTTGAAATATGTTCCTAATCTACTCTATTTTTTCTTTTACACCTGCCTCCTTAAAGCAAGCGGGGGCTGGCGAGGCCGGGCTGGAAAACATGCGGTCCGCAAGTGAAATGCTATCCTCAAACGGGCTCTGATCCCGGGAGGAATTTTAACCACTTGATGAATTAGCTTTGCTGAAATGCGGTTTTTAGGAAGACTTAAAAATTATTTTAAGGAATCCTCATATAACAGTGTGAACGATTAAAATTAATAAGGGGGAATGATTATGAAGGACTATGCCGTACAAAAACTACGGAATATTTGCCTCTTGGCTCACGGCAATGGAGGTAAAACTACCCTGGCGGAGGCTATGCTGTTTAATACGGGTGTATTGGACAGGTTTGGCAAAGTGGCTGACGGTACAACCACAACAGACTACGATCCTGAGGAGATTAAACGAAAGGTATCCATTAGTACCGCCATGGCACCATGTGAATGGATGGACCATAAGATTAATGTGATAGACACTCCCGGTTATTTTGATTTTGTCGGTGAAGTTATGCAGGGCATCCGTGTTGCAGAAGGCGCGGTTATCATAGTTTCTGCAAAAAGTGGTGTTTCTGTGGGTACGGAAAAGTCATGGGCATATGCTAAAGAGCACAATGCAGCAAAAGTTTTCTTTATAAACAAGATGGATGAAGAAAATGCCAATTTCAATGCCGCATTGGAAAAAATGACAGGTACCTTCGGAAGCGGAGTTATTCCTTTCCAGTTTCCAATCTATGAAGCTGACAAATATGTTGGTTATGT
>JAFABO010000012.1 GCA_023426005.1 Bacillota bacterium | reverse complement strand
TGCTGATTACCTTTGACAGAAACAGGTCCAACAGCAGCTTTACCGAAGTGAATCAGACACTTTGTCAGAAGAGCGGAGTTTGGGATATTATTACCTACGTTTCACAGAATTATTATAAGGAAATTTCCCTTCAAAGCCTGTCCGAAAAATTCCACATGAGCATTCCCCATATAAGTTCATCCTTTCATCAGCTCCTCGGGGAAAATTTCCACCGGTACCTTGAAAAATTAAGACTTGCACAGGCTTGTGATCTACTGCTCTCCACAGATTCTTCAGTGCTTGACATCTGCTTTGAGGCAGGCTTTACCTCCTATAAAACCTTTTCAAGGGTATTTTCCAAAAACCTCAAATTAAGCCCCACGGAATATAGAAAGCTCAAGCTGAACCATTAAACAGTAACCTGTAAACAACTCCGATTTGCCGCAAATTCCCACACCCTTAAAAGGAGTGTCGAAAATGAGAATACATTTTACAACACTCCTATAGAAAAACTGCTTGCCTTACATTGATAAAGTTTATTTTATTACAGTCATCCCACCCATATACGGCTGCAGCGTCGCCGGAATATTTACGGAACCGTCGGCATTCAGGTTGTTCTCCAGGAAGGCAATCAGCATTCTGGGCGGAGCCACAACGGTATTGTTCAGGGTGTGCGCAAAGTATTTGCCGTTTTCTCCGTCAACACGGATTTTCAGGCGGCGGGCCTGTGCATCTCCGAGGTTTGAACAGCTTCCCACTTCAAAATACTTTTTCTGCCTTGGTGACCAGGCCTCAATGTCAACTGATTTCACCTTTAAATCAGCCAGGTCTCCCGAACAGCATTCCAATGTTCTGACAGGTATATCAAGGGAGCGGAACAAATCAACTGTATTCTGCCAGAGCTTGTCATACCACAGCATGCTGTCTTCAGGCTTACAGACAACAATCATCTCCTGCTTTTCAAACTGATGGATTCTATAAACGCCTCTTTCCTCAAGTCCGTGAGCGCCTTTTTCCTTTCTGAAGCAGGGTGAATAGCTGGTCAAGGTCTGGGGCAGTGAGCTTTCAGGCAGTATGGTATCAATAAACTTGCCTATCATTGAGTGTTCACTGGTTCCGATCAGATATAGATCCTCTCCCTCTATCTTATACATCATGGCATCCATTTCGGCAAAGCTCATAACACCTGTCACAACTTCACTTCTGATCATAAACGGAGGGATACAGTATGTAAATCCCCTGTCTATCATAAAGTCTCTCGCATAGGAAATTACAGCCGAATGAAGCCTTGCAATGTTGCCCATCAGGTAATAAAACCCGTTTCCTGCAACCTTTCTGGCACTGTCCAGGTCTATTCCGTTCAATTTTTCCATTATTTCAGTGTGGTACGGGACGTCAAAATCCTTTAAAGCAGGTTCGCCATAGCGCCGGACTTCCACATTTTCCTTGTCGTCCCTGCCTAGGGGTACACTTGGATCTATTATATTGGGAATGGTCATCATTATTGTTTTTACTTTTGCTTCAAGCTCATTTTCCTTTACTTCAAGCTCTGCCAGACGCGCAGCCTGATCATTGACTTTTTTCTTCAACTGCTCGGCTTCCTCTTTTTTACCCTGGGCCATGAGTCCGCCGATTTGTTTGGAAATCTTGTTTCTGTCGGCCCTTAAAGCTTCCGCTTCCTGTTTGGTACTTCTCAGCCCGGCATCCAGAGCTATAACCTCGTCAACCAGGTCCAGCTTCTTGTCCTGGAACTTGTTTCTGATGTTCTGTTTGACTATTTCGGGATTTTCTCTTACAAATTTTAAGTCTAGCATAACTTCACTCCTAATTTTTTTTAATTTCACAATAAAAAAACTCTCATCCCAAAAACCACTGGGACGAAAGTATTCCGCGTTGCCACCCAAATTGCCGGTACATACGTGCCGGCCACTCAAATAAAGTACTATACAGGGTACCAGCCTTCCGACTTTTAATCGGAAACTCAAAAAGTGGACTGATTTATACTCTCACCGATTCCCACCCGCCACCGGCTCTCTGAAGAAAGTTTAAATCTTGGCTTTTATCATCGCTTATTATCAGTATCATTATGCATAATTATATATACTTTTATTCCAATTTTCAAGAAAATTTTAAACAATCATCTCTTATCCAAGCCCAGTATCCTGCTCAACGCCTTGTCCCGGGTGACGATTGCTCCTTTGGGGCACAACTCCTGACAGCAGAAGCAGCGGATACATTTGCTGTAATTCCATTTAGGGATTGTTCTGCCGTCATGTTTTATAAAAGAGATTACTTTTGATTTTTCGGGACAGGCCTCATCACATTTTTTACATCCAATGCACTTCTCCTCAATCAAAACAGGATCAGGTGCCGTCAGGGAAGATACAAGCTTTGTCAAACCCGGAGTCAGGAAGTTAATCACTTTTGCATTTCTGGAGAGTTTAAAATCCCCTGATTTCATACTCTCAATGCTCTCTCCCAGGACTTCTATTTCCTCCGGAAGCACTGTTCCCCACTTTGAATCCTGTGCAGCCTTTAGAACAGGGACGGACAAAACATCCTCGTATCCTATAAGTCTTACTGCCGTGGAGTCAACTGCCGTAATGGACTTTCCCATGATCAGGGTATCCATTTGCCTGGGAGTCCCGTTTCTGGGCCCGTTTCCTTCCATGGCAACTATTCCGTCCAGGATGGCAAAGCTGGTTTTGACCAAAGAATTCAAATCTAAAAGCATTTTGGCAAAGCTCATAGAATCGGGCAGCTTTGTATGCCACCCGGCTTTTTGCCCTCCGGGTATACAGCCGAACTGGTTTTTAACCGCCCCTGTATAATACATCATAGCATGGGTCTTAAGCTTTGGAAGGGTTATGACCACATCAGCCTCATAGGGGGCTTTGGCAATATCCCAGTATTTGTACATAAGCGGTTTATCAAGCTCACAGTGTACAGCCTGGTTAAAATCCACAAACCTGACACCGTATTTATCCGCTATCTCCATAAAACCCGACTTTTCAGCGGCTTTCCTGGTATCCTCCTGCCCGGGCGAATCTCCAAAAGAAATGTTGTCACCGTACTCTTTTACAATTCTGACAACCGCTTCAAAAACAGCATAATGAGTAATAATCGGAGACCCCTTCTCAACCACACTGAGAAAATTCGGCTTTAAAAGAACCTTGCTGTCCGCCGGAATGAGCTCCCGCAAAAAAGCCCGGCCTCCCAAAAGCTCAAAACCTTCTCTCAGCTTTCTTTCTATCTGATCAACCTCATATCCGGTACATTTTAATAGAGCTATTTTTTCCATAGGCCTCACACTCTTGTATATTATTATAGTTAATATTCTACCTTTCTGAAAATGTTAAGGCAACTGCCAGGTTAACCCGGCTTATGAATTTAGATATTACAGACTGCTAACTTGTATCCCAGGTTTATGATTATGTTATGGAGGATATTTACCCTGGATTTTTTTATTCTGGCAAATATGGACTTAATGGAATAAAATTCTCTCCTGAACCACATATATCCTTCAAATAATTCCTCCTTGCTCATATTTTTAGGAAGGAATGCAACTTCCGTTTTTCCGTTGTAGTTGCTCCAATTCCCGGTCAAAAGTCTGTGTTCCTCTTTCAGCCGGTCATATAAGGGTGTTCCGGGCAGAGGGGTCAGTATGCTGGCAGTTGCACCGTCAATACCCAGGTTATTGCATATCTTCAGAGTATCCTTAAATACATTTTTCCTATCGCCGTCAAAGCCGAAAATTATCCCTGCCTGGACACAAATACCGTTGTCATGAATTTTGTCTATTATAGCTTTATATTTCTGTACCACATTTATGCCTTTATTGACACTGCCCAGACTTTCCTGTGAAAAAGACTCAATTCCCACAAAAAGATATATGCAGCCGGCAGACCTGGCCAGTTTTAACAAGTCATCATCATTGCACCTGTCCAGTGTAACCTGTGCTGCCCACCTTTTATTAAGTGCTTTCAGTTCCTTCATCAATTCCTTCACATAATCGGTATCTCCCCAAAAGTTGTCATCCCAGAATACAAAATACTTGCTTTTTATTGTTCTGATATCAGCGATAACCTCCTTCACCGGCCGCTTCCTGAAGGGTTTACAGTATATCTGCTTCATATTGCAATAGCTGCAGGAATACGGGCAGCCTCTGGAAGAAAAAACTGCTCCCTTTGAAAACGGCCTCTTCTTAATTAAATCTCTTCTGGGGATGGGCAGGTTCTTCAAATCCGGAACGGTCTCGCAGGTATATCGTATTCTTGCATTTCCTTTGTAAAAATCCTCAAGAAATTCCGGCCAGATCAGTTCACCTTCACCTGTCAAAACATAATCACAGTTTTTTCCGACCTCATCGGGAAGCAGTG
>JAFABO010000006.1 GCA_023426005.1 Bacillota bacterium | reverse complement strand
ATAGTAATCCCTAATTCATCTTTACCTGTGTAATTTTTTCGTATCAACTGGTAACTTCATGAAATAAGGATGCTCCTAAAACAATTACGAAAATTGTATCGCCTCATTTAAAGCGATTTTGCCGTCGCTCAAACTCGACCTCCTGTCTCGATTTGAAGCTCAAAGCAACGTCCTGTTGCTTTGCCGGCAAAACCACTTTACCTTCGTCGACAATTTACCGCAATTGTTTTTAACTGTGCATCTTATTTCATGAAGTTGTCCTCGCGTACCAGTTGATTATGAATAAATCAATCTGCAAAGCAAAACAAAATTTCAATTAGCACACCAGGTTAATTTATTCCAGTATCCTCTCATTTATTTGACCATTTTGGGAATAATAAGCCTAAAAGAAATTGGAAAGGAATCAGTATGAGGCAGAGAAAATGGAATAATTCAAATGTAGCCATTACACATAACAGCGATGAGGCTGCAGCTATCAAGCAGGCAATTGAGCTGCTAAAAATAACCGAATCTATAAACAGCAGCGACGTAGTGGTTATAACGCCCAACTGGGTGAATAAGAAACAGCCTGATTCTGCAACCGTTGTGGGGCCCGAGAGTTTAAGACAGATTATCAGGACAGTTAGGGACAGAAATCCGAAAAGAATAGTAGTTGCCACAGGAACAGCAGACGGGGAAACAAAGGACGTCATGGACTCGGTTGGATTTGGAAAGGTCATTTCAGACGAGGGCGCAGAGTTTATCGATCTGAATCACGGGCCTTTTGTACGGATTAATTTGAATCACCCGATTGTCACTGCAACCAATTTAAATAAACTATTTGAAGAGGCGACTGTTTTAATTTCCTTTACACAGTTAAAGCAGCATGAGGAGGCCACAATGTCTGCTGCAATAAAGAATATTGCACTGGGGTGGCCTCCGGCTGATGAACACGGGCAGCCCAAGAAAAATCTTGGAATACACACTGAGCTCCATGGCTTCATATCGGCGATGGCCCAGCAGGTTCCCATTGACTTGTCCATCATAAGCGCAAGTCCTGCAATGATAGGTACTGGGCCTTCAAAGGGAATTGCCCGGCATACGGGACTGGTTGTGGCGGGCTGCGATCCGGTTGCGGCAGATACGGTGGGAGCCAGGCTTTTGGGCTTCAAACCCCAGGCTGTGAGATACCTGTTTGAGTGCGGTAACAAGAAAATAGGAGAAAGCGTTATTGAAAATATAAATATAGCGGGTATACCTCTGGTGGAAGCCGAAAATATTTTCAGTCAGGCCGCGTATGGAGATGGACTGGCTATGGATATAAAATAGACGGCTGAAGAAAAGATAAAATGAAGATCAAGAAATGCGAAATGTATAACGAAAAAATATACCATAATATATATTAATTTGCTGATGATTAAAAAGGAGGATATTGATGAAAAGTATAATTCCAAATATATCGGTAGAAAATTGCAGGGATGCTCTGGAGTTTTATAAATCGGTATTCGGCGGTGAAATAAAAATGGTCAAAACTGCCGATAACAGTGAAATGTTTAAAGGGCATGAGGGAAAGATAATGCATTCGGAGCTTCATATTGCTCCAAACTGTATAATGTACTTCACTGATTTGTTTGGTGAAAGAGCCCAGCATACGAATGTACAGCTGGTTTTGGAGTTGGATTCCAGGGAACAGATAGAAAAAGTATATGCTGAGCTGGCCAAAGAGGATGCAATCATTATATTTGAACTGCAAAAGACCTTCTGGGGAGCCCATCACGCAGTTCTGAAGGACAAATATGCGGTGACCTGGGGTTTAAACTATAATGAGATGGGCTGATATTCATGAAAAATTTGTTCTGATTGCGATTTAGTGGAATATATTGTTAAAATGTGTAAAATATTGCCAGGATGCTGCTGACTAATTTACAAGTCACGGCAAAGAATGCTAATATTAGATCAATGATATTTGCTTTTTCAAATCAGGACAAATACAGCGGTTATTTACAACGTGGGAAGGACATATGCTGATTATCTATTCTTCAATGCTTTCAATAAATTAGTCTGCATATTCAGGTTTAAACTCCGGGTTCCTTTGACTTCACAGACGTTATTTATAATTAGTCTGTTATTGAAAATTTTTTGGGTTTGACCCTAAAGAACATTAATTCGGTATAGGCCCTCAGATGAAGGGGATTGACTAATCAAAAATTATAAAAGAATTCTGTTCTTTAGGGAGTACCCATAAAAATTTATTTAAACTCTTTAGCCAGGGCTTCAAAAGCAGGCAGGGAGTTTTTTATAGTTTCAAGACTTACACAGTAAGCCAGCCTGAAATGGCCCGGACAGCCGAACCCTGCCCCCGGAACTATGAGCAGGTTGTACTTGACCGCTCTGTTTTTAAATTCCACATCATCGTCAATAAGTGATTTGGGAAACAAATAAAAGGCTCCGTCAGGCTTGACACATTCGTAGCCCAGGCCTATCAGCCCGTTATACAGTAAATCTCTTCTTTCTTTATATATATTGATATCAACAGTGGAATCAATTGTCTTTGCTATGACCCTCTGGAAAAGAGCAGGGGCATTTACATATCCCAGAACCCTGTTGCAGTATATGAGTCCTCCCATAAGGGTATCAATAGCTTCTGCCTCCGGATTTGCAGCTATATAACCCATTCTTTCCCCGGGAAGCGAAAGTGATTTGCTGAAACAGTCAATCATGACAGCGTTTCTGTATATGGTCAATATATTTGGTACGTCAACGTCATAGGCAAGCTTTCTGTAGGGTTCGTCGGATATTATATAAATAGTATGCCCGTATTCTCTTCCTTTTTCCTCAAGTACATTTGCAATAGCCTTTAAAATATCAGTGCCGTAAACAACCCCTGTAGGATTGTTGGGAGTGTTGATGAGAATAGCTTTTGTATTGGGTGTGATTTTTGATCTTAACAGTTCAGGATCAGGTAAGAAAGTCCTTGAATCGGTATTTACTATTACTGTTTTTCCTCCGTGATTATCAATGTAGGAGGTATATTCAACAAAGTAGGGTGCAAAAATTATAACCTCTTCATCAGGATTCAAAAGAGTTTTTAAAACTACATTAAGAGCTCCGCCGGCTCCCACAGTC
>JAFABO010000145.1 GCA_023426005.1 Bacillota bacterium | reverse complement strand
GCCAGATTGCCCCCCAGGCCAGATCATCAACATAACTGCCCGAAGGATACAAGGTCTTGAGAGGGTTTTTCCCTCTATATTTGTCTGCAAAGCTAAAAAGCTGTTTGGCATGTGTCAGGCAGGTAGAAGCATACTGCGGATCAGTGGGTTCGAATATGATGGATGCAATGGCCAAAGCCGCGGCAGTCTGGCCGGCCACGTCCGAGCCCGGTGCTGAAGAATCTACTTTGAAGGAAGTTCTTTTGGTTCTGTAGTCAAGAAGTTCGTGGGGTATCCACACAGAATGGTCGGATTCCTCATATCCGCACATGTAATATAATACCTCGGGACTTGGATGTGCTTTGATGAAAAAATCCGTAGCCCATTTGATCTCATCCAGTATATCATCCAGCTGTCCGGATTTTTCAAATGCCTCCCGGTATTCATATACGGCCCAGCCCAACTGTCCGGCGGCATAGGACATGGGATGGGTAAATTTAATCCCGTCGCCGGCATCAGCCCAGCCTCCGGTCAGGTCAAGACCCGCATCTTTTCCGTCCGTCATAGCTGCATCAGCACGATACGGCAAAATATAATTGTCCGGTAAATTACCCAGACGGTTTGCCTTGTAAAAGAGAATTGATTTCTGCAATGCTTCGCCATAATTGTAATAAGAACCGCCTGTTCTTGGCGAAGACGCAGCCTGAACCTTCTGCTGAAAAATAAGTGTGGATAGCAGCAAAGAAGTCACAAGTATTACAGCCATTATCCGGAACAGCTTTCCGGATTGCCCTCTGTTTTCACACATAATAATCTCTCCTCCTATTTAATTATCAAGGTGATAATTTTATATATAAAAATCATCTTTATTACTTAATTATACATTTTTGTAATATAATTGTATATATTGTTTTGAAAAAGTGTGAAAATTCTTAGCATAGATATATTTCAGGTATGCTTATATATCTTGAACAACTCTATTTTAACGTAAAGTTGTTTTTTTGAATGGCTACCTAGTTGAATATGTGGCTGGAAATGGACGTTTCTCATTGACAGTTTTAAATATATCAAATTATTGAAACAAAAAAATCAGGCCTCATCCATAAACCTGATTTTAATATGTATTAGATATTTTCATCATTTTGCTTTAGTTTTCTTTCCGCCTTTAATAACCGTTATTTCAACATCCTGCTTTTCAACCTTTGCTGAAATATCATCTACCTTCTTTTCAACGGCTGTAAGCTTTTCAAAAGTTTGCTTGTACCCATCAAATAAAGCTTTAGAATTAGTATCTACAATATTCTCCAACCTGATAATATCTTTTTTTGTTTCTTTTCTGAACTCATTCATATCTTTCTTGAATTCATTCATATCTTTCTTGAACTCATTCATATCTTTTCTGAATTCCGAAAACTCATTATACATTTTTGTCACTAATTCAAACATTTTATCTTCCATTTGCTAACTCTCCATTTCTCATTTAATTTTACCAGATCATGTCCAAAAATACCACAGGATAAAAAAGTTTTTCCAAGTTACCTAACTTGCAGCCGTCTATCTTGTTTTGTTGACTTTGCGCTTGCTTCCCTATGCACCCTGCGCATTTGCTCCTGGATTATTCGACCCGTACTTAATCACACCCCACACGGCAAGGCCCGCGCCCAGCACGACCACAAGGGCTTGCAGACTGCCCACCGAAGGAAAAGACTCCATATTCGTATCTTTTAAAAAGGCTGTTTGCTTGCTTTTTAAAGCGGCATCTGCCTTTATTAATTCTTTTGAGCTTGTGGTTGACAAATGATACGGGGACTATTATAATACGATATATAGCATATTACGCATATGGTAATATTCGAGGTGGATTATGAAAGCTGAAATAACGCAGTCGGAAATTGAAAGGCTTGATAAGGTTTATCACGCGCTTGTTGTTTCCATGCAGAAAACAAGCGAAGAATTGTGGAAGGATAAGTTGCAGGGCATTTCAACCGTGGAAGTAAGTATTTTAAGCATCATCGAAAGAAAACCTGATGTTATTCTCAAAGAAATCACACAGATTCTTGGGGTGCCCGCAAGTACGCTGACGAACGCCGTTGACCGCCTTGAAAAACGAGGCCTTTTGACCCGGGTTATCAGCAAAAGAGACCGGCGCTCTTTTGGCCTTGCGCTGACCGAGGACGGCAGGCTTGCGCAGCAGGAACACAGGCAGAGCGAGGCGCTTTTATGGCAAAAAATTTTGGGTGCTTATGACACAACGGAGGAACGAAGTGAACTTATCCGGCTGCTTTCCATTCTTGCGGAAAAATTGGCTGAGTAAAAGAAAGGAGAGCGAATTATGCAGAACAAAACAGCTGTAATTACGGGTGCAACAAGCGGAATCGGCGCGGCTTATGCCAAACGGTTCGCCGGACAGGGCTATGACCTTGTCATTACGGGAAGGCGTAGAGAGAAGATTGAGGCGCTTGCTAAAAATATCCGCAAAGAGTGCCATGTCCGGGTTGAAGTTGTACTTGCGGAGCTTTCCGAAAAGGAAGAGATTCGTAAAGTCATTGAGGTAATGCAGGAAAAGCAGGTTGAAATTCTCGTCAATAATGCCGGCTTTGGTGCGAACAGCCTTTTTTATGAATGTGATCTGGAGGTGGCTGAGCAGCTGGCCAGTGTCAGCGTAATCGCGCCGATGGAACTCATCCGCGCGGTGCTGCCTGATATGGTGAAGAAAAAGAGCGGAACGATCATCAATATTTCATCTGAAAGCGTTTATATGATTGTTCCGAAAAATTCCGTCTATTCGGGTTCCAAGGCGTTTCTCAAAAGCTTTACGGAAGGGCTGCATGTCGATTTGACCGGCATCGGCATCAGGGTTCAGGCAGTATGCCCCGGTCTTATACACACCGATTTTCACGAGAAGATGGGCATGGAAAAATCAAGGCAGACAAATAAGGGAATCGTCAGCTGGATGTCGCCGGAAGAGGTCGTTACATGCTCACTAAAAGACCTGCAAAAAGGAAAGGTGATCTGCATACCCGGTTTTCACACAAAGCTAATGACACGCATGCTCAGTTTCCTCCCCAGAAAGATGTACTACAAAACGATGTATAACCTAAGTCAGAAAATATCCTCCAAGCGATAACAAAATTCCGGTTTCGTTTATGGATAATCCCGATTCCATTTTGCAGCTTTTCCGTTACATATCTGTTAGGAGGGCTTCCTGTGTCGATATTCAGGGCTCATGCTCCAATTTTTAAAGATTCGCGGGGAAATATTTTAAAAAACAGTATTGCCGAGATGCGTATGGTACCGCTCGGCGACTCAAAACAATCGGTTATCATACGTGGAGAAGACCGGAATAATCCTGTGCTGCTGCTCGTTCACGGTGGGCCGGGTTCTGCCGCGACCCCGCTTTTCCGATATTACAATGCAGCACTCGAAAAGCGCTTTGTCGTAGTTTACTGGGATCAGCGCGCCTGTGGAAAATCCTATACCAAACGGGATGCCGCCGCTCCGCTTAGCGTTCAGATGTTTGTGCAGGATCTATGCGACCTGGCGCTGTATCTCAAAGAGGATTTAGGCAAGGAAAAAATATATCTGCTGGCGCATTCGTGGGGTACGCTTCTTGGAATTCTCGCGGCGGCGCAACATCTGGAGCTTTTTTACGCATATGTTGGCACCGGACAGGTCGCCGGTATGCCGGAAAGCGAACTTGAATCTTATCGTTTTGCAATCAAAGCCGCGCGGGTACAGAATAACACAAAAGCAATGCGTGAGCTGGAAGCAATAGGTGAACCGAAGAACGGCGTTTACACATCGGGGCTAACGGGCACCCGCACTCAGAGAAAGTGGCTTAACTATTTCGGCTGCGCGGTCTACGGTTCAAAAGGTATGAGCAAGTTTATTCTCAGATTCTTTACGTCCCCGGAATATAACCTTGCCGATATCGTCCGGCTTTTCAAATCGCTCAATGCGCCCTTGAGAAACAAGCTCTCTCAGAAAGAATTTTTGAAGATCAATTTGTTTGATACTATAAAAAAAATTGACGTTCCAATCTATTTTTTCCTTGGGAGGCATGACTATCAGGTTGCGTCCGTCGTGGCCGAAAAGTTTTTTCACACAATAACAGCGCCCAAGAAAGAACTTGTTTGGTTTGAACAATCGGCACACAGCGCCTGCTTTGAGGAATCAGAAAAATTCAACAGGCTGATGACTGATATGGTTTTATCCACAACATTTTCATCAAGAGCATAACACACATGAAGCCGCCGTCCTAGAAGCAAGGATAGCGGCTTTCACTTTCCGTCTGTTGGCGTATCAAGTTTTTTTGTTGGTATCTGGATTCTGTTTCCTTATGAACCCTGCGCATTACCGCCAGAATTGTCTACTTGTACGGTAAAGTTCCGATTTTACCTAAAAGATACTGCTGGAGTATGGCAAAATCAATGGCGTCAACTGAACCGTCAGCATTTGTATCGGCTGCCTCCACACTTGGCAAAGTACTTGTCTTCCCCAGGAGATAACTTTTCAGCAGAGCACTGTCCAGCGCATCAATAGCATTATCCTTGTTTACATCACCGCATAAAAACGATGGCGCCGCACCCCATATCTTAAAGCTGCCGCTTAAATGAAGCATTGCAAGCATATAAAGCATTCCGTCATAATAGCGGTACTGCCCCGAGGGAACAGCAGTATTCCACAATTCATCTACAAAGGGCTTTGCACTCTGTACATCTGAAGACAAAGCTGTCACAGCATTCATGGCTACCAACCCCGGCGAATGGTCGTTGTTAAGCTTTGAGCCCGCCAGTGTGTAATTGCTTCCGTGGGTACTTACACCCTCTTTTTTAAAGAAGCTCTGAATCCTTGGAGCAAACGTTGTTGAAGCCCAGGCATCCTTTTGCCACCAGGCGTAATCCACGCTGATATTTGAAGCCACCCTCCAGGCGTCATATCTGAAATCGGCATGCCCCGAGCTCCAGGAAACATCCTTGGGCGTGCCGTCAAAGTTAGCATAGTCTGGATTCAATCCTGTTGTGGCATGTGTCGACTTTTTGAAGAATTCTCTGCTTGTTGCGGCAATCCTGGTCCAGGTAGTTCTGTCATTCGCATCCTTATCCCATAATGCCCATAATTCATAGAAAGCCGGGAGATGGTAGGAGGGATCGGTAAACGTTGCAGAACCGCCGTTAGGGCAGAAAACAACCTGATTCTGTGTTTTATCGAACATATTTACCCCAACACCGTCATCTGCCTGATGAAGCATTGCATCCAGTATGGTCTGCGCTTCTGCTTCGTAGTTAAATATTCCGGTTCCGTTGCCCCACCTGCGTGCCGCAAAGAGGAGAGCCATTGCAAAATACTCATCCCCGTCCGACGCAGGTGTTGTATCAATTATGCCTCCATTGTAGTTGCACTGCCAGGAAAAGAAACCCTTATACTGCCCCGAGCTTTGATACATGTGGTTTCTTGCCCATTTCCACAGCATGTCGAATTCCTTCTTTTTATCCATCTGGACACATATCATCATACCGTATGACATACCCTCCGAACGCACGTCACTATTGCCGGTATCCCTTATGTAGGCCTCGTCACTTCCGGACTCATAAAATAACCTTTGATTGTTGGTATCCCCCTTGAAGAACTTGTCAAACATGGAATCC
>JAFABO010000116.1 GCA_023426005.1 Bacillota bacterium | reverse complement strand
AATTTTTAGAATTGAAATACTTTTTGGCTGCGGGTTAAGGATTTGAACCCTAACAAACTGAGCCAGAGTCAGTCGTGCTGCCGTTACACAAACCCGCAACGTTTTCAACAAGGAGTATTTTAGCACGGTCCAATTATTATGTCAATACATTTTTAACATTATTACATTTTTATTTCTTTCTGCTTATCCTGTTCATTATTTTTCGAACCTCAGATAAAATATGTTATCCGGATGTTTTTAACAGCCGAAACTGCCTATATTTCCACAAGTTCACCTGTTGAGAACAGGTAAATATAGCGTTGGGCAACTTTTAAGCCGGTAAGTTTTTCCAGAGCTCTCGAATAATAGGACAGCTGAACCTCATATCTGGCCTTGACTTTTTCGGCATTGCCGGCTTCCATATAGTCTGTCTTATAATCGATGAGTACAAGCTTATCCCCTTCCTCAAAGTAGCAGTCAATAACCCCCTGCAGCAGAATTGTTTCATCGGGACCGACCTGCCCGTCCGGATTTTTATAGAGTTCTGCAAAGGGCAGTTCAAGATTGAAGGGCACCTCTCTATAAACCTTTTCTGCTGCCGTCACCCTCCTGCCGATATCAGAGTTTATAAACCGCCTGATCTTTTTAATATCAATACTTTGTGCCTGCTGAAAAGTTATCAGTTCCCTGTTGACCATTTCTGAGAGCTGCCCCTCTATATCCCCGTCGGCAAAGTCAATATGCTGCATGACAAAATGCGTGACAGTGCCCTTTTCAGCGGAAGACAAGCCCTTTCTCTCCTGGAGAAAGGCCGGTTTTTTTATACCTGTACGCTTTAGTATGCTTGAGTCCTCACCTTCGTCATTTATATTGAAGTATCTTTTTATTTCGGTAACAGACAGCTTAGAAGGTATGCCTGTCAATGTGAGATAGGGATACTTCCACGAAAGCCGTCTTTTAATCTCTTCTGTCATATTGCGGTCAAAATCCTGCTTCTCTTCAAGCCAGTCCATAATATCAACCCGGCTCTGATCTTCGGTTTCTAATTTGCCGGCGGCGGAAATGTCTTCGCTTTTCCATATGGATACCTTCCACAGGGCTTCTCCTCCAATTTGCGGGAGTTGGGCATCCTTCCCCGTCCCTGCCGCAAACCGGAGATTGAGTGCATTTTCATGCCTCATGACGGCAGGACATATCCAGTCAAGATAATTCTGTCCCCTGGCCATTTCATGAGCAGGAAATTTCGGCTGCTGACCGGCGGCTATTGAAAGCCATTTGGCAGCGGCCTTTTCCAGATTGCCCACCGCTCCTGTCAGGATCAGTTTTTCTCTTGCTCTGGTAAGGGCTACATACAATATGCGCATTTCCTCCGACAGGGTTTCCATTCTGACCTTTTGGGCTATGGAAAGCTTTGGCACCGACGGATATCTGATTCTCTTTCTATGGTCGACAAAATCAGGCCCGAAGCCCAGCTCCTGATGGAGCAATATCCCCTTGTACATATCCTGAAAATTAAACTTCTTTCCGCAGCCGCTGACAAACACCACCGGAAACTCCAGGCCTTTACTCTTATGTATGCTCATGAGCCTGACCACATTGTCATTTTCACCGAGTACTTTGGCACTTCCCATGTCTCCCCTGCTGGTTTTAAGCTTATCAATAAAGTTTATAAAGTTGAACAGGCCCTTATAGCTGGTTTTCTCAAATTGCAGAGCACGTTCGAACAGCACCCGGAGATTGGCCTGCTTCTGCTCACCGTCCCGCATGGCTCCCACAATGCTGAAGTAGCCGGTATCATTGTACAGCTGCCAGATGAGCTTGTGGGTGGACATATACATGGACATGGCTCTCCACTGTTCAAAACGGCTGATAAAAGCTCCGGCTTTCAAACCGGCACCGGCCGGGTTTTCCGCCAGGAGTTTCAGCGCATCAAACAGGGCGGCTTTCCGGTCTGCCAATCTCAATTCCGCCAGATCGTCAGTGCTGAAATTTGCTATGGGAGATCTGAGAACAGATAAAAGCGGAATGTCCTGGTAAGGATTATCTATTATTTGGAGAAGCGACAGGACCACCTGCACTTCAGGGGTTTTGAAAAAGCCGCTCCCCGTATCGGCAAAAGCAGGGATTCCAAAACCTGCAAGCTCCTCACAAAACACTTCTGTCCAATTCTTTGTAGTTCTGAGCAGGATGACTATATCCCTGAACTGCAATTCCCTGTAACGGTTTACTTTCTTGTCAAAGATGCAGAATCTTTTGCCCTCCTTATCAGTCCGCAGCAGTTGGGCAATCCTGCCCGCCACCATGCGCACCTCCTTTTGAAGGTTGTCCAGTATTTCTTCCTCTTCCTGCGGTTCAGCATCTTCCTCGTCTTCTTCGGTTTCACCTTCGGCATTCCGGGCAGCTGCAGTTTCCATTAGCAGCAGTTCCACATCCCCGCCTGCAATACAGTCGGTTTCATTATTTTCAGGAAAACCGGCGCCGGGATTCAGCCTTTCTCCCTCGTCATAATCAAGTTCTCCGACGCTTTCGGACATTATCTGCTCAAATATGAAATTTACCCCGTCTACAACTTCTTTTCTGCTCCTGAAGTTTTTAAAAAGCAGGATTTTTCTGCACAAGCCCTCGGACTCCTCCGAATAGCTGTTGTATTTGTTCATGAACAATTCCGGCTTAGCCTGTCTGAACCTGTAAATGCTCTGCTTAACATCACCTACCATGAAAACATTCGGCTTGCCTCTGTCTTCCCTGGAAATCATACCAATTATTATTTCCTGGACAAGATTGCTGTCCTGGTATTCATCCACAAGTATTTCCGAGAACCTGTCCTTATAGGCCGCTGCAACGGCCGAAGGGCGGATATTTCCTGATTCATCCGTCTCAGAGAGGATTTTAAGACAGAAGTGCTCCAGATCGTTGAAATCCACCGCCGCTCTCACCTGCTTTTTACCTGAGTACCTGCTTCCAAACTCTGTTACCAGCCGTGATGCACATTTTAGCAGGGGATACATTGCACTTAGGTCGGAAATTATTTCTTCCGATTTCTGAAAGAAAACTTCTTCCTTAAGATTTTTTATGCAGGCTTTCAATTCATCCCTGGCCTGTTTGACCTGCTCCTGTACCGCCTTGTCGGCATCCTTGCCGCAGTTGGGCAGTCTGCCGAAATCAAAATTCCCGAGATAACAATAAATTTCATCCCATTCAGCAGGTATATGTTCATCGCCTTCCTGAACCGGATCAGACTGTTTCCCGCTTTGTATGAGGTTTATCAGCCCTGAAAGCCTATCCATATCCTCCTGAAATACCGGCAGGTATTTATCCAGACCCACTGCATATTTCAGCTTGCTGCAAGCTGCTTCAACAATGCTTTGCAAGCCCTTCAGAGTCAGTTCTGCCGATTGGAGGATTACCTTTCCCCACTCCGTACTTCCAAAGTCACCTGCGGAATCAGGAGCAAATTTTTCAGCCTGGTCTGTGAGCCATTGCTCTGGCCACGGATAACTCTGTACAAAAGCGTATATATTCATTATCATTTCCTGCAGCTTCTGATCATCCCTGTTTGTGCCATAGGACTCCAGTAAATCAAAGAAATCCTGATTTTTTTCCTCATCTTCATATATTTCTTCAAATAGCTCATTTATGGTTTCCAGCTTTATCAGTGAGGCTTCTGTTTCATCAAGTATCCTGAAGTTGGGATCTATATCCAGGCTCTGAAAATTGTTTCTGATAACCTCTAAACAGAAGGAATGTATAGTGGTGATGGATGCCTTGTTCAACAGTGCCAGCTGCCTCTGAATGCTTCTGGAGGCTTTCTTTTCCTCTATGGCCTTTGATATTGCCACCGCGATTCTCTCCCTCATTTCAGTGGCGGCAGCATTGGTAAAGGTTACTACCAGCAAAGAGTCAATATCTATGGGCTCTTTTTCATCTATGATTTTTTGTATTATCCTCTCGACAAGCACTGCTGTTTTTCCGGCACCTGCGGCTGCCGCCACCAGCAGGTTGCAGTCCTTTTCGGATATGGCAGCCTGCTGCTCCCTTGTCCATATGGTTTCAGCCATATTAACCTCCATGAGCCACATTCGTGGCCAAAAATGTTATGTAAGTAATTATCCTTTATCGCAATGCGGCGAATAAAGGAGGTTTGCTATTTAATGTTGTTCCAACGTATCGTACATCAGCTTCCAGATGTCGTCATTTCCCCTGTCATGCAGCAGCCTGTAGCTGTTTTCATATTGAGTAAGGTCAAACTGGCATATTGAAGAGTAGCTGCAATATTGACAGGAGGTAATTTTTTTCTTTTTATAGGGTTTAATAGGTACATTTCCCTTCATGATCTCGGCACACAAATCCTTCAGCAGCTTTTTGACATAGCCCCTCAAAACCGTAAACTGCTCCAACGTGGCCACCGAGGACTTTCCAAGAGTTTCACCCTTGTTTATCCTGGCAGGAATTATCATGGAACTGCCCTCCATATCCTTGTCCATATGCCTTATGAGCTGAACATCCGCCAGCAAAAGGCCCTTCATTTTCAATTTTCTCATGATGGCAGCTTCAATCTCTTCAGCTGTGGCAGTTCCGGAACTCTTAACGATTGGGTCGTCCACCCTGAAATACAGCATACCTCCAGGGTAGACAGCGCTGCCATTCTCCCTGCCGGAGTTTTCCCACAGGGCATCCATATATGTAATCAACTGCATCTGTAAACCGTAATATACATCACTTAGCCGGAAGTCCTTCTGCCCCGACTTGTAGTCTACAATTCTCAGATAGGTTCCGTCGTCTGTTTTCAGGGCATCGGCCCTGTCGATCCTCCCCACCAGGGTTATCTTTTCCCCCGAATCCAGTTCTATGACAATGGGCGGAAACCTGCCGCCTTCCCCAAAATCCATTTCATAACCCACAGGCTCAAAGCTGCTTCTTCTGATGTGTTCTGCAATAAGCCATACCGCCCTGGCAACAACTCTTTTAAGCCTTACGGTCAGAGCTCTGAACCTCTTTGACCCGCCTAAAATGGTGTTTTTCATACCCTCAAGCAGGTTGTCGACTATTATGGATACCTGTTCTGCACACCAATCTCTTTCAATAGCCCGCCAGGAAACCTCCTGCTCCTCCACCATTTTTGAAAACCGTTCAATTACCGAATGCATAAAGGTCCCCACATCGGGCGGGCTCAGCTGGTATATCTTGCGTTCCCGCGCTCCCAGGCCGTACTGTACATAATACGCAAAGGGACAGGAGGTATATTTCTCAAGCCTGGATACACTGGAGTATGCATTGGCTCCGTATAGCTGGCGTATTTTCTCCCTGCTTACCGGGAGCGCAATATTTCTGTATTTAAACGCATCCCCCATCAGTTCGCATTTCGGCTTCCACTCGGGCTGGGCCCAATACCATTCATAAACCTTCTGCCAGAGCGGGCTTATCTCTGCACCGTTATTTCTTTCCCTCAAGGCCAGTACCAGCCGGTTAAAGGCCGGCAGCGGCGAGGATATGAGCTGCAAATATTCCTCGTTTTTTACAGGCTTAAGCAAATTGCTTTTACAGGTAACCTGTGGAAAAAGCTTCTTTATTCTCGAAATGATGATCGACGGCCTCATGGTTTTTCCTTCATGATCCGCTATGGGCCAGCTGATCCGCAAGTATTTTTTCGGTGTTGTCAAAGCCCTGTAGATCAAGTTCTGCTCGTCAAACACCTGGGTTTTTGTGTCGCTGGCCAGCTCGGCACCCTTGCTGTTTAGCACCAGTCTGTCTGCATCCGTAAGGATGCCCTCGTTCATACCTGATGACGGAAAAACCCCGTCATTTGTGCCCAATATATAGAGCGCCTTGACCTCGTGGCTTTTTGAGTGTTCAACGCTTCCTACCAGGACCTGGTCCAGGGATACGGGTATTGAGGATATCTTATACTCTTCCAAACCAATTTTTAGGATATTGGTAAACCGCTCAACTCCAAGGGTTTCCTCCCCCAGCACCTCTACCACCTGGTCAAAAACTTCCATAAGAATATTCCAGACCTGCTCATATTCAGAGGCAAGCCGTAATTTTCCGGTTTTGTTGAACAGGTCTATATATTCTTCAATTCTGCCGTCAATGCCTAACTCTAAAAGGTATTCATACAAACAACTGCAAAAATCCGCCGCTCTTTTTCTGCCTTTTGTTTTTTCTCTGAAGCGGACAAGCGGCTCACAAATCATTTTCCGTGTCTCATTTATTTCATGGAGCTGTTCTTCAATTGAAGAATCCGTCCTGTCGTCGGGAACCAGTTCAGGATTCATAGTCCACTCAGCGGCTTGAGTCCATCTGCTTCCCCTGATACCGCAGGCCAGAACATAATTTTCCAGCTTATCTATCCGGGATTTTTCAAAATCGAGAAGCCCCGATTTTAAATACCTGAAAACCGACTCATAGGACCAGTTTTCAATAAATATCTCCAGCATTGACAGGACAAGTTTGATGAGCGGGTGGTCGGATATCTCGGCTTTTGAATCGATAAAGCAAGGTATGCCGTACTCCTCAAAAATAACCTCCATCAATTCCTGATATCCGGCAAGATTTCTTGTAACTACGGCTATGTCCTTATATCTCAGGCCGTTGTCCCTGCACTGCCTGATAATATCCGCCGCACACTCCTCTATTTCGGTATATATGTTAACCGCTTCAAACAACTCTATGTCCGAAGTCTGTTTTGCATAGACACCGTATGGATATGTAAAATAATTTTCCTCCAGAGCCGCCAGTTCAGCACTGTCCTTGAATCTTGGAGGCACCTTGCCGCAGCAGGCCACAGGAGGCAGTATATCAACCATATTTGTCCCGGCAAAGCTCACAAACTTTTTATAAGCTTTTTTTGCAGAATAAAATACATCCGAAAGGTCGGAGGCAGCATCCTCCAAAACATCGGTGCACACAGTTATGTATACCATATCAGCTCTGGTCATCAGCTTTGAAATGACCTCAAACTCCTGTGGCGTAAAGCCGGAAAAGCCGTCTATCCATATCTCGGCATTATCATACATCCTGGTATCGTCCAGCTTCACCGACAGGAGTGTCAGCTCGTCATCAGCATCCCTGTACCGGGAATTAAGCACTTCTTCGAATTTTGAATATATGAGTTTTATTTCGTGTAATTTTTCACCGAGATAGGAATTTCCATCAAATTTTTTAAGAATATTATCAAGATCACCGGGTTGGACATTGTATCTTTTCAATTCTGTTATCAGCCCCGAAACAGTATTGACAAAACCCTGACACCCTGCCGATTTATGAAAGATAGCAAAATCCTCCTTCATTCTATCAAGTATATTGTACAATATCATGCATTTGCCGGCAGGATGAACATGGGGGCAGGTTATTCCGCCCACTTCGTTCAGAACACGGTAGGCCATCCTTCTGAAACTTAAAACCTCAGTCTTCAATATTCCGCCTGTTTCCAAAACCTCAATCAGATCATGCTCGGCCTGAAAGGTATATTGCTCAGGTACAAGCAGAAGAAGCTTTTTGGAATTGTCTTCCAGTATTTTAGTTTTTATCTGCTTTAAGCAATGAAAGGATTTTCCAGAGCCAGCCCGTCCATAAATAAATTGAAGGCTCATATCTTGTATACTCCTCTGTTTATGAAATTGATATTTTTACAATTTTATATGGTTATGTTTCAATAATGGCCTTATCTGTCTTTTTTATTAAAAAAGCGGTTAACAGGTAAAACAAGGCAGAGGTGATAATCGCCGATACAAGGCCGCCTATGGGCTCGAAGGCAGAGGTGTAAAATACCGTATTTGTGGGCAGTACGGTATCAGGATAGCTTACCAGTAAAAA
Source organism: Bacillota bacterium (assembly GCA_023426005.1). GTDB lineage: Bacteria > Bacillota > Clostridia > Acetivibrionales > DSM-1351 > Ruminiclostridium. The sequence continues at coordinate 2,607 of JAFABO010000116.1, read as the reverse complement.
ACAGAACAGATTATTGACCGCATGTGCACCCATGGCCGCCTCCAACGAATTTGTCCTGATTGTTATCATGGCCAGTACCATACCTGTTACAAAGTAATTCAGAACCATGCAGACAGTGCTGAATACCCCCAGCTTATTTGAAGCATAGACCTCTGGATTGGCAAGATGGGGCAGAGTAAACAGAACACCTGAGATTACTGAAAGCAGCAGACCGTTTTTTATTTTCAGCCCGAAGCTCTGTATGACATAACCCCTGAACACCACTTCCTCTGTCGTTGTTTGGATGGGGGTCATCAACAGAATAAGAGGAAGCGCATACCAGAACCTGGCTGCATCAAAAGAAAAAGTATAGGTTCCGGGATTTAAAAAATAATCCGCAGCTGTTCCGGCTGCCAGCAGCAGTCCGAATACGGCAAAACCAATCCAAAAATTTGACCACTTGATTTTGCCCCTGTAGTTGAATATTGTACCAAAAGGCCTTTTATGTATCCATTTGACCGCTATAACAGCTCCTAATAACATGAGATAAATCGATAAATTTGTAAAGATATAATTGGTGACCGGACTTATATACTTATTTAAAAAACCCATGGCATCTATTCGTAAAATTGGATCAAACAGCGCATCCTGGTTAGTTATCAAAATGCAGATCATTGGAATTGAGGCAATCAAACCTCCGAGAAAAAGATAGAAATACAAAATAACCGATACTGCTGCCGCAAACCTTGAAGGTCTTATATCCCCTGTTCTTGCCAAATCCTGATATTTTGTGATCAATTTATAAATCCCCCAGTAAATTTAAAAAGTTAAAATCTTCATACGCTAAAAAATCGTAAATACAATTAATTTATTATACCATTTTATCCTCCCCTTTTGAATGCCTAATATTGGATAATGGTCTTTAACTGTTTTATAATCGAATCATTTAATATTCGATTTTATCAATTCTGAATAGGCAAGGGCATTGGCTGCTTCCATTCCGCTATGAAGCGCACCCTGCTGCCATCTGTGCAATGCCGATATATGCTCTCCTGCAAAAAATACCCTGCTGTTGTATTCCGGAAGTGTCATAGGCCATGAGAATAATTTTTTTTGTTCGGGAGTAAAGTAGCAAAATGCTCCCCTGAACAGCGGATCGGTATTCCAGTTCTGAGTTTTATATGCTGCAACTATGGGATCAAGCATGCCCACCGGCAGGCCATGTACCTCTTCCACATCCCGTTTGATTTTTATAATACGCTCCTCTTCTGTCATATTTCCAAGTCTTGTGGCATCCAGATTAAAATTGTAGGATCCCAGTATTACTCCCGGTTCATTTGGACTTTGAGCCTTTGCGTAGTGGGAGCTGTACCAGATTGTTGTTACCGGAAGATCCGTATAAGAACCTCCGCCTATTATCCCCTGCTCCTCCCAGAATCTGCGGTTGCAATATATAGCTGTTTTCTGGGCATTGCCGTAATTGACCTCTTTGATTGCCTGCATTTTTATACTGCTGAACATGGGCTTTATCTCAAATGTCCGCAATACTGAAAATGGAACTGCACAGACTATATTATCGAAGCTCTCGTACTGTATGGCATCGGATTTATCATTTGTATATGAAAGAGAAACGGTATTATCCTCATTGCAGAATATGCCCTTTACCGAATGACCGGGCCTGTAATTTACATTTCCAAGTTGGGATACAGGAATATCCCTGTAATACTTTTGGGGATTCGTACTTCTAAAGGAATCGTAAAAGGCCAGCGGGAGCTTAACCATCCCCCCTGCTATCTGATACATATACCAGAAATTAACCGGATAATACTCCTGAACAAAGTCCACATAATTGTTATATAAGAATTCCCCTCCAATGGGAAATAAATTTGACAGCAGGTTTATGGCACCCTGGCTGAGTTTTCTCCACTGGAACATCTGCCTGACATTGAGACTGTCCCAGATGAGCAACTGCCGGCTGTATTCGGGCAGCACCCGGATTATCTCACTTCTCACCCTGGGCGGAGCCTGCAATACAGGAGCTTCTATACCGTAATAGCCCAAAGCCTGCCAGGGTGTTTCAGCCTCCCACCCAGCCATGTCATAGGTTGGGTAAATGTATTTCATTACATTCTCACCCATCGGGTCATTTCTCACCCTGATCTGGTGTAAATATATAAATGTGTTGGGGTCGGTTTGAATCCACGGAATAGTTTCAAGTCCGAAAAGATTTATATAGTACCACACCGTTTCATGATTCACAGGAATTCTCATGGGACCAAACTCAGCATAGTATTTTTTTCCGGCATCAAAATAGTATGTATATACCCTTCCTCCGATTCTTTCCCTATTGGCTTCAAATATTTCTATGTCATAGCCCAGCTTCCGCAGTTCAAAAGCTGAAGACAGCCCCGCAAGGCCTCCCCCGATAATTCCTATGCGCTTTCCCTTAAACTGGCCCGGATTGGCAATACTTGTTATGGGCTGGGGCGGAGAAAACGCCCTGTAAATATAATCATAATCTTCGGTATGGCAGGCCCTGTACAAAGCATAATATGACATTATGCTTCTTTCATAATCCGTGGGGTTTACAGGCTGTTGAGGTCCTGGTATCTTTGGATTCAACAGGTT
>JAFABO010000103.1 GCA_023426005.1 Bacillota bacterium | reverse complement strand
ATTAACAAAAACAACTGCCCAATTATTTATTGAGCATTTCCTTCAGGTCCTTACCGGCTTTGAAAGCAGGCACATTACTTTCGGGAATATCTATCTCTTCCATTGTCTGCGGATTTCTTCCCTTTCTGGCAGCTCTTTTCTTTACCTCAAAGGATCCGAAACCCACCAGCTGAACCTTGTCATTGTTTACAAGAGCCTCTTCAACACTTTCGATCAGAGCACTCAATGCCTTCTCAGAATCTTTTTTTGACAGGCCGGATTTTTCGGCTATACTGTCAACCAATTCAGTTTTATTCATAGCAATTCCTCCCATATGGTTATTACACTATGATTTTAACCATTTTCACAGCGTTTATTCATTTTTTGTATCTGCAAGGTCAAAACTATCTATGACTTTTCCTTGGCTTCCACCCAGAGGGCTTCCATTTCCTCCAGACTCATCTCATTAAGAGTCCTGCCCTGTTCTGCCGCCCGTTTTTCAATATACCCGAACCTCCCTATGAACTTGTCGGTGGATTGGGTCAGGGAAAGTTCCGGATGCACCTTTAAAAACCGTGACAGGTTGACTACCGAAAAAAGTACATCGCCGAATTCTTCGTCAATACCCGGCTTGTCTTGTTTATTATACTCAGCCTCAAGCTCATCTATTTCTTCCCTGATCTTGGCGAAAACATCTCCCGGGTTCGTCCAGTCAAAGCCAACCTGTGCGGCTTTCTGCTGAACCTTATAGCTCCTCATGAGTGCCGGAAGGTTTTTGGGGACCCCCTGCAGTACAGAAGTTTGATTGGTTACACCCTTTTCCTTCTTCTTGATTTCTTCCCAGTTCTTGAGCACCTGGCTTGAGGTTTCGGCAGTCACGTCGCCAAATACGTGGGGGTGCCTGTGTATCATCTTGTCACATACCCCGTTTATAACATCCTCAATATTAAAATCACCGTTTTCCTCTGCTATGCGGGCATGGAACACTATCTGCAAAAGCACATCGCCCAGTTCTTCGCACATCCGGGCTTTATCCTCCAGATCCACTACTTCCAGGTATTCATAGGTCTCTTCAATCAAGTACTTTTTCAGGCTCTCATGGGTTTGTTCCCTGTCCCAGGGGCACCCTTCTTCGCTCCTTAAAAGTTTCATTATATCTATCAATCTCTCCAGTTTACCGCTGTTCATCTATGCCTTGTATGATATAGTCAAGTCAATTACTATCGGCTGAAAGCCGATAGTTTGGGTTTGAGGCTAAAGCCTCCTGAAGTCAAAATCAAATTCAAACCCAAACTGCGTTTAAAGCCAGCTTGAAAGCATAATTCGTCTGGAAGGCGAAGGCTTTGAACCGTAATTGACTTTGGTAACTAAATCATATACTCCTTTCTAAAATATCGTTTATATATGCTGTTTTTATAAGCTATAATTGATCAAGCCGTAACTTTATTCAGTATAATAACCAAATGTTTCTCCGGTTATTATACTACTTCTTTCAAGACACAACAATAAGGCTGTTGTAAAACTGAAATAATTGAAGAGATATTAAAAATAATGTAATAGTGTTCGGTCCAATTTCTATAGATGGATAATTAAAATTCAGCAGGTACCTCCTGTTCCGGCTGTTCCGATGTATCCTCCTCAGCCTCGTTCTCTGCGTTTGCGGCGTCAGCCTCCTCACAGCCTGCCGGCTCCTGGCAATCGCCGGCATCCGCCTCTCTGTATTTTGCATCTGCAAAAAAGACTTTGTCCGCTATAACCTCGGTAACATAGTGCTTGCTCTTTTGCTCATCCTCCCACATTCTGGTATGTATACTTCCCTGGAGAGCTATCCTGTGACCCTTTGCAAAATATTTGCCGGCAAACTCGGCGGTTTTCCCCCATACTACAATGGGAATAAAATCTGTTGACCTTTCGCTCACTCCCTTCCTGACATCGCGGTCAACAGCCAGCACAAAGGAACCCACTGCCTTAACCTTTTTAGTGGTATAACGCAGTTCCACATCCCGTGTCAATCTTCCTACAAGACTAACATTATTCATATAATCCTCCTTTGCCCCAAAGTGTGGAGCCTGTCTAATTTATTACAACACATAAAATCATCTCATAAGCTTTAAGAGACGATAAAATGGCTCAGTAACCGAAAAAGTATACGGAAAAATATGGACCCAAAGTGATATGTAACCTGAAAAAACCGGTTAAAAACCTGATAAAGAACGTTATAAAACTGAAATAAAGAATGCCCTGTGAAATCAATCGGCGGAACTGCCGTGAAAAATAAATAAATTTATACCACAATTATACATATCAGGGTATTTATTGTCAATACCCTGATATGTATAATTGCCGCAGTCCCGGAATAAGCTCAGTTGACAAAGTGAATGCAACCTTATAGCTCCAAGCTAGTTGCATTAAATCTTTCAAAGTTACAAGTTCCATTTAGTTTTTCAAACAGGTCTGTTAAGCAGTCCATTCCATCATGTATTTTTGGGGGCCGCTTTTCTTTGCTTCTTTCTTTTCCGGTGAAAAGAAAGAAGCATTTTATAGTTTATCGCTCAAAATCTATTAATTTAGTAAAATAGT
>JAFABO010000066.1 GCA_023426005.1 Bacillota bacterium | reverse complement strand
TCCATTTGGAGGCTATAATGCGATTTACGAAATTATTTCAGAGAGGAATTTTTTCTACCAGAAAGTATTATACCAAGGTGCTTTTATCATTTATAATAATGGCTTTCCTTATAGTTTTGTCAACTTCTCTTGTTTTTTCCTCAATGTACATGAATTCCATTTATAAACAGCTTTCCATTGACTCGGTAAACAATATGGAGAAGCTGACTTCGGAATTTGATAATGTATTCAAACAATTTAAGGATACAAATATTTACCTGAATCAGGTGCCTGATATCAATTCATTTTTATATTCCTATTCAATTGATGATTATATGACCTTGAACAGGGCCGACATGATATCCCGCCAGATAAAAAATCTGAACAGCTACATTCATTCCATAATGCTTTATAACAAGGATGTCAAATACACTCTTATGTCAGGAAATCTCAATATTGACAGGGACCAGTTTACAAGTGGTGCCTTAAAATCGCCAGATATAAAGAGCAGTCTCAACATGGTAATCAGCTCGGTTTCTGATGACATTAACGGCAAAAAGGAAAAAACCATTTCAATACTGTTCAACGATTCGGACAGAAAGGATATTTCTTCCGACAGTACTATTGTAATGACGGTTGACAGAACCGAACTGGAAAAGAAGCTGCTGGGAAAAACAGACGGAGCCACTATTGTCACCGACAGCAGCGGCCAGGTATTATTTTCCTCCGATGCTTCCCGGATTGATTGGGTAGGTCAGCAAGCCTATTTTTCCAAAATAACAGCCTCTGAAAACAAACCCGGCAGTTTCAAGATAAATATAGACAATAACAATAAAATTGTTTCATACGCAAAAAGCGTACAAACCGGTTTCTATATTATCAACATCCTGAACACCGATAATTATACGGGAATCATATTAAAAAATGAGATAACCGTCTTATCAATAAGCGTCGGCATTCTGCTGGTATTTCTTTTAGCAGGTTATTTTATATCCAGAAACATATACTCCCCTATAAAAAAAGTAGCCGATCAGTTTTCGGGTTCCAAATATGTTGATCCCAAAGACACTCATTATGCTGAGATCGCTGCCATCTCAGAGGTTTTCAATAACGCGCTCAAACAAATTGATGAGCTCGAAACGAGAAGTGATGACAACAACCTTAAACTTAAGGAGGAGTTCTTAAGAAGACTGTTGAGAGGCAATATTTCTGAGGAAACCATCCTTTCTGAAGCAGGGTTATATAAATTCGACATAGAGTTTTCAAATCTCATTATGTGTTGTATTAGAATTGACAACCATGCAAATATAGGCTGGAATAAAAAGCTGGCTTATGAGTCCACCATAACAAGTATTTTCCCCGAGGTTCTCAATAAGGCTTTCAAGTACGAAGTGGTCAATATGTATGAAGGTGAATTTGCCTTGCTAATCAACTTCCGGAACACTTGCGAAAATAGTCTGAACCTTGTAATTGCAGCCATGGACACCATACGGGATATTACAAAAAGAACGCTCCAGTTAACCCTGTCAATAGGAATCAGCGGAGTTTCAAACAGTATTCCTGAATGCAGCAGTTGCTACGCCAAGGCCGTTGAGCTTGTAAAGCACAGATTCATACTTGGAGGAGACCATACGATTTACCAGAGGCTTTTGGATGATATTATAACCACTAATGTGAATTATCCGGATGAGATGAATGATAAACTCTTAAAGGCAATAAGAATGAATAAAAAGGAGGATTTCGTCAATAATCTCAGGGATATCATTGAATTTTTAAAGGGTTATCCCTATTCAAAATCCATATCCATGTTATTTCAGGTAATAAGTGAATGCATTAAAACAATAGACCAGACCTCCCAGCAGGACAGTAAAAAATACTATTTGGGTCTGGATGATATAAATACCATCATAGGTTCTCTTGAAACACTGGAGCAGGCGATGGAGTGGCTCATAAACATTTTTGACAACTATCAGGAAATGATGGATAAAATTAATCTTCTCAAAAACGACAAACATTACAAGCTGGTTGAAAGAATGCAGGCATATATTAGGGAAAATTACAGGGACTGCAATATAAATGTGGAAAGCCTGGCTGATATCGCAGGGTATACCTCTTATTATTTCTCAAAGGTATTCAAGGATATAACAGGACTCGCCGTAATAGACTATATCCGCCAGGTGAGGATCAATACGGCAAAGGAACTGCTGTGTGTGGATGAAATCAAAATAAGCGATATTCCCTGTATGGTAGGTTTCTCAAATCCCAGCTACTTCTATTCTATTTTTAAAAAGGATGTGGGGTTGACCCCCTCTGCATATAAAGAGTATATACTCAGCAAGAATAAATCAAAATAATACTGCTCAAGCATCATGATTAATTTGAAGGCAAAAAGAACCTGCCAAAAGAATATTTACTTTTCTTTTAACAGGTTCTTTTCTGTCTGGAATATTTGAATTAATAGCTTATCTTTACGGTTTTGATTTCAAAGGGTCCAAAAGTCAAATCAAAAGTACTCCCCGCATCCATTGCCTCCAACTTCTCTTCCAGCATGTTGGTAAGCTCAATTGCCTTTGGCTTCATGCCAAGGGTTACCCTTGAACGTGTGAAGGTGCCCTCGGCTTCATATAATCTCAGGATAAAGGCTTTTTGGTTGTCCTCGCACGGCTTTACGGTCTCGATTATTATATTTGAGCTGTCTGCCCGGGCCAGGGAGTCAAGTTCAGCGGCACCGCGTATTACGAGAGGTTTGTAATTCAGGCCGTACGCCGGCAATATGACATTGTCGGCGCTGAAATCACCTGTATGGGGTAAAAAGGAATATACACATTCATGCATTCCCGCATCCCCTCTGGGATCCGGTCTGCATCCGCCCTTATGCAAGGACAGCCTCATATCCGAGCCCTCAACCGAAATACCGTATTTACAATCATTTAATATGGATACTCCATACCTTGTTTCAGAAATATCCGTAAACTTGTGGTTTACAACCTCAAACATAGCCTGTTCATAGCTGTTGTTGCGGGTAGTAGGCTTCTGGCTGTGGCCGAACTGGATTTCATGCCTGGCCGTGTTGCTCACTATAGTGGTGTCAAAATCAACCTTCAGGAAGCGGTGCTTATCGTTCCAGTCAATAACTGTCTCAAAATCCACCCTTGGAGTGGTGGAATAGAATATCATATCCTGTCTGACGGTTGATTTGCCGGTAAGTTTATAGGTACTCCGTATACGGAACTGGATTTTTCCGT
>JAFABO010000175.1 GCA_023426005.1 Bacillota bacterium | reverse complement strand
AAGGAGAGCCAATTATGAGCAAATTAAAAGAGATTATTGAATATGCCATGAGAATGGAAAATGATGCGGAGGAATTTTACAGTTACAATATGGAGAGGGTTCAGTCGCCTGAACATAAAAAACTTTTCGAGGAATTGGCCGAAATGGAAAAAACCCATTATGCGGTACTGAGCAGTATTTATGACCTGCTTAAAGTAACGCCTCCTCCCATAGAAATGTCCTGGGTGGTTGATGACACTTCAAGAGAAAAAAATGTCGCAATAATACCTGACAATTCTGAACTTATTTCCGATCAAGATGCTTTGTCCGACCTGGCAATAATAAGAATGGCCTACCTGATGGAAAGTGATTTTGCACTGTTTTATTTTAATGCGGCAGGTCAGGTGGAGGATGAAGAGGCCAAGAGATTTCTTCTTGAGCTTGCAGACTGGGAGAAAAAGCATGAGATCATGTTCAAGGTAAGGTATGAGAAGCTTCTCAAGCAGAGCTGGAAGGATGTTGCCGGATTTATTTTTAAATAAGCTTGTTTTCCGGAGCAATAATGTCAATGAATGATATTTGCAGGGTGTTATTAAAATATATAAATAAAAAATAGGGATTTGTCGCAAAAGAGCCGAAAGGCTCTTTTTGCTTTGATCTCTGTATTTTCTTGTATTATTGGTACTTAAATAGTAAAATGTTAAATATAATTTAAATGGTATCCGGAAGTTGGCAGATACCAATAAAAACACGAAGTCAACCCTTGGCTTCATGTATGTGCGGAGGTAATTATGGCAAAGAAAAGAGTAGCCGTAATATTCGGAGGACAATCTTCTGAGCATGAGGTATCCAGAGCTTCGGCCCAGTCGGTAATTGAGAATATAGATAAATCAAAATACGATGTTGTTATGATCGGAATTACAAAAGAGGGACAGTGGCTCACATATGACGGGCCTGCAGATAAAATCGGAAGCGGCGAATGGCTGCAGCTTGTGCAGGCTGACCTTGAGGAGAAAAAGCAAAATGCCAGGCTTTTAGCGGCTCAGAACCAGCAGGTAAATACTGCATCTCAGAATTTCAATGACATAGCCGTCAGCAACACGGCAAGAGCTATTTTTACCGAAAGCTCCACCGAGCCCATAGATGTTGTATTCCCTGTTTTACACGGCTGCAACGGAGAGGACGGAACCATTCAGGGCCTGTTTGAACTGGCCGGTATCCCGTACGTGGGCTGCGGTGTACTGGGTTCGGCTGTGGGTATGGATAAGGCGTATACTAAAATAATATTTGAAAAGGAAGGCCTTCCCCAGGGTGACTATATGGTGTTCAGCCGAAAGCAGGTCAATTTCAGGACAGAAGAAGTCATAAAAGAAATAGAAGGCAGACTGACTTATCCCTGCTTCATTAAACCCTCAAATGCAGGCTCATCCGTCGGTGTTAACAAAGCTTCAAACCGGGAAGAATTAAAAAGAGCTCTTGAGATAGCAGCCAGGAATGACAGAAGGATTCTTGCGGAAGAATTTATTGACGGCAGGGAAATAGAATGTGCGGTTCTTGGCAATGATAATCCCATAGCTTCAACTGTCGGAGAGGTCATTCCCTGCAATGATTTTTATGATTACGAGGCAAAATATCAGGTGGGGGACGATTCAAAGGTGGTCATCCCTGCTGAAAATCTGACTGCCGATACGGTGCGGAAAATCAGGGAATATGCGGTCAGAGCCTTTAAATGCCTGGACTGCGCCGGGCTCTCAAGAGTGGATTTCTTTGTACATAAGGTTACAGGAGAGATATATATAAACGAAATAAATACTTTGCCCGGCTTTACTAAAATAAGTATGTATACAAAATTGTGGGAGGCAAGCGGCATGCCTTACACCCAGCTCATCGACAGGCTGATTGAGCTGGCCTATGAGAGGTATGAGGACAGTAAAAGAGAGTTTACCAACCAATAATTATCCTTTGCTCTGGTAGTTCCGAATTAGTTTTTATTTATTTTTCCTTGAAAAAAGCCTGCCAAATGTTTATTATATTGGAAGTATGTTTTGGGATGACTCAATTGAGGAGGAAACTGAATGAGTAAAAACGTGATAATAAATGTAAAGGGTATACAAATTGATCCCGAAAACGATCAGAACACTCTTGAACTTATCACAGAGGGGAAGTACTATCAAAAGGGCAATAATTATTATGTTACCTACAGGGAGAGCGAAGTTACCGGAATGCTCGGCACCACTACCACTTTAAAAATCTGTGATGGTGTTGTCACTCTAATGAGGTTTGGCAAGGTAAACTCGCAGTTCGTTTTTCAGAAGGGACAGAAGCATATCTCATCCTATGAGACTGAGTATGGGGTTTTTACAATAGGCGTATACGCTAACAATGTTGACATAAATATAGATGATACCGGCGGCGAGATCCGTGTGGGCTATCAGATAGAGATAGACAGTTACAATACAGGAAGAAATGATTTTTACATGCATATTAGAGAGGTAGGAGCTTCAAATGAAAAATATAACAGAGGAAATACGCCAGCAAATTAAGAATGCCGTACTGGGTTCGGTAGAAAAGGCAATAAAAGCCGGAGAGCTTCCCGAACTCGAGATCAGTGATATTGCTATCGAAATTCCAAGAGAAAAGGGGCATGGAGATTTTTCAACCAATATTGCCATGCAGTTGACAAAGACAGCAAAAAAGGCGCCGCGCCTGATAGCTGAAACCATTATCAAAAACATTGATTTCAGCAGCACCTATATCGTAGAGGCAACCTGTGCAGGTCCCGGGTTTGTAAACTTCACTCTGGACAGCAAATACCTCTGCGATGCAGTCAGGATAATAAAGGAAGAAAAAGAACAATACGGACGCATAAATATAGGCAACGGTAAAAAGGTCATGGTTGAGTTTGTCAGTGCGAACCCCACGGGACCCTTGCATATGGGCAATGCCCGCGGTGGTGCGCTGGGCGACTGTATAGCCAGCGTGCTTGATGCCGCCGGATATGATGTGACCAGGGAGTTTCTGATAAATGATGCGGGAAACCAGATCGAGAAGTTCGGAAGCTCCCTTGAAGCCAGGTACATCCAGCTCATAAAGGGAGCGGATGCGGTGGAGTTTCCCGAGGACGGCTATCATGGCGAGGATATAACCGAACACATGAAGGATTTTATCGCCGCTTACGGAGATAAATATATTGATGTTCCTTCTGAGGAAAGGAAAAAGGTATTTGTGGATTTTGCGCTTCCCAGGAATATCCGGAGAATCAGAGAAGGCCTTGAGAGCTACGGGATTCATTTTGACGTGTGGTTCTCCGAACAGACTCTCCACAAAGGCGGAGAAGTGGCGGAGACTATTGAGCTGTTAAAGAAAAACAACTGTACTGTTGAGAATGATGGGGCTCTGTGGCTTAAAGGCTCGGTAATAGGCAGTGAAAAGGATGAAGTGCTTGTAAGGAATAACGGTATACCAACCTATTTTGCAGCGGATATAGCCTACCACCGCAATAAATTTGAGACAAGAGGCTTTGAATGGGTAATCAATTTATGGGGAGCCGACCACCACGGCCATGTGGCAAGGATGAAAGCAGCCATGGCCGCCATAGGGATCGACCCTGACAGGCTTGACGTTGTGCTGTTCCAGCTGGTGCGCCTGTACAGAAACGGTGAAATAGCAAGAATGTCCAAGCGGACAGGCAAATCCATCTCCTTGATGGATCTTGTAGAGGAAGTGGGCAGGGATGGAGTCAGATTCTTCTTTAACACAAAGGCATCGGGCAGCCATCTGGATTTTGATCTCGACCTTGCTGTCAAGCAGTCCAATGAAAACCCCGTATTCTATGTACAATATGCACATGCAAGGATCTGCAGCATGCTGAAGCTGCTGGAGAGTGAAGGCACTGTCATACCCGATGTCAATGCCGTAAAGCTTGAACTGCTTGATAAGCAGGAGGAGCTCGACCTTATAAAGAAGCTTTCCGAATATCCCGACGAGGTCAGGATATCGGCAGAAACTCTTGAACCGAGCCGGCTCACAAGATATGTGCAGGAAGTGGCGGCCTCCTTCCACAGCTTCTATAATGCCTGCAGAGTGAGGGGCGAGGAAGAGGGACTTATGAAGGCAAGGCTGGTACTGGTTGACTGTACAAGAATCGTAATCAGAAACGTACTTGACCTGCTCAGTATCAGTGCACCTGAGAGGATGTAACCGCTGCTGCGGACAACAATATTACTTTCCGGGAATTTTAAAAAATTAAACGGATATAAAAATACCCTGTGGCAAGGTTTGCACCTCAAGTTACAGGGCATTTTTGCTTAACTATGGGAGTTGACTGTCAACTTTAATTCCGACCAAAATTTCAAAGATCAAAAATTTAAATTATTATATCGAGTCAAGTAATTTATATAAAATAAGAGTCGACAGTTGTTATAAAATATATTATATGGTAGAATATTACATACAAATCAAAAAAAGCAAAAGGGGGTACAATATGTTCACAAGAATAAGGTTATCAGCTTTGTTACTGGCAGTGTTTGTGGGTGTATCCTTCACAAATATTTCTGCTTTTTCAACTCAGGAAGACGGGCCGTCTGCGGCAGTGAGCAGTATGGCCGGCAATAAGAACACAAGTAAAATTGTACTAAGCCGCCATGAATTAAGTATGGCAGCGGGGCAGACGGTGCAGGTGAAAGCGGTTATGCAGACCGGCGGCAAGGCAGTACAGGGCGGTACAAAGTTTTTATGGGTGTCGGACAGGCCGAATTCCGTAAAGGTGGATGCAAAAGGCAATGTAACAGCTGCAAAACCAGGGTCAAAAGCTGTGATAACCGCAAAAAGCCCTGACGGAAAAGTTAAAGCCTACTGCTATGTCACTGTTATGCCGGCAAAGGAATCGGAAAACTGCGTGGCGGTTATTGGAAACTCAGCTGTCTCAAAGCAGGAGTATACCATGTTCACAAACTTTATTATGAATGTCCTGCTGGGACAGAATGCGGATTTCTCAACCGGCAATATTGACTGGTCGTCCCAATTTGAGGGATTGCCGTTGAAAGAGCAGGTTAAAAAACAGGCACTTGAGAGAATCCAGGAGTTCAAGATCCAATGTAAAAAGGCTCAGGAAGCAGGTATTAAATTTGACGCAAACGATGAAGAGATGTTGGATTCCCAGAACCAGCAGCTCATTGCAGACATGGGAGGACTTGAGGCGGCCGAAAGGGAAATAAATCGGGCTTACGGTATTTCACTGCAGGAGTACAAGCAGGTTTGCAAGGATTTAATACTGACAGATAAGTATACTGAAGCCGAGTACAATAAAATTGAGGTGTCGGAAAAGGAAACAGAAGATTATTACAATACCCACAAGGGTGATTATGAAAATGTCACCATAACTCATATCCTCATATCCACAGTTTCGGAGGACGACGGGCAAATTAGCGGGCAGGAAAAGCTGTCTGCCGGGAAAAAGGCTGAGGAGCTGCTGGCAAGGGTCAGGGCAGGAGAGGATATTGAAAAATTGGCGGATGAATATTCTGACGACCCGGGAGTTGTAGAAAACAGGGGACAGTATACCTTTAGAAGAGGAGAAATGGTGGAGCCCTTTGAAAACTGGGCCTTCACACACGCTCCGGGAGATACCGGCATAGTTGAGACAGGCTACGGATACCATGTAATAAAAGTGGACAACAGGGAGGAAGGATCCTTTGAAGATTTAAAAGATATGATCCAGACTACACTTATCAACATCAGCTTTAGTGAAGCCTACGCTAAAAATCTGGCTTCCTGGAAGCGGGAGCCGCAGTATGAGATCATTATAAATAAGAGCATCATGGATAAGCAGGACAAGGCTTTATACGCAGAATAGGCAAATTACAATGGAGAGTTATAAATTGAAACAATTGAAATACATATTGAAAATATTGTAATAGTGCTCCCATACAAACTCATTTCCTCCATTGTTGCCGCAGTCTGCTGCATACCGGCTGAAAGCTGTTCTGCTGCGGTGAGCAACACTAGATAATATACTGAACTCCGCTGCAGTAATAAAAGATTAATTGCAACGGAGTTTATTTTATTGTTCAGAAAATTCGCCTGCATTTATCAGGAGAACTATAATGCTATGTTCTCCTCAATTTTAAAAAATCAATCAACCGGCAGTATACCGTTAAACACATTTTGGAATACTGTTGCCGCAGCCCCCACCAGAGGTGCGGATTCGCCGAAAGACGATACTGCCAGCTTTATTTTTTGCGAGCAGTTCTGGAACATGAGTGTATTCATATCTTCCTCCAACTGCTTAAGATACTGGCTGACAAGCAATGCACCTTCGTCTCCGATAATTACGATTTCAGGGTCAAATATATTTACTATTGTTACAAGTGCGTTCAGAACGGCTTCAACATAGCTGTCAACAATTTGTTGCGTTGATTCGCCAGAAAGGTTGAGAGATAGCTCTTCAAGCAGTTTCTCTACTGATGCTGCGCCCGTACTCTGCAGAAGGCTGAGAGTATTTGTATATAATTCCAAACAGCCGTTCCTCCCGCATGAACACTTGGGACCGTCACTCTTAATGGATATATGTCCGATTTCACCGGCATAACCTCCGCTGCCATGGAGCATGTTGCCGTTTATAATGATTCCGGCTCCTACACCGCTGCCGATACCAAGATAGACAATATTTCCGGTATCCTTGGCAATTCCGTAAAGGTGCTCGGCCAATGCCGCAGCATTCATGTCATTCTCCAGAAAAACCGGAAGAGAGAACCGCTCACGTATAATGTCTCCTATACTGACATCCCTGATATTTCTGAAATTGGGAGGATTCAGTATTTTCTGCCTGTGAATATCGAGGGGACCTATAGAGGCAATCCCGATCCCTATAAATTTAAAATTTTTATTTGCAGTCATTATTTTATCAATTAATGCTATGGTTAAGTCAATAAACTTTTCATTATCGGTACCTACCGGCAGTGAAACTTTTTCCGAGTAGAAGATATTACCTTTGATATCTGCTGCAATTCCTTTGATCTGATATCGGAAAATAGATATACCGATGGTATTTATTCTATAATTAGGTATATTGATTGCAGTCGGCTTTCGACCGGAATATGAGCCTGACTGCTGATTTGAAATATCATTTATTATTCCGCCTTCTTCAATAAGATTATCTTGCTGCAGCTCCGAAACAATTTTACTTATCCCCATTTTTGTAAGATTGAGGTTTTTTGAAAGCTCAATTCTGCTGGCAGTACCTTTGGTGACCAAATATCTCAGTATTTCGGCTCTGTTGGTGTTTCTGAGATATTGCGGGTTTTTCGGTTTTATTGAGCTTCGGTACTTATCATTCATATGAACACTCCTCAAAAGATAATTTATTCCTAAAAAAATATTACCATAAATTCTAAATAATAATAAGTAAAATTAAACAATTAGTAATAATTTCTTACTAAAGCTATTGACATTCATTAGTAAAAGGTGTTTACTAATAGTTAAAGTTATACAAAAAAGTCTAATACTAAAATTGAATATTGGACTATTTGTATATAACAAAATAATGAAGGGTGGAAAATTATGAAAAAGTTATTATGTATCATGTTGGCTCTGTTAGTATTAATGTCAGCTGCCTTAGTTGGATGTGGTTCCGGGAATACTGCATCTGCTCCCTCTACGGCAGGTTCTTCGGCAGCATCCGATTCAGGTACAAAAGGCGAACCCAAGGTTACAAATGACACCGTAGGATATCCGGATGCATCAGTCGAATTGACATGGTTACCCCAGGAAGCATTTGACTCCCCAAACAAACCTGTGGCAGATTATGAAAAACAAAAAGCAATAGAGTTTGTAAAGCAACACCCGGAAGTTAAAATTAAAATAACAGCTCAGACAGTAAATATCCAGGATGCAATGGCAAAGCTGCTCATTCAGGCACAGTCAGGTTCAGCTCCTGATCTGGCCGCAATCGACAGCTTTATTCTGCCAAGCTATTGGAAGTATTTGCAGCCGCTTGATGATGTAATGGCTGAAAATAACCTTCCACTGGACAGTTGGTTCCCTTTTGCTCAGAAATTAATGAAGCCTGAGGACAAGACACTTGCACTTTGGTACAATACCGACGTTCGTGTTCTCTACTATCAAAAGTCGTTGTTCAGCACCCCTCCAAAGGATTGGGATGAATTGCTGACCAAAATGCAGGAACTTAAAAAGTCCGGCGACTATATGTTCCTCTATCCGGCAGGAAAGAATGAAACTACTTCCTGTGATATATGGCCTTGGTTCTGGGCTCAAGGCGGTCAGATCGTAGATGACTCAGGAAAACCGGTATTCAATCAAGGCGCAAACAGAGAATATATGCTCAATACACTGAACTTCCTTAAGAAAACTATTGATACCGAAATAACTCCTACCAGAGTCACTTCATTTATGACTGATGGTGATATGAACCAGGATGTTGCAAGTGGCAAGGTTGCGGCATTTGTGGGAGGAAGCTGGCTTGCAACACAGATTGGTGCCGTAATAGGAGAGGATAACTTTAAAAACATATATGCCCTGGCCAACATACCTGTAATGGCAGGTGCAAATACAACAACGACCTCAGGTGGATGGACATACGGAGTATTCAGTAAAGACGACGCAAAGAGAAAGCTTGCCGCACAGTTTGCTATAGATACTTTCGTTGGTGACAGGGGCGTAGAAGGGTATTGCCTGTCATCCGGGAATCTTCCTGTAAGACCTGCACTTTATGACAGTATAGAAAAATTCAAAACTGATCCTATTCAACAGCAGTTTAAGGATTCCTTGCAGATTGCTACGGTAAGACCGGGTGTTGAAATTTACAACTTTATATCCACTGAATTCCAGATTGCTCTTTCCGATGTAATATCCGGTGCTGCCACCCCTGAAAAGGCACTTGACAAAATGGCCAGGAATGTTGATGCGGAATATTCAAAAAAATAATAATGACAACGGTTAACTACGAATGAGGGGTTTTATGATGAATCAGATAAACGACCGGAAAATTATAAAATCCACATACATAAGGAGTTCTGAAAGGAGCAGCCAGCGTCCTGTACTCTGGTTGCTCCCATTGCTTATATTCTTATCGGTATTCTTTTTGTTCCCATGCATAGACATGATAAGGATGAGCTTTACCAATGCATCTATGACTTCAACAGATTACAGGTATACGTTGAATTCATATATCAGGATATTTCAGGACCCGTCTCTTCTTTATGTATTGGGGATTACACTATTCTTTGTTGGTGTAAGTGTTATATTGCAATTTGCATTGGGCTTTGCCATTGCATATGGAGTTGACAGCGGAGAGAAAAGAAATTTAAAAGGGACTGTCATAACCCGTACAATTTCTTTGATTTCATGGGCAATTCCGGGAGTTGCAATAGGAATCATATGGAAGATATTATATTCTGAAACCAGCTCAGGTATTCTGAACTATTTATTATCACTGGCTGGAGTTAAAGCTATCCCGTTTTTAACCAATCCGGTTTTGGCCCTGGTATTTATGACAATAGCCAATGTCTGGAGAGGAACTGCTCAGAGTATGATACTCCTTTATGCAGGTATAAAAACAGTTCCGATTGAAATCATTGAAGCCGGTGATGTAGATGGAGTGCGGTTTTTCAGAAGAATATTCAACATAGTTGTTCCCTCCATGAAATCGGTAATAATGGTAAATATACTGCTCAATATAATAAATACCTTTAATACATTTGACATGATTATGTCCCTCACAGGAGGAGGACCGGGCAGAAGTACCGAGGTTATGGTGCTCAGCTCCTACAGAACTATTTTTCAGCAGCTGGATCTGGGTAAAGGAAGTGCAATTGCAGTAATTCTTCTGTTGATAAATGTCGTATTTGCGACTTTATATATAAAAATGAATGGGGAGGAGAATTAGGTATATGTCACAGAAAGCTAATAATACTATAGCCATAATTGCTCTCTATCTATTTTATACAGCTGTTGCAGCATTTTTTCTTTTACCTCTGGTATGGGTCCTTTCCCTGTCCTTAAAGACTATTCCTGAGCTGTATAGAATGCCCCCGGCATTGCTGCCCGATTCATTCATGCTGGACAATTATAAATATGTTGTTGTGCAGGTAAGACTCCTGACAGGAGTGTGGAATTCGTTGAAAATAACACTTGGGACAATTGGGGGGACCCTTGCCATTTCCATACCGGCGGCATACTGTTTCTCCAGAATGAAATTCAGGCTGAGCAAACAGCTTCAGTTCATAATATTGATGTTTCAGATGATTTCTCCGCTTGTTGTGGTGGTTCCCATATACAGGTACTTCAGTATGATGAACCTGTTGAATTCACATACGGGATTGATATGCATATATATTGCAACCTCGGCTCCTTTCCAGGTCTGGTTTTTGAAAAGTTTTATAGACACCATTCCGAAAGAACTTGATGAAGCTGCTACCATAGACGGATGCAACAGGCTGCAGACCGTAATGAAGATAATCCTCCCCGTAATAGCGCCGGGAATTTTCTCGGCAGTATTGCTGATATTCATATTGAGCTGGTCACAATTTGTAATTCCATACATTCTGATAGACTCACCAGGCAAGATGCCTATTGCGGTACAACTGGTAAACCTGCAATCGACCCTGTCCCAAATAACCACTCACTATTTGGCTGCTGCCAGCATTGTAGCGATTTTACCCACAATAATTCTATTTGTATTCTTGCAGAAGTATATAGTAGCTGCATTGACTGCCGGTGCAGTAAAAGGATAAATCCATAATGAAAGGAAAATGACAATGAATAAAAAGTTTACTATTTATATGGTTACAAAAACCCATTGGGACAGGGAATGGTATATGAATTACCAGAAGACACGTATCAAACTGGTGCATTTAATTGATAATCTGCTTGACATTTTAGATAAAGATCCCGAATTTGTTTCATTTATGATGGATGGTCAGACTTTACCCCTTTATGATTATCTGGAGGTAAAACCATATAATAGAAATAGATTGGAAAAGTATATTAAAAACGGAAGAATAGTAATAGGACCCTGGTATATCCTTCCGGATGAAATATTGATAACCGGTGAATCCCATATAAGGAATTACCTCATGGGAACCAGAATTGCAAAAGATTTTGGAGTAGAGAAAATGCAGGTGGGCTACCTGCCGGATTCTTTCGGACATCCCTCCCAAATGCCGCAGATTCTGCAAAAGCTTGGGATGGATACAATAATGTTCTGGCGGGGAGCAACTGCTGAAATAGATAAGACCGAATTTATGTGGAAGGCTCCTGACGGTACTGAAGTACTGACCATCCTTATGCCGGACGGCTATTTTACAGGAGCTGAGCTGCCGGATGACGGCGAAGCTGTGGCAAAGAGAATCGATAAATATGTGGAGAGATTTGCTTCACTTGCAACTACCGACATTATTTATCTTTCCAATGGAGGAGATCACCTTGAGCCCGTTCCCTATCTTTCGTCTGTTATTAAGGAAGCAAATAAATTACTTCAATCGGGTAAAATAATACATACTACGCTTCCGAATTTTATAGCCGAAATAAAAAAGGCTATTCCTGAGGATCTTAAAATTGTTTCAGGTGAATTATGCGGTGTGAACAAGTCAATTCTGCTTGCCTCCACATTATCTACAAGAACGTATTTGAAACAGGAAAACCACAAGGTTTCCAGATTGCTTGAAAATTACCTGGAGCCAATATTCAGTATTTCTGCAGGACAGGGAAATGAATATCCCCAAGACATACTTCTGACAGCCTGGAAGTATCTGCTGAAAAATCTGCCTCATGACAGCATCTGCGGCTGTTCGGTGGATGAAGTCCATAGAGATATGCTGTACCGTTACAACCAGGTTTATGAAATAGGGGGAGAATTGGATGAGGTATTGAGTAAATTCTACCGTAAAATCAATACTTCTTCAATAGACGGCGATTATGCGGTAACGGTTATGAATACAACCTCAAATGCAAGAACGGATATGGTTGACGCAGAAATGGATTTTGATGAAAAACTGCTATCTGCTCAAGATTTTAGTGCTGCCATTGACGGAAATCCACTGAAGGTAGACGGCGAAGAACTGTACACAGGAAAACGCCTGCCCACTGCGGTAAAAGCCTATGACGGCGGCCGGGAAATACCGTGCATCCTCAACAGCGCATGGGTGAGCAACAAGCTGGAGCTGGATTATTTGAGATTCCCCCATCAGTACAATGTAAATCGCTGTAAGATATCCCTTCTTGCAAAAGATGTCCCGGCAATGGGATATAAGACCTTTAAGGTCATTCCTTTATATGGTGATGATGATACGGCGACAAATCATGATATGAATTGCATTGCCATAGAAAACGAACATTACAGGGTTATACCATGTATGGAAAACGGAAGTGTTACCATATTGGACCATGAGACAGGGAAGACACTGGAAGGTGTGAACATGCTGGCCGACAGCGGAGACTGCGGAGACGAATACACATATTGTCCGCCGGAGAATGATTTTACCGTATATTCGGATCCGGCTTCAATCAGGGCGAGAATGATTGAGCGCAACGATGCCAGACAGTCCTTCGAAATCACAGGCGTAATGAATCTTCCTGCTACGGTGGAAGGCTTGAACGCAGGCAGGACATCAACTACGGTATGCTGCGGCTTCAGAACCGTCGTAACCTTATACAGTGGAATTAAAAGGATCGATGTAAAAACAACTGTCGATAACAAAGCAAAATACCACAGACTCCGCGTGCTGTTCCCAACCGGTGTCGAATCGGAATATTCATGGTCTGCGGGTACATTCTCGGTGGACAGGCGGCCTGTTAATCCTCCGCTTGATCCGAACTGGCAGGAGCTGTTCTATACACATCCCCAGAAGGATTTCTGCGAGGTCAACGATGGAAAATCAGGTCTGACTGTTGCCAACCGTGGTCTGCATGAATATGAAGTATACAATGAAAACGGACAGTCCATAATTGCCGTTACATTGCTGAGATGCACAGAACAGATCAGCAGGCAGTTTATAAAGACCCGCAAGGCACCCGGTGGCTGGAATGAAAAAGCACCCGAAGGCCAGTGCATAGGTACCTGGGATTTTGAATACAGCATCATTCCTCATAAAGATGGCTGGGAGAAGAGCGGAACATATCTGACTTCACATGAATATAACGTTCCGATGAAAGCAATTCAGGTTCCCGTATCGTCAGATGGAGAACTTCCGCCTGTACATTCTGTTTTTGAATTTGACAGAAAAGAATTTGTAGTTTCGGCGTTTAAAAAATGCGAATTCAGCCATGAGTATATTCTCAGATTTTATAATTCAACCGAAAGCTGTATATCCGGAAAAGTCAAGTTTAATACAGACTTGAAAAAAGCCTGGCTTGCAGACCTTAAGGAGGATGTTATCAGACTTCTTGATATAAAGGACCAATATGTGGATGTAGAAGCTAAACCCTTTGAGATTGTGACACTCAAGGTCAATTTATGATAAGAAGGGGGTTGCGTCAAAGCAGCCCTCTCTTAATTTGAAAGGAGTCAGGTCATTGAAACGTTCTGAAATTAACAGCGCAATTAACAAAGCAATTAAATTTACTCAGGAATTAAACTTCATACTTCCGCCAATTGCTTATTGGACATCAGAGGATTGGGAAACAAGATCCTCACAGGAATATGACGAAGTGAAGGCTGCCATGCTCGGCTGGGATGTTACGGATTTTGGATATGGAGATTTCAAAAAGTGTGGATTTGTGGCTTTTACAATGAGAAACGGGTGTATGGGCAGTAAAAAATATAAAAAACCTTATGCCGAAAAAATTATTATATCAAATGGGAATCAAATAACACCTTTTCATTTTCATTGGCACAAAATGGAGGATATTATAAACCGAGGAGGAGGAAACCTGTTGATACAGCTGTATAATTCATCCCCGGATGGCAAGTTTTTATCAGATCAGGTAAAGGTGTCCTCAGACGGAAGAAACTATGAGGCGGCGGCAGGAACTGTCGTCAGACTGAAGCCGGGTGAAAGTATAAGCCTTTATCCAGGGCTTTATCATAAGTTCTGGGCCGAAGAGGGGCATGGGCCTGTGCTGCTGGGTGAAGTATCCATGATAAATGATGATAATGCTGACAACCGCTTTTATGATGACTCCCCAAGGTTCACGACAATTGAGGAGGATGAAAAGCCGGCGTATAAGCTTAATAACGAATACTAAATTGACCAATGCTAACGGAGGCCTTATGAAGGGAAGAGATTTACTGCGGTATGTGGGAGATCCGTCACAAATTTTTGGCATAAAAGATTACCGTATTATCGGTTCAAAAGCCGGCGGTATGAGGGCCATTGATGCTTATACCTCTAAAGGCTTATCCTTTACTGTGTTGCCTGACAGGGGGATGGATATAGCAAGTTTGAATTACAGAGGAACAAATCTTAGCTTTATGTCTTCCACGGGATTGACGGGTTCCGGATATTTTTGCGAGGACGGGGCTAAAGGATTCCTCAAAAACTTTAATGTAGGATTTCTTACCACATGCGGGCTCACATATATGGGTGCGGCTTGCATGGATGACGGGGAAAAACTGGGACTGCACGGCGTAATTTCAAATACTCCGGCTTATGAAGTAAGTCCTGTGGTGAGACCCATGGAGCAGGGCGAAGAAATCTGTGTATCAGGGAAGGTCAAGGAAGCCAGGATGTTTGGAGAAAATCTCGTTCTCACAAGGGAGATAAGCTGCGATTCGGACGGAACAGGCTTTAAGATAAGAGATAGGGTTGAAAACCGCGGATTTGACATTACACCGCTTATGCTTCTGTATCATATAAATTTTGGATTTCCGCTGCTGAACGCAGATGGCCGGCTCCTCCTTCCATCAAAAAAAGTGACACCGAGAGATGCCGAAGCTCAAAAAGGGCTGTCCCAATGTTTTGAAATATCTCCGCCTATCAGCAAATATCAGGAACAGGTTTTTTTCCATGACATGATTGCGGATCCGGAGGGCAATGTAACAGTGGGAATTGCAAATGAGAAGCTAGAGTTGATGGTCGCTGTAACCTACAATAAATCACAGCTGCCTCACTTCACACAATGGAAATCCATGTGCGAGGGCCAGTATGCTTTAGGGCTGGAGCCCGGCAACTGCCATGTTCTTGGACGGGATAAGGCCAAGGCAGACCGGAGTCTTGAATATATTAACCCGGGAGAAATAAAGGAGTTTGAAATTAAGGTAAATATAATTGAAGGATCAGAGGACATTGAAAAGATTTTAAAACTTCCAATATGATGGGAATAGAAGAATCTTATAACGATACCGTCAAGCTGGATGATATAAACAACTTCAATAAATGGTGCTCAATTAAAATACATGCCCGAAATTGCAGCTAAAACACTTGTGATGAGCCGTATTAATTTCAGCATGTACTTTGGGGGCAATCCATTTATTGAAGTTTTATTGGAACACTGCTGCAATGCTTTTCACATCTATTTCAATTGTTCCTAAGTTCTGAATTTTGAAACATACACTTTCAGATTATCGGATGCGGCTTTTGAATCCCGGGATATCTGAACAACTTCATTTCCCTTTTCAAGGATTCCGGAGGCTTTGACAGCTATATTCGTTGTGCCCTCAGCCGCTTCCCCTGTGGAGACGGTGATTTCGTTTATGGCTTTTATCATATTGTTTATGGAGCCTAGAAGTTCTTCCGAGGTTGAGCTGAAGTCCAGCACCAATTCGTCAATATGCGCCGCATCCCTGCTGTATTGTTCACTGGTTTCCACCTGGCTGTTATAATCTGTGATGACGGTATTTTCAATAAAGGATAAGATATTTTTGGAGCTGTTGACCAGATTTTCTACGGCACCCAGTACACTATTGGTGACACCCTGTATTTCAGCGACAGCTTTTTTGGAATCCTCGGCCAGTTTCCTTATTTCATCTGCTACCACAGCGAAGCCACGGCCTGCTCCGCCTGCTCTGGAGGCTTCAATGGCAGCATTTAGGGCCAGCAGATTGGTCTGGCTGGTGATCTGCATGATGGAATCCGACAGCCTGCGGATCTGCTCAATTGATTTACTCTGCTCTATAGCATTGGTAAGCTCGGTGTTGGTTGATTTATATATATCATATGCATAATCCTTTGATTCTTTGGCCCCTGTCTTCAACTCAAGTGCTCTGGAGTTGATTTCCCGGGCCGCAAAAGAGGTCTCCTGGGCTTTTTTAGCTATATTCTCCACCGCCGACTCTATTTCGTGGGAGGTGGCGTTCATTTCCTCCATTGTTGCCGCAGTCTGCTGCATGCCGGCTGAAAGCTGTTCTGTTGTGGCTGAGACCTCCTCAATATTCCCATTCAGATCTGAGATCCTGCTTACAGTATGGAGCATGGCATCATTGATTTTAGACGATTCGTCCATAACCGATTTAATTATTCCATGTACCGATTGCTGCATCTGGTTGGCAGCCCTGGATATTTCACCGAGCTCACCCTTTAATTTCAAGCTGCTGTCATCAAGCCTGTAACTGAAATCCCCCTCTGAAAACTTATTCAGCTGAACATTTATTTTCCGTATTGACTTACTCAGCACATGGCCTATATTAAATGCCAGAGCTGAACCAATGAGGAGAGCAAGGACTATGATAATTGCTATTGTTCCCACAATATTAAATATCTGGTTGTCTACAACAGTTTTTTCAACTCCCACAAACCACATACCTATTATTTTTCCGCTGGAGTCCTTAAGAGGAGTGTAATATGTAAATACCTTCCGGTTTGCAACCAGGGCGGTACCGTGAAAATCCTTTCCTTCCTTTAAGACGGTATTGACCACTTCTTCGGAGGCTTTTGTCCCTGTTGCCCTTGAACCGTTGTCCAAAGGTACGTTTGTTGCCACTCTTGTATCGTTCATAAATATGGTTGCCAGATATCCGCTCTCCTTCTGGATGGTATCAACAAACTCCGTAGAGTCATTAATTTTTTCATTTCCTTTATAGAATATTCCATCTTTAATATTCCAGTCCCCGCTAAATCTTTCATTAAAAAAAGCAAGGGACAAATTGGCGTTTTTTTCGATGTTGTCCTGGTAGTTTCCGGTAATTACTCCTGACACCTTGAAATAAACAAGGAAAAAAACTGTAAGGGCGAAAAGCAGTAAGATACCTGTAAAAGATAGAATCAATTTTGCTTTTATTTTCATAAAATCATCTCCTAATATTGATATGCCTTTCCTGATTCAGAGGGGTTCTTTACAGCTATTAAGATAAGGTTTTGTCGATATAAATTTATCGTCCTGAAATCCGGAATTTTTATAGGGCTTTAGTCTTGTCTTATATGGGACTCTTTGAAAAATCCATAATATTGTAATGAAACTTTAATAATAAATATCCAAAAAAAACCGATATAATAAGCATATACATAAAATTTGATTAACACAGAGGTCAAATAAATGAATCTTTTTCAATCACTGAGATACAAAAGGAAACCCCGGTCCATTTCAGGATCAATCAGTAAACTTTTAGCCTTAACCGTCAGCGCTGCAGTCTTGATCCAGTCAGGTTATGTATATGCAGCTATTGGCAATGAACCCACGGTAAATTCTTATTCAGCCGCTCAAAACGGACAGGCTGTGATAAATAATCTTAAATATACCGACATGAGTAAAGCTGCGTATGATTTGAAGGATGCGGTCTACCAGAACGGCGCACTGGATCTGTTAAAGGGTTTTGGAAGCACGCAGTTCAATCCCGGTGGAACTGTATCCAGGGAAATGGCTTTATACCTTGCATATATGGCAGCCAACCGGGTGCAGGATATCACTGCTCTGGGACAAGCCCTGAATGCGGCCAGACCTGCAGGACAGAAAAAAACAAATCTCCAGGCCGTGCTGTATGACGGAAGTCTTCAGCTGGCAGCCAATGAAGGCCTGATAACTCCGCAGGATCTGGCAAATGCCCTGAATGCAGACCAGAGCACCCTGGCGGCAGGCGATTTCAGAAGAGGTGCGGCAGCACAAAGACAGGAATTTGCCACCTGGCTTGCAAAAGCACTGATGCTGCCGCCTGCCTATGAAGCACAGGCACTGTTCAATAACTTTACAGACTGGAAGAGTACTGTTGCCGAAAACGTACCTTACATAGAAGCTATTTTACAAAACAATATAATGAGCGGTGACGGAAGCGGAAAATTCAATCCCACCAAAGCCGTGACCAGGGAGGAGGCAGCCAGGGTTCTTAAGAACGCTGAAAATATCATACTGCCTCTGAAGAATATGGAAAAGAGAACAGCCACCATAGAGGATATTCAGAAAACCAATGATACCTCGAAGGGCTATAAAATAGACTACACTTCATTTATTGTGAGAAATTCCGACGGCTTATTGGATGAATTGATAACTGAGACACGGTATCAGTCTCCGACCACCACGTCAAATGAGCAGACAGGAAAGGTCCAGGCCTCACTCAAGACTGAAATTCCGGTCTTCAGGGAGGGAACCATTACAAATTCCCTGAGCTTGAAAAAGGGTGACCGCCTGGAATATATAGTCGGAACGGAAGACAGGGTCATCAGGTACGCCAGAGTGCTGTCAAACAGCGGTGAAATGAGTTATGTGGCGGCTATTGTCAACAGCGTCGGCACTGCCGGCAGGACCATAAACTACACTCCGCTTACACAGACTATCAAGTACCCTGACCAGGCTGTTTCAAATCCTGTCAGGAAAACTGTAAATGGAAATATAGTGTATGAAAACCAATCTTATTCCAATGACATTTTAAATGCAATAACAAAAGCTCCTGTGGATATGGCATCTATAAAACCTGAAATGGTAGTTGTAATTGGTATCCAGCAGAATGTGGTAAAGGAAATAGCCCCGGTCACCGTCAAGAAGGCACGTGAGGCCGGCCTGACCTCGGGCATTGTTGAGGAGAACAATCCCCAGCTGGGCTATCTGTCCATGTATAAAGCGGACGGTTCAGGCCCGTTGGAGCTCTCAACGCTGAGGATTTTCAACTATGACGATCCCAACAGCGTTGAGGTGTATAAAAACCACCAGCCGGCCGACCTGGAGGATATTGAACCGGGAGACACGGTATTTGTGAGAATAGATGATACCGGAGCTGTTTCTTCAATAAGCAGTGTTGACAATTATTCGGTAAGGTACGGAAAGGTCATTTCCAGGAAGATCAATTCAATTACCGTTGAAACCGATAGAGGTGTGCTGCAGTACAACACCGACGGAGTCAATGTCATCAAAAGCGGAAAGCTGTCCAAGCTGACCCAGCTGAAAGACGGCGACCGGGTAAAGCTGCTCATAAACGAGGCGCCCAATCTGACAAGGCTGAAAGAGATAATTATTGAAAGCGGAGACAAGCTTGTTGCAAATATATACAAGGGTAATTTTAAAAGCTACAACAACCTTTCAAACCAGATTGTCCTGAGCGATCCCTGGGTATTCCGAAAAGGTACCTGGGTCAAGGATGAAGCAGAACCCATGAAGACTTTTAAGCTTGGTGAAGATTTCACCGCGTATTTTGGCGGTAACGCCCAGCCTGTGAAGAATTTAAACAAATACTTGAACGGATCGGTGGTATACCTTGTAAGCGAGAGCGATTACGGAAACAGTGAAAATGTTGTAATGGCAAACTTTACAAGCGACCTTGAGGTTCCATATAATGACAGGGTATATACTGCTGGTGCCAACAAGTTTACATTGCAGCAGGCCCAGACAAGTATTTCATACGACAACGGCACTATTGTGGTCAAGGATGGAAGACTTGTACAGGGAAGCAGTGTCACTGCCGATGATTATACCTATGTTGTCGCAAACAGGGACGCCGACAGCGGAACTCTTGTGGCGGGAGTGGTAGCGGTAGAGAAGAGAGCGGGAACAGATACCTTGCAGCTCTTCAGAGGAAGAATCTCCGGTATAGATGAATACAAGAGCGTGACGCTGCAGTCCTACTCAAAGCTTAACGGCTTAAACTGGGATTTTGCCAACACCCCGGTAACCTTTACATTGAACTCCAATACAAGGATCACAGATACCGACGGTATTGTGGGCCAGGGCGACTTTAACAGCTACAACGGCACCACGACCTTTAAGAACAGAACTGTTTATGTACTCAGTGACGGAACCAACGCTGTTGAAATAAGTACCGCCCCATATGGGAATGTAAATATCACCGGTACTGTTATAACCGCTTCGGGAGCCACCTATGATGAGGAAGGAAGGCCTCTGACCCAGCCGACGGCAATAGAGCTCAGAAACGTTAAGTACTATAATACTTCTACAAAGCTTTATGTGAATATGGCCGACAGCAAGTTCAATTTGCTGGCTAATTCATTTATAATAAAGAATAATACAAGAATTCAGCCTTCGGAGCTTAAGAAGGGTGATAAGGTAAGAGTGTTGAAGAAAGATACTGCTGTTACCGGTGATGCATATATCGTAATAGTTGAAGAATAGACAATAATCAGGTGGAGGTCAGGCATTTTGCATAAATTATTTGGGAGATCGGAAACTGAAAAATATAAAAGACAGGGGAAAGCCGGAAGGCGGACCGTAGTAAGTGTGATACTGTCAGCGGCCATTCTATTGTCGCTGAGCCCGGTCAATATCTACGCCAGGCAGGGGGACAGCGGGTATGAAGGCGGTATATCCTCGGGGGAAACTCCCAGTATGACCAATCTGTCCTCTACCAGCAAGTACGAATTTCAGTATCAGGAGCCCTGCTTTCTCTCAGGAGTACCTGTAATTATGAGCGGTACGCTGACCCTGTCCAAAAAGCTTAAGGAGGACACAAAGACTAAAACGCAGACTTTGACCAGTACATATGTTTATTCACTTAGAAATAATGGAACCCAGAATACTTTATCCAGAACTCTGACCTTTGTCACCATAATAACGCCGAAGGACAACGGCCAGAAAGTGGAATCCACCCAACTGACAGTGGCCAAAGAGAATATAAAGCTGGGAAATGCGGTTTATACAATCGGTTCAAAAGATGATTACGAGCTTACAAAGTCGATTCTCAACGATACAAAACCTGCGGTAAATTACTATTCAGGTGAAATAATGAGCAAAAAACGGTACAGAATGGGAACCACCGGCTCCGATTATGTTGTTGTCAACTCCACCACCGGCTACACCGGTTATGACCAATACTGGAGTTCGGCCGAAACTCAGATAATCAAACAGACCATAGAACAGCAGAGAGCCGGAAAAGCTCCTGTTCAGGTCGGTGATATATCAATGGAGGTTTCAACTACTACAAAAAAAGAGCTGGAATACTATGAAAACCTCCCCGAGCAGTCAAGCATCGCAGGCGGATATGTCCAGACACAGGCGAATGAAAACATATTAAAGTTTACTGCTGATCTCAGCGAGCTGGACAGCAAAAGAAATCCGACGATCAAGGTTGTAAATCACACTGCCAGTCTCAAGCTTGAAAGCTTTCCGACCTCCACAAGAATGGTTTCCCCCGGACTGAACCAGATAAGAGGCCATGCTTCGGAGGAAAATATCGCTTTGCTGTTCGGGCTGGAAGCCTTTAAAAATCCGGCGGCCTTTGACCCGCAGGAATATATCAGCAGGGCTGAGTTTGTTGATGCTTTCTTAAAGGTGGCGCCGGCAGTTCCTCTGGATCCTGCCTTCAAGCCCAAGAAAACTACAACCAGGACTTCCAGGAATGTGGAAATAGTCCCGCCTTTTGCAGATGTTGCAGTCAGCAATCCTTATTTTACAAGTATTGAGGATGCAACAAAAAGAGCTATTATCTCGGGCAACGGAAAAAGTAAATTCAGGCCGGACGAGCTTATTACCGTTGCCGAAGCTGTGGCAATCATGGTAAATGCCCTGGGGCTCAACGGCCTGGCACCAAATCCCGTACCGGTTACTGGCTTCAGGGATAACGACAAGATACCCTCTTATGCCAGAGGCCCCATGTATGTGGCAGAGAGACTGGGCTTGATCTCAGGGGATACAAAGGGCTATATATACCCCGATAACAAAATAACCAAAGCCGGGTTCGCAGATATGATGAGAACATATATCGACTATATGGGCAAGGATCTGAGAAAAGAGTATGTGGAAAAACTGATAAGCTATTAACCGGCAGCATTTATCAGTATCAAGCAACAAATTACAACATGGAAGAGGACCGATGCTAATGAATAAGTCAAGAAGGTTTACAGCGGCTGTATTGACGCTGGTTATTATATTTACTGCTTTTACAACCGGCACTTTTGCCGCCGGAACACAGGTAAACGATCAAACTGAATACCTGGAGAGTGTCAGGGAGCTTATCCGGCAAAAGTACAACGGTCAAATTCCGGAAGAAGCTATGGAAAAGGCTACTACCCTGAAAGGTATATTTGATACCCTGGATGATTATTCGGAATTTATGACTCAGCAGGAATTCGATACGTTTGTTTCAAGTCTTTCGGGCTCGGTAGAAGGTATAGGGATTCAGACTTCCCACCTGGAAAAGGATGAGTATGTAACGGTAATTAAAGTCTTCAGGGATACGCCGGCCTGGAAAGCAGGAATACTCACTGGAGACCGGATTGCAGAG
The DNA here is from genome assembly GCA_023426005.1 of Bacillota bacterium. Lineage (GTDB taxonomy): Bacteria > Bacillota > Clostridia > Acetivibrionales > DSM-1351 > Ruminiclostridium. Next base: position 23,948 of record JAFABO010000175.1, on the reverse strand, counting down.
GTTGACGGGGAAGCTGCGTCAGGACAGCCCCCTGAAGATGTGCTGGATAAGATTAAAGGTATTCCGGGCACTAAGGTAAAGCTGGGGCTGATACGCCAGGGTTCTAAAGACCTTGTAAGAGTAGAGGTGACAAGGGCCAAAATAGATATTCCCTCTGTACATTATGAAATAAGAGGGACTGTAGGATATATACAAATTGATTTTTTTGGTGAAAATACATATGACGGAGTGGATCAGGCACTTAAATATTTTGACGGCAAAAATATTGCCAGGGTCGTGCTGGATTTGAGAAATAACGGCGGCGGATATCTGGATCAGGCGGTGAAGGTGGCACAGCGCTTTGTACCCGAAGGGCTGATCACAACGCTGGATTACAAAGAAGAGGGAATAAATGATATAACATACTATTCCACGCTGAAAAAGCCCAGGTATAAGCTGGCAGTGCTGGTAAATGAGTATACTGCAAGCGCCTCGGAAATTCTGACCGGCGCCGTAAAGGATACCAAAGCCGGTGTGGTAGTGGGGACAAAGACCTTCGGCAAGGCAAAAGTACAGACCTTTACCCCGATTTTAAGCCTTGAGGCATTTACAAGTCTGAACAGTGAAACCAGATCGGCCGATGCGAGCAATTTCATCTATATGCTTGATGATACCCAGCTTGCAGGCTGGGGAAAAATGACTACCGGTTTGTATTACACACCTAATGGGGATTGCATAGACCTTAAGGGTATAGAACCAAATGTGAAGGTGGCAAATCAGGAACCGGCCGGGAGCAGCATACCGGTAAACCAGATGGAGCCATTGTCCTTAACGGTAAAGCCAAACCTGGGATCGAAGTATTTTGATGTATATACCGCGGAATATATCCTGAAGCTTTTGAAATATAATGTGGATGAGCCGGATATGATTCTTGACAGCAAGACTGTTGAAGCTATCAAGGAATTCCAGAAGGATAGCAAGGTTTACAGTTACGGCGTATTGGATTATTGCACTCAAAAGCTTTTGAACGACAGGCTTGCAGCGATGAAGGCAGTCAAGGATCCTGTTTATTCAAAGGCGGCAGAGCTGATAAAGTAAAAAAGATTAAAAAACCTTTCGGACTTTTATTGAGTCAGAAAGGTTTTTTTGTTGCTGTTAAATATTATTTTGGAAATGTATAAAAATGCAAAGCAGGATATTGGTTATTTTTATTTCAATAAATTACAGCGGATAACCAATTATAACAAGGACAAATACATTAATTTACTATATTATGTAAAATATTTGCTGTTCAGAACGGGAAATGGCGAAGGTATTAATTTTACAAAATCCAGGAGAGGAGTATATAATTTCAAATTAGCAGGAATAAGTTAACAGATACTTCAATATCTTTAAGAGGTGCGGCATTTGAACTATGATGTATAAAGACGGAGTAAGTTGGTATGCGGTCTTTGTAGCTACCGGTGAAGAGGACAAGGTCAAGGCCAGAATAAATTTCAGAATGCGGGACCGGCTGAGAGCAATAGTCCCGAAGAGAAGGCTGAAGGAGCGAAGAGACGGAAAATGGGAGGATAAAATCAGGACGCTGTTTCCGGGCTATATTCTCCTGAATGGGGCAATAAGCAATGAAACCTACGATTTGGTCAGGGATATACCCGGAGTTATCAGATTCCTGAGAGACAAAGACGGCCCATTGCAGATTCATAAAAGTGAAATTGAAGTTATAGGTAAATTGACCGCCGACTGTGAAATTATTGGATATTCCAGAGTATATGTTACCGGCGAAAAAGTTATGGTCATTGATGGGCCTCTGTATGGTATGGAGGGCTGCATCAGGTCCATTGATAAAAGAAAGGGCAGGGCTAAGGTGCTGCTCAATATAATGAATGAACCGAGACTTGTAGAACTTAGCGTGGCACTGGTTCAACCGGCTTAGGATTCCGGAAGCCCCTCTTGCTGTTTCGGCGCAAAAGGGAAATAAGGGAGATATATGGAGTAATGATGAAGCGGAACAGACTGTGGCTGTTCAGGATGGCGAAGCACGCAATTTTCAGGAATTTTAGCAACAACGGAGGACAATATGGAATTAAAAAGGTTTTTATATACTTCTTTAAGAATGTTTTGGCTGATTATTTTGCTGGGTGCCGTGGGACTGGGAACGGCCATATATTTATATGGCTATGGAGCAGTACCTGTGTATGCCGCCGAAACAAAAATATTTACACTGGCAAAAGGCAGTGCTGACAGCAGCCGGAATAAAATTGACTACCAGGATATTCTCACCAACAGGCAATTGTCAAACGACTATCAGGATATTATAAAAAGCAAAAAGGTCATTGAAAGGTCACAGAGCCGGTTAAACGGCATGAAAATAGACCAGGACCGGATTAAAGGCATGATAAGCGTGAGCTCACAGGACAATTCCAGCATAGTGGTCATAAGAGCTGTTTCGGTTGATGCAGAGGAGGCCAGAAGGGTTTCACAAGCTGTTTCCAACAGCTTTATTTTAACTCTTGAGGAACTGACAAAGACAAATATAGTTGGTATTATAGATGAACCCCAGCTAGCTTCCTCCCCGGTTCAGCCGGATAATTCAAAACAGATATTGCTGGGGCTGCTTATTGGCATTGGTGCGGCGGTGATTTTAATCTACATTGTAGATTTCTTCGATACAAGGATCAGGTTCAAGGAGGATATAGAACATTATACAAAACTTCCCATGCTGGCAGTTATACCAAAGTACAGTATAAAATCCGCGAAATAATTTAAGTTGTTGTGCAGATGGTTGGTAAACCGAGAAGAGTACTTAATACATGAGGAGGTTGATTTATGCAGACAAAGGTTTTTACTGGGGCGGCACAGGATAATAATATACTTCAGCACGCCTATTCCATGCTTATAAGCAAACTGTACATGCTGGAAAAGAACAAGAGCTTTAAAACCCTGACTGTCACCAGCTGCAACCCCGGGGAAGGAAAGACCTCTTTCTCCGCCTCACTTGCAATAGCCCTGTCCGGAGCTGGTAAACGCATATTATTGGTAAATCTGGACTTGAGAAAAAAAGATAAGGCAGGTAAAATGTCATATCATTCCACAGCGTACGGTATTTCCAACTACTTGAATGGGGCTGTGGAACTTGGTGAGGCCATATGTAAGACAAATATTGAAAACATGTATTTTCTGGATTCGGGAAAATATTTGGGAGACCCGGTATCACTGCTGTGTTCTGACAGGTTGGGCACCTTTATGCAAGTGGCCGGCAGCGAGTATGATTATGTAATAATAGATACTCCCGCCCTGGAATGCAATACTGATGCGCTTGTTATTTCAGATAGGACCGATGCCGCAATTCTTGTGGCAAAAATGGGCAGTACCACAATTAAAGATATCAGAAAAGCTCAGACCCAATTAAACGCTATAAATGCGTATATTCTGGGAGTGGTACTCAATAAATCCAGCAGGAGATTTTACAAAAAGCTATTTTCAGCACCGGACTATTTTAAATATGGAAAGCCTGCTTTGTATAAGTCTGTTTAATGCAATAGGCTTACAGGAGGATATACATTGTCTAAAAAATTGACTGCAGCGCTGATAATTCTCATTACAGCTGTTGTTATAATCCTTTTATACAGATATAAAGGAGCAGGCTCCACCCATTACTATGTGAGCAGCAGCGGCAATGATGATAATTCCGGCCTGAGCAGGAAATCCCCGTGGAGGAGCCTGGAAAAGGTCAACAATTATAAATTTAAACCAGGAGACACTATCTGCTTTAAAAAAGGCGACATATGGAGAGGACAGCTGGTTCCGCAGAGCGGAAATGGCAGACTTGCCATAAAATATACCGGCTATGGGCCGGGCAAAGACAAGCCGCTTATACTGGGGTCAATTGATAAAAGTGATAAGGATAATTGGGAGCAGGCTGCTTTGAATATCTGGAGAACAGCCGCAGGGGAACTGGATATAGGAAACATCATATTTAATAATTCTGAATGCGGACAAAAGGTCTGGGGCGAAAATGAGCTGAAAAGCCAGGGACAGTTTTACTATGATCCCCAAACAGATAATGTCCTGCTGTTTTCATATGAAAATCCATCCCAAAAATATAATAGTGTTGAATGTGCGGTAAACAGATACATCATCAATCAATCCAATAGGAGCTGTATCGCATATGACGGCCTGGCGCTGAAATACGGGGCGGCACATGGTATTGGAGGTTACAGCACGCATAATATCACAATTAAAAACTGTGATATCAGCTATATTGGGGGCGGCGGCTTATACACCGATGGGAGGCGGACCAGATATGGAAACGGTATTGAGTTCTGGGGCGAAGCCTATGACAATCTTGTTGAAGGCTGCAATATATGGGAGGTATATGATGCGGGAGTAACCAACCAGAACAGCGGAGAGGTAAAAAAGCAGTTCAATATTACATACAGGAAAAATAAAATCTGGAACTGTGAATATAGTTTTGAATACTGGAATTCACCTGCGGAATCCTATACAGGAAACATTATGTTTACCGGTAATACTTGCAGTAATGCCGGCGGAGGCTGGGGGCACAAGCAAAGACCCGATCCTTCAGGTATTCATATCTGCCTGTATCCCAACGCCGCACAGTTGGATAAATTGATTATCAGGAATAATATCATGAAGGATGCCGCTTTTACTATGGTATATGTTGATGCCGGATTCAACAGAACCAGCGCCTTAAAGCTTTCAAAAAACAGCTATTATCAGGACAGTCAGAAACTATTTTGCTTTTGGAAAGGAGAAAAATACTATCCGGGAGATTTTAGCCTGTATACCGGCAGCCAGCAACAGGATGAAGGCTCAATAATCAATAAAGGGGCAAAATATGAATAGTTTGTACTATGAACGGAACAAAAACAAGTCGTTTTTTTTATTTCTGGGCATAACACTGCTCCTGCTGTATCAGGATATGCTGCAGCGGTACATGGCGGTGTTCAAGTCAATTGACGAAGTTGTCGGCTTTGTATTTCTCCCGGTGGTGTTTATTTTATATATTTATAAGAATGAAAAGTTATACAGGGAAGAACAATTTATTATTCTTCTGTATATACTTTTTATATTGACCGGCATAATGTCGTCCCTGGTTAACAAATTCCAAAGCTTAAGTGCCGCAATATCCGACCTGGTAATAGTGTCAAAATTTCTTGGAGGATATTTTTTTGCAAGGATATGTTTTGGCGGCATTGTACTGCCGGACTACAAGAAGCATATACGGGCGGCGTTCAGGACAATTACGGCTGTTACCTTCGTGCTTACACTTTTGGATATTATATTTAATATCTTCCCTAAAGGGGATAAAAGATTTTTTATACATTCCGAGAAACTTTTATTCAGCCACCCCACGTATCTGGCCTTATTCTGCATAGTTATACTTGCATATTTAACTCTGGTTTTTGAAAACAGGCTGGCTGATTACATATTCTTAATACAGATAATACTCGTATGTGTCAGTACCTTCAGGGTTAAAGCCATTGGAATGATAACAATCTATCTGCTGTTCCTGACTCCTTTGAGAAAGCTTAAATATATAAAAGTTATAGCTGCTATAGCAGCCATAATAGTAATAATTTTGTGTATAATACCCCAGATCAATGCCTATTATTTTGACAGCGACGACAGCCCGAGGAATCTGCTCACCTCAACCGGTTTTAAAATTGCAAATGATTATTTTCCAATGGGTTCGGGCTTTGGTACATTCGGATCTTATATTTCGGGCGCCGCTTATTCCCCGCTGTACCATATGTATAATTTGAGCAGCATCTGGGGGCTGACAAAAAATAATTCGTTTTTCATATCCGATACCTTTTGGCCCATGATACTGGGACAATTCGGATATATCGGCCTGTTGCTGTTTACCCTCTTAATCCTGCAATTTTTCTTATTAATAAAAAAGCTGCGGAAAATTGATTCCAATATCCTGCTTTTTTGCCTGATCCCTTTTATTTATTTACTGGTATCCAGTACTTCGGAATCCAGTTTTGTAAATTACTACAGTGTAAATCTTTTTATGATCATAGGTATGGCTGTGAACCAGATAATGCCGGTAAATTACTTACCTGATAACAGTAGTAAAATAATAAAAAAAGGAGATTTGGAATGCCAGAGATAAGCATAATTGTCCCGGTTTATAATATGGAACAATTTTTACAGCGCTGTCTGGACAGTATATTGTCACAGACCTTTCAGGATATTGAGGTGATACTTGTAAATGACGGGTCAACTGATAATTCCGGTCAAATCTGCAGGGAATATGCCGGAAAAGACCCGCGTATTGTTCTTATTGATAAAGAAAACGGAGGGCTTTCCTCTGCCAGAAACGCCGGTCTGGACGCTGCAAAAGGTGAATATGTGGGGTTTGTTGATTCAGACGACCACATTGCTCCGGATATGTACCAGCTTTTGTATGAAAACCTTGTAAAGTATGGGGCTGATATATCCATATGCTCGTTTTATTTTGAATACGGTGACGGGCGCATTTGTCATACCAAGCCCGGCGGCATATGCAGATGCATGAACAATGAGGAGGCCATTAGAACTCTGTTGAGCAGAAAGCATTTTGAAAACTATGTCTGTGACAAGCTTTATAAAAAAGTACTTTTTGACCGGATAAGGTTTCCGGAAAATGAGTTATATGAGGATATTGCCGTAACGTATAAGCTTTTGGACAATTCCAGAGCTGTAATATATCAGAGTGAACCCAAATACTATTATGTCCAGAGACCGGGAAGCATTGTAAACTCCGGTTTTAGCATAAGGAAGCTCCAGTTTGTGGAACAGTGCCGGAAGCTTGTGGATTTTTCAAAGAGCAGGGGGGGCCTGTATGATAGGGAGACTCAGACCTTTCTGGCGCTGGCCAGCTTGTGGCTTATTTATGAAGCAGGCATGCACAAAAGCAAATACTCCCATATAATTGTCAATCTGAAGAATAATATTTTAAGTAATTACAATGCTGCCATACAGAGCCGGAATTTAAAGAAAACCGAGAGATTGGGCCTGTATCTTCTGAAAAGCGGAATGAGCATTACTATCCTATGCGTGCTGCATTGGGCTTCAAAAAAATTGGTTACGGGTTTAAAAGTTTTCAGCTATAAAATTAAGCACCTCACTAAAGAAAATATGAAAGTTGAAGGAGTCTAGCATGAGCAAATCCACATTACTATACGGATCGATAATAATAACCTACCGCTGCAATGCCAGGTGCAATATGTGCGACTGCTTCAAGTATCCGAGCAAACCCGTGGAAGAATTTGGGACTGATATAATAAAAAAGCTTCCCCCAATGTCCTTTGTAAATATTACTGGCGGCGAGCCCTTTATTAGAAATGACATAAGTGAAATTGTAGGTGGACTCTATAAAAAAACCAAGAGGATTGTCATTTCCACAAACGGCTATTTCACCGACAGGATACTGCAATTGTGCCGGGAGTACCCCAGGCTTGGGATCAGGATAAGCATTGAAGGACTTGAGAAGTCAAATGACGCTATACGGGGGATACCCGAAGGGTTCAAAAGGGGATATGGAACCCTCAGAAAGCTTGTAGCCAAGGGACACAGGGATGTAGGCTTCGGGTGCACCGTACAGGAAATGAACGCACAGGACCTGCTGTCTCTGTACGAGTTATCCGACGAGCTGGGGATGGAGTTTGCCACAGCTGCATTGCATAACTCTTTTTATTTCAGGAAAACAGATAACAAAATAGAGGATAAGCTCAAGGTTGCAAAGGCCTTCGAGGAGCTTATAAATAAACTGCTTAGATCCGGATCACCCAAAAAGTGGTTCAGGGCGTATTTTAACCACGGATTAATAAATTACATTTACGGCAACAGGAGATATCTGCCCTGCAATATGGGAAGCAACGGCTTTTTTGTCGATCCCTTCGGGGATGTGCTGCCCTGTAACGGAAGTGCGGTAAAAATGTCCATGGGGAACCTCCATGAAAAGGAATGGGATGAAATATGGAATTCGCCGGAAGCCGAAGAAGTGCGCAGTATGGTGAAAAAATGTCCCAGGAATTGCTGGATGATAGGAAGTGCTGCTCCCGCAATGAAACAGAAAATCCGGATACCGGCTCTATGGGTGCTGAAGCATAAACTGGCCGGGGGTTACAGCTTGAAGGAGAACGGGTTTATAAACCCGGATAAGGGCCCGGCGGGTTACACCGGCAAAAATTTTAAATTGACGGGAGAGCAATAAATGAGAATACTGGTGGTCAATAAGTTCCTGTTTAACCGCGGCGGAAGTGAGACATACATATTCAAGCTTTTTAAACGGATGAAGGAATTGGGGCATGAAGTTGAATTCTTTGGGATGGAGGACCCGGGGAATATTGTGGGAAACAGTTTGGGGCTGTGTACAAAAAGTCTTGACTTTAAAGGCAGCGTTTTGAAGAAGAGCCTGTATCCCCTGAGAATTATTTACTCTGCTGAGGCAAAAAAGAAAATTGATAAGGTCATACGGAATTTCAGGCCCAACATAGTTCATCTCAACAATTACAATTACCAGATCACACCTTCAATCCTTTATTCTATAAAGAAGTACAACCTTCCGGTGGTTCAGACTCTTCACGACCCGCAGATTGTCTGTCCCAATCATATGCTTTTTAACAGTATGAACAATAGAATATGCGAAAGGTGCCGGGATGGTAAGTTCCAAAATTGCATCATGCAAAAATGCATTGACAATTCACTTGCAAAGAGCGTCGCGGGAGCCGCAGAAAGCTTTATATACCGGAAGCTGAGAGCTTACCGCCTGATTGACTGCTTTATATCGCCCAGCAATTTTTTAAAGGACAAAATTATTGAAATGAAGGCCGGCCTTCCGGCCGGAAAAATAGTAGTCCTGCACAATTTTGTAGATGAAAAGGTCAAAGTAGCAGGGTGGCCAAAGAAACCCTATGTATTATACTTTGGGAGGATAACAAATGAGAAGGGTGTAGGCACACTGGTGCAGGCCTGCTCCAGGCTTCCTCACATAAAATTTATTTTTGCGGGCCGCGGAGAATTGGAATATAAATTGTCGGGAGTCAAAAATATTGAGTTTTTGGGCTTTAAACAGGGAGAAGAGCTGAAAAAATACATAAGAGAGGCACTGTTTTCCGTCTGCCCCTCGGAATTGTATGAGAACTGTCCGCTATCCATATTGGAATCGCAGATGTACGGTACTCCTGTTATTGGAGCCAGGATAGGCGGGATACCCGAGCTGATCGGGGACGGTTCTGACGGATTGCTGTTTAACCCGGCAGATGCGGAGGAGCTGGCTGAGAAAATCAATTATTTGTATTGCAGTGAAGAACTGCTCCAGAAATTCTCAAGCCGGTGTCTTAACAAGATTGATAAATTTTACATAGATAAATACATTGAGACGCTCACCGAAATATACGACATGTCGGTCCAAAACCACGTGATCCGGTCTGTGAGAAATTTAAACTTATATATTGAACAGGGGTGACTGCCTTGAATACAGAAAAAGTGAAAAAGCTCATTCCGAAAGCATTTCAGCCCATAGCCGGAGAAATATTCAGAGGTGTAATAAGCCTGTATGGATATTTTAAAAATTACCCGGCTTATAAGAGCAGGGAAGCCGGTAAAAAAATATACCTAATTGGGACCCCGGAACACCCAAACCTCGGAGATCATGCAATTGCAGCCGCCGTTATGGAGTTTCTGGAAAAGGAGCTGGGGAATTACCGGATATATGAGGTTTCACTTAACATGTACAATAAGCATTACAGGTGTATTAAAAGATTTATAAATGAGAAGGATATTATTTTAATTAATGGCGGGGGGAGTATGGGGGTAGAGTGGTTTTTTTATGAAAAGCTGATCCGCCTTTTTATAAAAAAGTTTCCCCGCAACAGGATAGTCATAATGCCCCAGACCATATTCTACGGTGACAGTGAATACGGAAGGCGTGAGTTCGAAAGATCCAAAAGGATATATTCCGCTCATAGGGACCTGCATATCATTGCACGTGAAAAATATTCCTATGAAATAATGAAAAATGCCTATCCCAACAGCAGTGTTTATTTGAAACCGGATGCCGCACTTTATTTAAACAGGGCCAGTCCCCGGTTTGACCGGGAGGGTATTTTGATTTGCCTGAGAAATGACGTTGAAAAAAGCCTCACCCAGGCCCAGTGCGCAGAGCTCATTGAGTGCTGCAGGCAGTATTCCGGTTCAATCAGATACACCGATACCCTCAGCGGTTGTGCTCATTTACCCGCAGCCTGCCGGAACGCTGAACTCGAACTGAAATTCCGGGAATTCAAAAGTGCCCGGCTTGTTATCACAGACAGGCTGCACGGAATGATTTTTTGCGCCATTACCGAAACGCCCTGTATTGCTCTCAGCAATTATAACTATAAGGTCAAGGGTGTTTATGAATGGGTCAGGGATTTGAATTACATCCGTTTTTTAGACGACTGCCGGGATATAAAAAAGTATATTCCTGAGTTGTATTCACTTCAAAACTGCAGCTATGATAACCAGTCCGTTAAATCCGGGTTCACTCAGATCGCCATGCTGCTGAAGGATGGGAAGGTGGTTGTATAAACAGCTTTATCCGGTATAAGAAAAAATACGGCAGCAATATTTCCGGGGAGACAAGAACCTTTAAATCAATGAGGAATATCTCAGTGGGAGTTGCCAATCAGGTATTGATAACCCTTCTCAATTTTATTTCAAGGACAATATTCATCAAGACCATGGGAGTGGAATACCTTGGAATAAACGGACTGTTCAACAATATATTAACTGTGCTCTCACTGGCCGAGCTGGGTATCGGGAACGCCATAATGTATGCGCTCTACAAGCCCTTAAGCCGGGAGGACAGGTCAAAGGTTGCGGCCATAATGCAATATTACAGGAAGCTGTATCTCATTGTCGCGGGGGTGGTTGCCGCTGCCGGGCTTTTACTGGTGCCCTTCCTGCCCTTATTGGTCAATACCCAAAAGGCAATAGCTGATATAACTATATATTATGTTCTATATTTATGTAATACGGTTTTCTCGTATTTATTCTCCTACAGGGCATCAATTGTGAATGCCGATCAGAAAATGTATATTACAAAGATTTATTATTTTGCTTTTTACGCAGTGCAGTTCATCCTGCAATCGGCATTGCTTGTTGCCACCCGCAGCTTTCTATATTATTTGGCGGCGCAGATACTGTGCACCCTTGGCAATAATTACTTTCTTTCCAGGAAGGCGGTAAAGCTGTATCCATATATTACAAACAGGGATATTCTCGATAAAAATGAAAGGCGGGTCATTTTCGATAATATCAAATCCCTTTTTCTCTATAAGCTGGGCGGAGTGCTGCTGAACAATTCGACCAATATAATGATTTCCATAATGATAGGCACAGTTTGGGTGGGATATTACTCAAACTACGCTATGTATATCACCGCACTGCTATTGTTTATCAATATAATATTTTCCTCAATGAATGCCAGCATAGGAAACCTGAATATATCTGCGGAGCCTGAACATAAGTGCAGTATTTTCAATGTCCTAAATTTCATTGCCTTCTGGATAACCGGCTTTGCCGCAATTGCACTTTTCGTACTGTTTAACGATTTCATTACGGTGTGGATAGGCAGTGGATACATACTCGACAGGCTAACGGTGGGGGCCATAATACTTAATTTCTATATAATGGGCATAATCAATCCCGTCTGGATATTCAGGGACAGTGTGGGGCTGTTTAAACACACGAAATATGTGTTCATGATAACAGCGGTATTAAACATAATAATATCGGTAATACTGGGCAGGCTGGCAGGCCTGGGCGGAATACTGCTGTCCGCGCCTGTATCCAGGCTGTGCACCAACTTCTGGTATGAGCCGCTGATGCTGTATAAAATTTATTTTAAAAAGAGATCCGCAGATTATTTTAAAAAGCAGCTTATATACCTCTTGAGCATGGCTGTCTCGGGGGCGGCGGTATATATTCTTACAAAATGGATAACAGAAGTCACTCTGGCAGGATTTATTGTAAAGGTATTGGTTTGCGGTCTGGTTCCGAACGTTTTGTTCTATACCTTTTTAAGAAAAACAGCCGAATTCAGCTATATAAAACAAAACTATATAAGCAGGATTGTCAAAAAAATTAGAAAGCTGCGGCTGAACTGATTCAGAAGAGATAGCAGAAATTTATAACAAACAGCAGGAGCAGAGGGAGATCAAAAAAATGAAAATAGCAATGATAGGACAGAAGGGGATTCCGTCGAGAGCCGGCGGAATAGAGATCCATGTTGAAGAAATCTCTAAAAGGCTGGTCTGCCTGGGTTATGAGGTAGAGGTATACTGCAGGAAGAACTACTGTGATATAGAGGCAGATAACAAAAAATACTGCGGAACAGCATTGAAATATACACCATATATAAATACAAAGCACCTGGATGCTGTTACCCATGCATTTACAGCTACCATCCACGCATTATTATCGGGCTGTGACATATTTCATTACCACGCTTTGGGCCCTTCGACGCTATCATTCCTTCCGAGGATTTTCGGCAAAAAGGTTGTCTGCACCGTACATGGTTTGGACTGGCAGAGGGGGAAATGGGGCAGGCTTGCTTCGGCCTATCTGAAATTCGGAGAATATGCAGCAGCCAAATTTTCACATAAACTGATCAGCGTTTCCAAAAACCTGGTTGAGTATTATAAGGAAAAATACGGGAAGGATGCGGTGTATATCCCTAACGGGGTCGAACGGCCCGATATGCTCAAGCCTCTGATAATAAAAGAAAAGTACGGGTTGGATTATAATGGCTATATTTTATTCCTTGCCAGAATAGTTCCCGAAAAGGGTGCCCATTACCTGATAGAAGCCTACAAAAGGGTGGGTACCGATAAGAAGCTGGTCATAGCGGGAGGCTTGAGCCACAGCAGTGATTATGGCCGGCGGCTGAGGGAGTTGAGCTGGGATAGCGAGAATATAATATTTACGGGTTTTGTAAGAGACAGGGAATTGGCCGAGCTATACAGCAACGCTTATTTTTATGTGCTGCCCTCGGATGTGGAAGGGCTCTCCATCAGTCTTTTGGAGGCAATGAGCTACGGCTGCTGCTGCCTTGTCAGCAGTATTGCGGAAAATACCGATGTGATAGGGACAATGGGGTACAGTTTTGAGAAATCCAATGTTGAAGATCTCTCAAATAAAATTGACCTGCTCATAAAGGATAAAAACAAAGTGGAAAATGTCAGGAAAAGGGCATCTGCCTACATCCTGCATAAATACAACTGGGACAGGATAGCTGTTGAAACAAAGAATATTTATAAAAGCCTGGGGAAAAGCGGCAAAAAAGCAGAGAGGAGGTTACAGAGTGGAGGTAAATCACAAAATCTTAATTGAGCTGCTTTCAGCAGCCCTCACCAGAAGTAAATTTAAAGTTGATGATTGTCTGGAAAAGCACGGTTTGGGCTGCATCGACTGGAATGCCGTTTACCATGCGGCAATGGCACATGGGGTTCACACCCTGGTATATCCTGCTGTGAAAGAGCTGGAGCCTGATAAAGGGCCCGACCGGGAAACCCTTGAGGAATGGCATATTGAAGCTATGGCCTACGGAATAAAATCCTGTGCTGATGAGCTGCGGACCGGAGAGGTGTGCAGGGCTTTCGGCGAAGCTGGGATCACAGCCATACTGTTGAAGGGTATGGCTATAAAAAATTGCTATCCTGACCCTGAATTGCGCACTATGGGAGATGTGGATATCCTGGTGCAGGAGGAGGCCCTGCAAAAAGCTGCGGAAGTATTGCTGAGGTTAGGCTATAGGATCATAAACAGTGCAAATACCAAACATGTGGAATTTGCCAAAAGGAATGCTTTGCCAATCGAGCTGCACAGGCTTTTATCAGACTATGAATTTATTAAAAACAACGATTTATTTCATCGGGAGCTCTGGGAAAACCTGCTTGAAATACCCCTGGGCAATTCAAAGGCAAATATACTCTCATGGGATATGCAGATCCTGCACATGTGTATACATATGGCCACCCACTTGATATATAAAGGTTTTGGGCTGAGACAGCTCTGTGATTTTGCTGTGGTTTATCAAGCCCAAAAAGCCGCGATAGACTGGAAAGGGGTTTTAAACAAGTCGGAAAAATACGGCATAAAGCAATTTTTGCTGGCTGTTTTCCAGGTTTGCAGCCGCCTTTTCGGGATTGATATACCTGAAGCTTTAAAGTGCGATGATATGACCGGATGTAAACAAATTGACAGCTTTGTCAGGGATATCCTCGCAGGTGGTGTATTTGGCCAATATGATATCAACCGGGCTGCGGTAAATACAGTCGTCAAAAATACCGGGAAGAAAGAGAAGTATTATAAAAACAGGGCTGTTAATGCGTTCCGGCTTCTGTTCCCATCCCGCATAAAGCTGTCTAAAAGGCCCTATTATACCTATTTGAAAGGATATCCCTACCTCCTGCCCCTGGCCTGGATACAAAGAATATCCTATGGCTTTCTGAGGAGGGATTTTGATTTTAAAACAAAAAAAGAAATATTTCTGGATGAGGATCTGGCTGAGATAGCCCGGGAGAGAAATGAGCTTTTGCTCTGGCTCAATTTAAAGTAAAAATTTATTTAGTATGGAAATGTGGAGGTAGTTATGAAGAGTTATGTAAAACCGGTATTTGCATTTATTAAGCTCCGGACCGAGGAGGGAATAGCTTGTGCCGGATCTGGCGATTCACACGGGGGCGACTTTTATAAGCCGCCTCTAAATTGGGGAAATTCACATGGAGGCTTCTTCTGGGGGGGACTTGGCAATTAGCTTGGCGGTTTCTTCGGCGGAGGAAACAGAAGATAGTAAAAAATTCAGCAAAGTGAGGTTATGGAGTATGAGGGTAAAAAGCGGATTTATGCTGCGTGAAATAGCAGGCCAGGCGGTAGTTGTCCCTCTGGGGGAAAGAGTGGTTGAGTTCAATGGAATTATAACCTTAAGCGAAAGCGGAGCCCTTTTGTGGAGCAAAATGGAGACCGAAGTGTCAGAAGACGAACTTGTCGGGCATATAGTCAATGAATATGACATTGATCCTGAGACTGCCCGGAAGGATATAGAAGAATTTATAGACAGTATGAGACTCAGGAATTTAATTGATTAATAAATTGAATTGGGGGCTGAAAAAATTGTGTGCCGGTTGGGCTGAAATAAACAATAGGATATCAATAAATGCAGCCGCAGAGGGGATACCCGTCTCCGGAGCTTTTGAACTCACATCCAGGTGCAATTTTAATTGCAAAATGTGTTATGTCTGCCACTCTCCGGACAATAAGGCTGCACTTGCAACCGAGCTCAATGCCGGGGAGTGGATAAGGATAGGTGAACAAACCAGGGATGCCGGATTATTTTTGTTGACTTTGACGGGAGGGGAGGTATTTTTAAGGAGCGATTTTCAGGAAATATATGAGGCATATTCCCGGATGGGCTTTAATATAACTGTATACAGCAATGCCAGTCTAATAACGGCTGAAAAGGCAAAATGGCTTGGGAGACTTCCCCCGTCAAAGGTATGTGTGTCCATTTACGGAGCAGCTCCCGAAACCTATGAGAAAGTAACCGGGCACAGGGAGGGGTATGAAAAGGCCATAAGGGGGATAGAGGCATTAAGGAAGGAAAATATTACTGTGAGCGTCAGAACGACGGTCACACGGGACAATTTCAGGGAATTCGGGCAGCTGAAG
This sequence comes from Bacillota bacterium, assembly GCA_023426005.1. Taxonomy (GTDB): domain Bacteria; phylum Bacillota; class Clostridia; order Acetivibrionales; family DSM-1351; genus Ruminiclostridium. The sequence goes on along the minus strand of JAFABO010000175.1, from coordinate 8,240 downwards.
GCACTTGCCGAAGGCTTCGGGAGCGGCCTTGGAGTGGTGAACTATGTATCACCCGCAAGACCGGGGTGCGGCAATGACCCGCTGGAAACAAGACTGACTCCTGAGCAGGCTGCTCAATATGAACTGGAAATAGAACAACAGAATCCTGGATCAAATATTGAGGCAGCCCCGGATGCCCCGAAGCGGGAGCCTGTTAATGCGGATGAGGGCATACAAAACAACGGTGAAACCGCAAAGTCGGCATTTAAGTGCCAGGCCGGTAAATGCGGCTTCTGGATAAACTGGAAGGGTTATCTGACGCCTTGCGGCCTGCTGGATATACCCTGTGAAAAGATAGCCGAAGGAGGTTTTGCGGCGGCCTGGGAAAGGCTGAAAGAGGACTGCAGGGAGGTTCCGGCCTGCAAGGAATGCCAGCAGTGCAGTATAAGGGAGCACTGCATGTCCTGCCCTGCCAGGTTGATGACCGAGACAGGTTCCTTTGATAAGCCGGCGGCCTATCTGTGCGATACTGCCAGAAGCAGGCTGCGGCTGAAGACCGGACTTGTAAGGTAGTAAGGAAGTATTTAGCTGTAAAGATGCACCTTACAGTCCGCTTGTTGTTGAATGAGCCAATAAAATATACCCGGGAGGTGAAGTTATGGGAAGATATGTTAAGCCCTTTTTGGAGTGCATTAGTTATAAAATCGAGGAGAGATTGGCCAACAGCTGCACCGGCAGCTGCCCTACCAACGAGGGATGGGTTTTTAACCCGGCAACAGGAGAGTGGGAGCACCGTACCGATCTTGTAGCGCTTAATTCCTCCAACTGACAGCCGGTGACATACAAGCATTTATGAAATGGAGGTGAAGTAATGAAAAGCTACCAAAAACCGGTTATCAGGTTTTTTGATCTCCATACCGAAGAACGTTTGGCCAATCCGGGAAGCAAATGCTATGAAACCGGACAGTGTTCAAGTCCCGTATGGTCCGGTCTGCACCCCTGATGCACCATTAGGAGGGCTGTCTCAAAAGAGACACTCCTCCACATTTTTTTGCAGATAAACCATAAGAATGAGGGAACATTATGAAAATTGGCAATACGTATAAAATTGCAGGTATAAATTTAGATATACATAGTGACAACAAATATCTTCACAACAGATTAAAAGTATTTGAAGATAACAATCCCAACCGCATAGATTTATTTGCTGAAACCCGGAGATGCCATTATATTGAAAAGCCTGAAGGACAGCTTGTAATCGATGAATTTGTAAAATGGATGAAAAAAGATGATGACGGTGGTTTTCATGTATACAGAATGGATACTGCCGGCAGGGATATTATGGCCCATGTAGATATAAACAGGGATTGGAGCCGCAATATAATAAAGTGCCTTAATATCAGGTTCAATAAATCCGGGGATCCGGCAGAAACAGGGGATTGGATGGAATATTATTCCTTCATGCTCATGGGTATAGTTTTCAGAAACAGGCTTATAAACATGGACGGAATAGTTATACATGCCTCATCAATAGCCTGGAGGGACAGGGGGCTTTTATTTACCGCACCGTCCGGGACGGGGAAATCAACACATGTCTGCTTATGGGAAAAGTACCTTGGGGATGAGGTCACTGTTGTCAATGACGACACGCCGGCTGTCCGGTTTTTTGATGGAGTTCCCACACTTTGCGGGACTCCGTGGAGCGGGTCCTCCGATAAATTTGCAAACCTTCAGGTGCCTGTAAGGGCAATAGTAGTTTTGAAACAGGCCCCTGTAAACAGTATATCAGAATTATCCCCCCTTGAGGCTCTGCCCTGTCTAATGCCAAGGGCCTTTCTGCCCTATTTCGACAGAGAACTTATGGAAAAGGCCTATTCGGTACTGGAAATGATTTTAAAACAGGTACCCGTATATTTGCTCGAATGTACACCTGAAAAGAAAGCTATGGAGTTGGTTTATGAATGTGTGAGACACTGAAGGTCAAGGCCGGAGATATATTCCCAGTTATAGAGGAGCTCATTCAGATGGGGAGTAAGGTCTGGATAACAGTAACCGGAATGAGCATGTATCCCTTCCTCCGGGAAGAAAAGGACTGCGTCCAGCTTGCAGGAACGGACTTCAAGGCCGTTGAAAAGGGAGATATAGTATTGGTGCGGCGGGTTACGGGAGAATATGTTTTACACAGGGTACAGCGGAAGAGAGCTAATGCCTTCTTTATGATAGGCGATGCCCAGAGCTGGGTAGAAGGGCCGGTATTCCCTGAACAACTGCTGGCAAAAGTTGAATATGTGAGGCGGAATGGGCGCGATATCAGCTGCGGCCGGCCGGTATTGAAGCTTTTAGCATTGGCCTGGCTGAATATCATCCCTGTCCGCCGTTATATTCTCAGGGTTATAAGAATTTCAGAAAATATAAAACAGAGGGTAAAAAAAGAAGGTAAAAGCAGAAGGTAAAAGCAGAAGGTGTAAAGTTGAGAATACATAAGGAATTTAAAAAACTGTGGAATTATATCGTATGGATTGCGAAAAAGTCAAAAAGCTTTAGAGGCAGTATAATATTAGTTATCTTCCTAAATACTGTCAGTGCGCTCAGCGGAGTCCTGGTGGCAATACTCTCAAAAAATGTAATTGATACTGCCGTAGCCGGGATTCTATCAAGAACAGTGCTCTTTGCCGCACTTTTTGGAGGAATTGTAATTGCAAACCTGGCTGTCAGAGCCTTTACATCCATGCTAACCTCCAGGACCCAGGAACAGCTGTCAAACAGTATGAGGCAGGAACTTTTCTGCAGGGTGGTTTCCACCCGGTGGCTTGATCTGACCAGATATCACAGCGGAGATGTATTGACCAGATTGTCAAGTGACGTAGGCAATATTGCAGGTTGCGTAATAAGCACCCTTCCGGGAATAATCTCGCTGGGATTCCAATTGGCGGCCGCATTTGCCACATTGCTTGTATATGAACCTGCCCTGGCCTTTTTAGCGTTTGCTCTGGGACCGGTCACAGTCATTTTCAGCAAAGTTTTGGGTAAGAAGCTGAAGGATATCCATATAAAAGTCCAGGAGACTGAAAGTGCCTACAAAGCTTTTATTCAGGAGGCAATTGAAAATATTCTGGTTATAAAGACGTTTTGTATGGAGAATAAAAGCCTTGAGAAAATAAGTGATCTTCATACAAACAGAATGCATTGGGTTATCCGGCGGAACCGTACAAGTGTAACTGCAGGAACGGTGCTGGGTTTCGGGTATTGGGCAGGTTACTTTTCGGCTTTCTGCTGGGGGGTATATAAATTAAGCATCGGGGCTGCTACCTTTGGGACCTTAACTGCTTTTTTACAGCTGGTTCAACAGGTCCAGGGACCGTTCATCGGGCTGTCGGGCACACTGCCGCAGGTTATTGCGGCCATAGGCTCAGCTTCCAGGCTTATGGAGCTTGAAGAGCTCCCCCTGGAAGCTGCGGAGGTAAAAAGGCTGCCGGGCTGCACCACGTTGGGCCTTGTCTTTAAGGAGGTCACTTATTCCTATCAGGGGAGTAAACCCGTATTAAAAAAGGTATCGGTCAGTATTAATCCCGGGGAGATAGTGGGATTGGTCGGGCCCTCCGGAGAGGGCAAAACTACTTTTATCAGAGTGATATTGTCACTGGTAAAGCCCGATGCGGGAGAGGCGGCATTTGTGGATTTGAACGGGCATAGGATAAGCATTTCCCCGGCTGCCCGGGAGTTTGTGTCATATGTTCCCCAGGGCAATACACTTTTCAGCGGAACGATTGCCGAAAATTTGACGGCAGGTTTACCGGAGGCCACAAGGGAACAGATGGAATGTGCTCTGCAGGCCTCCTGCGCCCTGGATTTCATAAGTGAGCTGCCGGAAGGGCTGGCTACCGTAATAGGAGAGAAGGGTTTGGGATTGTCGGAGGGGCAGGCGCAAAGGGTTGCCATAGCCCGTGCAATACTGAAAAAGAGCCCTGTTATGATATTAGATGAAGCAACCTCCTCACTTGATATAAATTCCGAGAGGAAGGTGCTTCAAAGTATCCGTGATATGCAGCCGGGAAGGACCTGTATAGTAATAACCCACCGGCCGGGTGCATTAAGTATTTGCTCCCGGATTTTTAAACTAAAGGATGGCAGGCTGGCTGAAGACTGCAGTGTAAGCGCTTAAGTGCTCTGTAAAAATCTATTAACATATATAAGTGCGAAAGGATATGGTATTAATGATTGACGTGCATAGTCATATAATTTTTGGTGTTGATGACGGCCCTTCAAGTCTGGAACAGTCGGTGGAAATGCTTAAGGAGGCCGATAGTATAGGAATACGGACAATTATTGCAGCTCCTCATTTCCATGAAACCGTATATGAGCTTGAGCGGGTTGAAAATAATTATCAGGAACTCCTGTACAGGGCAAAGGCTTATGATGTGGATATCAAGCTTGCATATGAAATATATGTTGAAGCGGGGGCAAGTTTTCATTTCATCAGCAGGATAAAATCAGGCCTGGACAAATCAGGCTTAATGCTCTTTGAATTTCCATACCGGGTATCACCTGAAAAGTGTATTGAAAGCGTTTGTGAGCTGAATTTACATAAAATCGTCCCGGTAATTGCACATATTGAAAGGAACAGAAGTCTGTTGAGAAACTTTGGGAATGTTGTTTCTCTTATTAAGGCAGGTTCGTATATACAGGTTGATGCTGCCAGCATCCTTGGTGTCTATGGAAGAAAAGTGAGAGAATACACAAAGAAGCTCATACGGATGAGACTGGTTGATATGGTTGCCTCAAATGCGCACTGTGCCGAGGATTATTCAAGCTGGTACCTGGAGGCTTACAGCACCGTGGTGCGCTGGGCCGGCAAGGAGACTGCTGTTACGCTGTTTCACAACAATGCGGAAAAGATTTTGGAGGAAGACCATGGCAATATTTTTATTCCAACTATGAGTAAGCCTTATAGCTGGAGAAACTCCGGCGCGGCTTTGCTTCAAAACTAGCGGCCCGCACGGGACCTGCCGTTTGAAAGGAAAACAGAATATGAAAAATAATAAGTTTGCAATTGAAAATATTGTTGAGAAAAGGGCATTGTTTGATAATGTGCCCTTTTATTATGAGCTTTTAAAGAGGAGCTTTGATATTATTGTCTCGTTTACGGCGCTCGTCCTTCTTTCACCGGTTTTCCTCACAGTTGCGGCTCTAATTAAGATGGATTCCGGAGGACCGGTTTTTTTCAGGCAGAAAAGGAATGGCTTTAAAGGCCGGGTGTTTGAAATCTACAAATTCAGGTCAATGGTTGCGGATGCCGAGACAAAATTAGTTGAACTGGAAGACAGGAACCAGGTGAGCGGCTTTGTTTTTAAAGTAAGGAATGATCCCAGGGTTACAAGAGTTGGCAGGGTCATCAGAAAAACAAGTATGGATGAACTTCCGCAGCTGATAAACATATTGAAGGGGGATATGAGCTTTGTGGGGCCAAGACCCCCAATCGAGAAGGAAGTACAGCAGTACGAAACCTGGCACAATCTGAGATTGTCTGTAAAGCCGGGACTTACGGGCTTATGGCAGATAAGCGGAAGAAACAATATAGGTTTTGAGGACATGTGCAGGATGGACTTGAAATACATACGTGAAAGACGCCTCCTGTACGACCTCAAAATAATTTTGAGGACCATTCCCGTACTGTTCGGAGACAGCAAGGCGTTTTAATGCCGGGTATACGCTAATAAATTACTTAATTATATGCTATAATATTAATAAATTAAATCTCGCATAAAAAGAAAAAGGTAAAGTATGAAAAAAATTATTGCGGTAACTCTGGTAATTTTGCTGACAGCAGCTCTGGGCATATTTGCAGGGCTGTATTATGTCGGGAATAAAATAGTTGATGAGACCATAAATGAAGGTATTGCTCTGCTGGAGGACATGGGCCCGGAATTGGGAAATATTGACGGGGATGCCTCGAAATCCTCTGCCGCTTCAGAGGGCTCCGGTTCTGAGAAGGCAAAAGCCGGCAATGGACAGAAAAAATCATTGTCTGCCGAAAAGCTGAATGAAGTAAAGAAAAAAATTACGGCCCAGGATAAAATGACAGCGGGCGCAATAGTCATGTCAAAACTTTCGACCGGGGATATAAAGGAATTGAAGGACATGCTGGCAGGAGGCCTCACCGAGGAGGAAAAGGACAAAGCTCAAAAGATGGTGGTAGATAAATTTACAAGTGAGGATATTGAAAAACTTAAAGAAATGTACAAAAAATATATGCTTGAAAAATAGAAGGGGACATATAATTCTTTAAGATTAACTAAACTTGGTATTTAATGGTTGTAATTTAGTATATAAATTTTATAATATTAGTGTATAATAGATTATAATAAGTTATTGATATTTGGTAATATTTCTGTTGACGTATTCATTTAAAATGGTATAATAAGGATGTAAGTTAATTTCTGAGAGTAACGGAATTAAAGAATATTACTCACTTTTAAGTCAGTCCCCGAAAGCAACGGAGACAATAAATTGAGAATATTGCTTAATTTTAAGTTAATTTCTGAGAGTAACGGAATTAAAGAATATTACTCACTTTTAAGTGAAACCTCCTTATTGGGAGGTTTTTTACATAGGAGAAAGTATGAGAATAAAATTAGTATCAATAAAAGAAGATTTTACTAATCTATTTGATTATCCAACTGAAATTATGACAAAAGAGCCAGATGGAAATGATAGACCTTATTTATTGATTTTGAAGTTAAAATATAAAAATAATATCCAATCTTTCGCCCTACCTTTTCGTTCAAATATTCAAGTTAATAAAAACACAAAAGGATCGTATTTTAAGCTGCCGCCAAGATCAACAACAAAGCCCTATCATGCTCATGGGCTGCATTATATTAAAATGTTCCCTGTTGATATTAGTTATTGTCACAAGTTTACATTTAAAGAAACTAAATATAATATTTTACTTCAAGAAATCATTGATAAAAACATTAGCAGAATAGTCAACGAAGCACAAGAATATTTAAATAATTATGAAAATGGTGAAAGACCAAACTTTTGTACTGATATAGAAAAAATGCTTAATACTATTGAACAAAATAAATTACATAAACAAGCTATAATAAATGCAGTCGAAAAACAAATAGAGAAAGTAAATCAAGAAAATAATGCATGACCTTCTTATCGGGAGGTCTTTTTCATACTCAAAAATGCACTTGATAAAGAAACATCAGGTTTCAACAGAGTCTATTAAATATCAAATTAAATATGCTATAATAAAAAACATTATGATTTTATCATATGTTTTTTATTTAACGGGGTATATAGCATAATGAATAAAAAGTTTATAGTGACAATTTCATGGATATTGGTTTTTCTCTGGATGCTGATAATATTCAGACTTTCCTCGCAGGTGGCCGAGGATTCAAACGGCCTGAGCCTTGGCATAACCGGTTTGATACAAAATGCACTGGAGAAATTTGTAAAAACGGATCCCGGAAGCTTAAACCATCTGGTCAGGAAGGGAGCACATTTTAGTGCTTATATGCTCCTGGCGGTTCTGGCCTTCAATGCGGTATGCCAAAGCGGTACCAAAGGTTTGAAAAGCTTTGCCGCAGCACTTGGCATATGTGTCCTGTATGCTGTAAGCGATGAGATCCACCAGCTTTTTGTGGCCGGCAGGAGCGGACAGCCTTTAGATGTGCTGATAGACAGCTTTGGAGCCTGTGTGGGAGCAGGAATTTTTACACTTATTAAGAGCTGCCGCTTGGGTAAAAATAGTAAGCGATTAAATAAACAAAGTACTTGATGCTTTGAGATATTTTAAGGTATAATAATCTTCGAGGATAAAAATATGAAAAATTGGTTATTTATTTTGAAGGAATTGCCATTAGACAAATATAGAAAAAAGCTTGTTTCAATAGCTGATTAAAAGAGGGGATAGTCCCCTCTTTTTTAATGTTGAAGCACACTGCAATTTTATAAAAATTGTCTTAAAATAATGATTTAAATTTGGAGAAATTAGCTCAAAATAAATCTGACTTATATATTGACCTTTGGTATGTCAATATATAAAATATAACGAGGTGAGCACCAAGGAATAATTCAATATTCCTAAAATATAATTTTTTTGCATTTCTATATATTGTATCGTATGAACATGTCGAGAGGAGTAAAACAATGTCAGTAAAGTATATCTTCGTAACTGGTGGTGTGGTTTCCGGATTAGGCAAGGGAATTACAGCGGCATCGTTGGGAAGGCTTTTAAAAGCAAGAGG
>JAFABO010000027.1 GCA_023426005.1 Bacillota bacterium | reverse complement strand
GAACTTGAAATAGCAGTGCTGATTGTACCTGTACCACCGATAAATAAAGCTTTCATGAAAATTCCTCCCGAAAGATAATTTTAAAGTTTAAGAACTATAGAACTATTATATAACGGATTGGTAAAATATAATAGTAGCAGGAAGCTATTGCTGAAAAAAGTTATTACTATTGTATTTTATGGGTTATATGGTATAATCTATACAACATATTTCAGCACCGATCAGTTCTGAATTCTTAAAGTTTTTTCCCGGCCTCAGGTGTTATCTCATTAATTTCATTAACCTTTGTTAATCTTTTTATTCATTAACAGCTTACTTTTTGCCAACAGGTTGGTATAATATTTAAAGAAATAATAATTAGTTTTACTTTGTTTTGCTGTACCAAAAACTATAAGGAGATGACTGTAGTTGAAAGCAGAAATATTAGCTGTTGGAACCGAACTGCTCATGGGGCAGATTGTAAATACAAATGCACAGTACCTGTCTTCAAAGCTGCCGGATGTCGGCATCAGTGTTTACTACCACAGTGTGGTGGGAGACAATCCCGGAAGATTGAGAGAGAGCCTGGAACTTGCATTGGAGAGATGTGATGTGGTAATTGCGACGGGAGGCCTTGGTCCCACCCAGGACGATCTGACAAAGGAAACCATTTCAGAGATATGCGGCAGAAGACTTGTACTCCATCAGGAAAGCCTTGATGCCATCAAAGCATTTTTTAAAAAAATCGGCAGGGAAATGACACATAATAATGAAAAACAGGCGTATATGCCTGAGAACTGCACAGTACTCAAAAATAATAACGGTACCGCTCCGGGCTGTATAATAGAGCAGGGTGAAAAGGTAATTGTAATGCTGCCCGGCCCTCCGTCCGAAATGAAACCGATGTTTGATGACTTTGTATTTCCCTATTTCAGGGATAGGAGCAGCTATACCATAGAATCGAAGTTCCTGAGGGTGTTTGGGATAGGCGAATCCGCCATGGAGACAAAAATCCTGGATCTGATCGAGGGGCAGACGAATCCTACCATAGCGACCTATGCCAAGGAGGGGGAAGTAACCATAAGAGTATCTGCCAGGGTTGAACGGGGGAAGGATGCTGAAATGCTGCTACGGCCGGTTATTGAGGAAATAAGGAAAAGAACCGGTGACAGTCTGTATTCGGAAGAAGATCACACTCTTGACCAGGTGGCGGCAGAGCTTTTATCCAGGCACAAACTTACCCTGGCAACAGCCGAATCCTGTACCGGCGGCCTCATTTCTCAAATGCTGACCGACATACCGGGTATATCAGGTGTATTTATGGGCGGTGCGGTAACTTATTCAAATGATGCAAAAGAAGAATACCTCGGGGTTAAAAAAGAAACCCTGCTGCAGCATGGGGCTGTGAGCCGCCAGACAGCCGGGGAAATGGCCGCGGGGGTCAGAAGCAGATTAAAGACCGACATCGGAGTAGCCGTTACCGGCATAGCGGGCCCTGATGGAGGCACACCCCAGAAGCCGGTGGGCCTGGTGTATATAGGTCTTTTCTCTGAAAAGGGTACTGTTACAAAAGAACTCCGGCTGCTGGGAAACAGGAAGAGGATCAGAACTATCACGGCTCTGCATGTTTTTGATATGATAAGAAGGCATATTTCCGGTCTTGAAATTGACACAGGCGACAAATGAAAAATTTATGCCCATGGTGTTTGATCTCCTTTATTGCCTTATTGAGGATACGGGAGCAGATTTGCATTAATAGACAAATGACCGCTATGCGGCTCAAAGCCATAGGTTGGCTATGGCTTAGGAGGTTACGTTGAGCTCAAACAATAAAAAAATTACAGCCGCCGCCATTATAGTAATGTCATCCCTGGTAGTGAGCAGGATAACCGGTTATGTGAGGACCATACTGATTAACAATTTGCTTACGGCGTCCCAGTCGGATTCACTTCTGGCGGCTTTCAGGACCACCGACCTGATGTACAATCTGCTTATCGGCGGCGCAATATCTGCGGCATTGATCCCCATTCTTTCGGGTTATCTGGCCAGAGGTGAAGAGGAGGACGGCTGGAAGGCAGTAGGGACCTTTATAAATGTCATATTTTTATGTATGCTGGGGGTAAGCACACTTGGAGTGATTTTTGCCCCCTGGGTCGTTTCCATGACGGCCTCGGGGCTTGAAGGCGAAGTGAGAGAAACGACCATCCAGCTGACGCGCATTCTATTCCCCTCGGTAGGTTTTATGATGCTGGCGGGAATGACAAACGGAGTGCTGAATTCATACCAGAGGTTTGCGGCAGCAGCTTACGGACCGTCGCTGTACAACCTGGGAACAGCCTTGAGCATATTGGTGCTCAGCCGGTTCGGAGTCAAGTATGTGGCGATTGGTGTACTGGCCAGTGCAATAATGTATTTTCTGATTCAGATTTCATTTGCACTTCCCAACTTCAAGTTCTACAAACCAAAATTGTTCTGGAAGCATACCGGTTTCAGGAGGCTGTTCAAGCTTGCAATACCGTCTCTGGCCGCATCCGCCATAGTGCAGGTGAATATTTTGATATCACTGAATTTTATATCCATGTTTAAACAGGAAGGAAACATTACTGCGTATTACAATGCAAATGATATCTGGCAGCTGCCTTACGGCATATTTGCAATGGGGCTGGGTACGGCACTTTTGCCCACGCTGTCTGAAAAACTGGCCTTAAAGCAGGTAGATGAATTTAAAAATATCCTCAACGGAGCCTTTAAAACCATTCTCTATCTCATAATACCGTCCGCCATGGCTTTTATAGTTATGCCAGAGCCTGTGATCAGCGTGGTTTACAAGTGGTCGTCAAACATCGGAAGCGAAAGGATTGTCATGGCGGGCAGCATCCTGCTGCTGTTTACGGCGGCCATGCTTGCCCAGTCCATGCTTGCTATTCTGAACAGAGCTTTTTATGCAAATAATGATACAAAAACACCGCTTTATGCCGGGATAGTTTCGGTAGTACTCAACTTTGTGCTGTGCTACATTTTCCTCAATGCAGATCTCGGACCTGCCGGTATGTCACTTTCATATTCCATTCAGAGTCTGGTGAATATGTCTTTGATGATGTACATATTGTCAAGGAAAATGAACGGGATGAATTGGAAACGGCTTGCGGTTTACTCCGTCAAGCTTGTGGAAGCCGCAATAGTGATGGGGGCGGTGATATTTACCGTAAATAAATTGTTGCCCATTGATTTTACACAGGCCTATTCAATGCATTCCAAGCTTGTTGAAATAGCGGTGCTGGGTGTGGAAATCGTTGCGGGAGCCGCGGTATACTTCGGAGTTACAATGCTGCTCAGGGTTGAAGAGGCCGTAGCATTTAAAAACAAACTTTCAGGAAGGCTTGCCAGAGTACTGAAAAAATAAAAATTTTAAGTTGACTTAGTCAATAAAAATCTATATAATAAAAACAGAACAAATGTTCTATAACTGTGAGGAGGTCACCCCATGTTAGAAAAGAAAAAAGCACTTGAAGTGGCTCTTGGCCAGATAGAAAAACAATTTGGCAAAGGCGCCGTTATGAAATTGGGCGAGAGCGCACACATGAATGTAGAAGTTATTCCCACAGGATCCTTAAGCCTGGATATAGCTCTTGGCGTTGGAGGAGTACCCAGAGGAAGAATTGTTGAGATATATGGACCGGAATCTTCAGGTAAGACAACCGTAGCTTTGCATATAATTGCCGAAGCGCAAAAGGCGGGAGGCGAGGCTGCGTTTATTGATGCAGAACATGCCCTTGACCCTGTTTATGCAAAAAAACTTGGGGTTGATATAGATAATTTGATAGTTTCACAGCCCGATACCGGAGAGCAGGCTCTGGAAATAACAGAGGCTCTTGTGCGAAGCGGAGCCATAGATGTCATTGTGATAGACTCTGTAGCAGCCCTTGTGCCAAAAGCGGAAATCGACGGCGAGATGGGTGATTCCCATGTGGGTCTGCAGGCCAGACTTATGTCCCAGGCACTCAGAAAGCTGGCAGGTGTTATCAGCAAGTCCAGGACCACATCCATATTTATAAATCAGCTTCGTGAAAAGGTTGGCATTATGTTTGGAAATCCTGAGACCACTCCGGGAGGGAGGGCTTTAAAATTCTATTCTTCAGTACGTCTGGATGTAAGAAGAATAGAATCCATCAAGCAGGCAAATGAAGTGGTAGGAAACAGGACCAGGGTGAAGGTTGTTAAAAATAAGATTGCACCTCCCTTCAGAGAAGCGGAGTTTGATATAGTTTATGGTGAAGGTATTTCAAGGGAAGGCAGTATCCTTGATATAGCGGTAAACAGTGAAATTGTAAACAAGAGCGGTGCATGGTTCTCCTATAATGGGCAGCGTATCGGACAGGGAAGGGAAAACGCAAAACAATATCTGAAGGAAAATCCTGCAATGTGCATGGAAATAGAAAAGCTGGTTAGAAGCAGTATGGCTGTCGCACCTGCAGCACCAGAAGCTCCAGAGGAAATCGAAGAGGAAGAACAGGACTGATTATTTAAGTGTTAAAAACAATTGCAAAAAATTGTCGCCAAAGGTAAGCGCTTTAAATGAGGCGATGCAATTTTCGCAATTGTTTTGGGTGGCTTCTTATTTCATGAAGTTAGTACGGAAGTTACCATTTGATATAAAAAAATCATATAGGTAAAGCAAAATTTAAATGACTGGCATAACGTGTTAATTTAAATATAAAAAATCACAAATTATTTGGCATACCGGATTAGAGCCCGCTTATCAGGCTTTACTTGTCCGGTGTGCCTTTTAAGAATTGCTAAGAGGTTTTTATGAAAATAACAGAGATAGAAAAGAATGAAAAGGTTTCCTCAATGGCTACCGTAATCCTTGATAACAATATTACTTTCAGTTTGCCCAGGAAGCGTATTGAGCTGCTTGAGCTGAATGCTGGTAAGAGTATTACGGAAGAAGCTTTAAAATATATATTGGACACTGAAGTTTATGCTGCTGCCAGGAGTGCTGCGGTCAGCTTTCTTGCCATGAAGCTGCGCACATCCTGTGAGGTCTCTCAAAAGCTTTGGGATATGGGATATGAGGAAGCCACAATTGAAAAAGTCATTGATAACCTAAAGGAGATAAACTATATAGACGACTTTAATTACGCCTGTAAATACATATCCGAGAAATCAAAACTTAAGCCGAAATCGGTCAAACTCTTATCAATGGAGTTGAGCCAGAAAGGTATTAAGGAAGATATTATAAGCAGTGCCCTCGAAGGGTTTGAACTTGATGAAGAAGAGGTTGCCCTTCAGCTTTTAAGAAAAAGATATTCAAAGTATACCAGCTTTGATGAGAAAGAGATAGAAAAAATGAAAACTTTTCTGATGGGCAGGGGATTCAGCTACAGCCAGATATCAAAAGCCGTAAGTGAATTCTTACCGGATGATTGAAGCTTTTTTCATAGATTGCTGTTGTGCACATTTCACCGCAGGTTTCATATTCTGAAAATATAATCACGAATTACCAAATTTGTAAAATCGAATACAATCCTCCCGTACCATAAGCTGTAAAGGAAAGAATTTTAAAATATTAATTTTCTCTATAAACATTGACAAGTTATTAATATTATTAAATAATTTTTACTAGAGTCTTATTTCAAATTGATATTTAAAGACTTCTTTGTGCTATATGGCTGAATTTGTTGTAATTTTTGATGCAGATAATATAAAACAAAATTGAGGAGTGTAATCGGTGAATAAAAAAATAGGTGTAGTGTCTTTAGGATGCCCAAAGAACTTGGTGGACAGCGAGATCATGCTGGGTATGCTGAAACATGCGGATTACGAAATCGTTAACCATAAGGAAAATGCAGACATACTTATAGTTAACACCTGCGGTTTCATAGAGTCTGCCCAGCAGGAATCAATAAATACTATCCTTGAGATGGCAGAGGAAAAGAAGCGCAGCTGTGAGGTTCTGATAGTCACCGGCTGTATGGCCGAAAGATACAGGGAGAAAATCCTTGACTTGATACCAGAAGTGGATGCCGTTCTGGGAACAGGGAATTATAAGGAAATAGCCGGGGTAATAAACAGGGCATATCAGGGCGAAAAAGTCGTTGCATACGGAAAACTCAATGAAACAGACTATCTTGATGAGGATAGGATAATTTCATCCTCCGGACATTCGGTTTATCTGAAAATATCCGAGGGCTGTGACAACCGTTGTACCTATTGCATTATTCCATATTTAAGGGGCACCTACAGAAGCAGAAAAATTGAAGCCCTTATTAAAGAAGCAAAAGCTCTGGCGGAAAACGGGGCCAGGGAATTGATCCTTGTGGCTCAGGATACCACACGGTACGGCATTGACATATATGGCAAAAAAATGCTTCCGGAATTGATAAGGGAATTATCAAAACTCAGTGGCATTGAATGGATAAGGCTGTTATACTGTTATCCGGAAGAAATTGACCATGAATTAATAGAAGAAGTCTCCTCAAATCCAAAGGTTTGCAAGTATATGGATATTCCTGTTCAGCACGCCTCCGACAGGATATTGAAGTTGATGGGCAGAAGGGGAACAATAGCCGAAATCAGAAATGCTCTTATCAGGCTCAGGGAAAGAGTGGAGGGTATTTCAATCAGAACTTCACTGATAGTCGGTTTTCCCGGGGAAACAGAAGAGGATTTTCAGCAGCTGGCTGATTTTGTTCAGGAATTTAAGTTCGACAGGCTGGGGGTATTCACCTATTCAAAGGAAGAAGGGACACCTGCTGCCAGGATGAAAGGACAAATAAGAAAAAATATTAAAGTAAAACGGCAAAAAACAATATTGGAACTGCAAAATTCGATCAGCGCCGAAATAAATACCGGAAGAATTGGAAAAGTTTATAAAGCCATTGTTGACGGGATTGCTGATGATGGTATATTCTATTATGGACGAACTTATGCAGAAGCTCCTGAAATTGATGGGACAGTGTATTTTACAAGTCCTGAACCATTGGAAACCGGGTGTTTTGTTGAAATTAAAATTTTAAATTCAGAAGATTATGATTTGATAGGAGAGGTCATAGCGTGAAAAATATATTTGAGCATTCATTTGTGCCTTTCACGCAGCAAAAACCCGCATAGCGGCTTTTCATTACTATTTGCGTACGCGCTATGCGCGTAGATGGGAGATTATAATGAACTTACCAAATAAAATAACAATATCCAG
>JAFABO010000010.1 GCA_023426005.1 Bacillota bacterium | reverse complement strand
AATTAAATTTACTGCTTGTTAAAGTAGGTGCGGTACATAGGAGGAGATCCACTTATGAATTTATGAAGTGTAATCTCACCGCAGGCCAGCCCAGGATGATAAATTACCTGTTTGAACATAACGGCTGTATTCAGAGGGAAATAGCCGATGACTGTCATATGGAGCCTGCCTCGGTAACCAGTGTACTAAATAGCATGGAAAAGTCCGGGCTGGTAGAGAAAAGGCCTGTAAAGGGTGACAAGCGGGCTCTTGGGGTATGGCTGACCGGCAAGGGCTTTGAAAAGAAAAAAGTTATAGACAGGATTTTTATCTCAATGGCCGACGAGTGCTTTCAGGGGTTTTCAGAAGAAGAAAAACAGCTTGCCGGAGACTTCCTTACCCGGATATTCAAGAACATGGTAAGCGGAGAGCAGCAGGAATGGCGGACTTAGGAGGATATAACGCAAATGGACCTATATAAACCATATTTCAAAAAATACAGGACATTGTTCCTTCTGGGCATTAGCTGCGTTTTTTTTGAGGCTGTATGCGATTTGCTCCAGCCGACTATTATGGCGCATATAATAGATGACGGAGTAAAAAACGGCCGCATTGCTTATGTTTTATATTTTGGACTTACAATGCTTGGAATAACTGCTCTTGGGGCTTGTTTTGCCGCTGCGAGGAATATTCTTGCAAGCAGGGTATCTCAAAACTTCGGTGCGGATTTGAGGTATGATGTTTTCAAGAAGATCATGAGCTTTTCCGAAGCGAGTGCCGACAGTATAGAAAGCGGCTCCCTGATAACCAGAATGACAAATGATACTTCACAGGTAACACAGTTTGTAAACGGTATTATGAGAATATTTTTTAAAGCCCCGCTCACATGTATCGGGAGTATAATTCTTGCTGTAATGTTGAGCCCGTTCATGAGTGTGGTTCTGCTGATAGCTATAGCCATAGTAGCAGCCTTGATTGTCATTAGTATGAAATTGAGTTATGTTCGTTTCTCAAGGGTTCAGAAAGCCATCGACAAGGTAAACACGGTAGTGCAGGAATACCTGTTGGGCATAAGGCTGGTCAAGGCCTTTGGAACATATGAGGAGGAAGAGGGACGGTTTGATGTGGCAAACTCGGATCTGAATAAAAAAAGTGTTTCTTCCCAGTTGGTAATAGCATATTTTTCACCGGTCATGTCTCTGACTGTCAGCGTCGGAATTGCAGTCATTATCTATCTGGGCAGCTTGCTGTTCGGGGAAGGCCGGCTTGAGGTCGGCAAAGTAGCTGCTTTTATAAATTATATGACTCAAATACTAACCTCTCTCATAATGATAACCAATATTTTCAACACCTTTATAAGAACAAAGGCATCAACTGAAAGAATAGAAGAAATCTTAGCCGGAGAAGAGGATTTTACAAGTGCCGGCAGCCCTGACCCGATTATTACAGGGGAGCTGGAGTTTGACAAGGTGACTTTTACATATCCCGGCGGCAGCGGGCTGCCCGTCTTAAAGGAGCTGTCCTTTAAAATAGCTGCGGGTGAGACCCTGGCGGTAATTGGGCCTACAGGGGCGGGAAAATCCACACTTGCCTGGCTTTGTCTGCATTTTTACGATGTGAATGAGGGTGCAATCTATATTAGCGGGAAGAATATCAAGAGCATGGATACATCGGTCCTCAGACAAAACATTGCCTTTGCACCACAAAAAAGTATGCTTTTTACCGGGTCTGTTTTTGATAATATCGCCTGGGGAGAGAGTACAATGGAGGCGGAACAGGTAATCCGGGCTGCTCAAAATGCCCAGGCCCAGGAATTTATTGAAAAAATGCCTGACAAATTTGACAGTGTGCTGGGGCAGAACGGAGTGAACCTGTCAGGAGGGCAGAAACAGAGACTATCAATAGCCAGAGCCCTTGCAAAACAGGCACCTGTTCTGATACTGGACGACTGTACAAGTGCACTTGACGCAATTACCGAAGCCCGGGTCAGGAAGGCCTTGAAAAGCCTTGATACAGACAGGACAGTCATAATGATAACTCAAAGGATCGGCACGGCCATGTCGGCCGATAAAATTCTGGTGCTGGATAACGGAGTAAATGTGGGCTTCGGAGAGCATACCGACTTATTAGATAACTGCGGTACTTACAGGGAGATTTATGACTCACAAATAGGGGGTGGCCTTATAACACATGTCAAATAAGAATGAAGTACGGAATCTCGACAATATGCCAAAGCTGGGAAGATGGGGAGCGGCAGGACATCAGAGATTTAAACCCACAGCGAAGCCTAAGGACACAAAGGGAACTCTTGTCAGACTGATAAGAATGTTCGGAAGATGGCGTAAATCAATACTGATTGCGGCATCTCTCACAGTTCTGTCGGCATCGGCAGGTTTACTTACTCCATATTTGCTCGGCCAGGCTATTAACACATTTAATATTGATGCAAACACAGTTGACAACAAGCTGCTTGTAACAATATTGACGGCTCTGGTTTTCTGCTACCTGACCGGTTGGATACTGGATACATTTAATGGCGTACTCATGGCCAGAGTGACCCAAAGTCTTGTTAAGCATATAAGAACCGAATTCTTTTCCAAGCTCCAGAGAATCCCTCTGAACTTCTATGATACAAGATCTCACGGGGATACCATGAGCAGGATCACAAATGATGTTGACAACATAAGCAGTACGGTGGGACAAACCACCACACAGCTTATTTCAAGTGTCTTTTCAATAACGGGGGCGCTGGTAATGATGCTGGTATTAAGTCCGGGGCTGACGCTGGTTGCATTGATAACCATACCGTTAATATTCGTACTTACAAAAACAATAGCTAAAAGAAGCAGAAAGTATTTTACCAGTCAGCAGCAGACACTGGGAAGTCTCAATGGCGTTATAGAAGAGAGCATTCAGGGGCTGAAGATGGTAAAGGCCTTTAACAGGCAGCAAAAAGTGCTGGAGGATTTTAAGGAAGTCAACCGGACGCTGTGTGACTACTCTACAAA
This sequence comes from Bacillota bacterium, assembly GCA_023426005.1. Taxonomy (GTDB): domain Bacteria; phylum Bacillota; class Clostridia; order Acetivibrionales; family DSM-1351; genus Ruminiclostridium. The sequence goes on along the minus strand of JAFABO010000010.1, from coordinate 29,726 downwards.
AGCTCAGATCTGGGCCGGTTTTCTCATGCCGTTCATGAATGTAATAAATAATCTCAGCTATACGCTGATAGCCTGCGCCGGCGGGCTAATGGCAGTCAGGGAGTACATAACCGTGGGAGTTGTAGTCAGCTTTCTCACATACTCAAGACAATTCGGGATGCCCCTTAACCAAATAGCCGGTATGTTTAATACCATTCAGTCGGCCCTTGCCGGCGCTGAAAGAGTTTTTGAGATACTGGACGAGAAGGAGGAGATACCGGATAAGCCAAATCTCAAGGAATTCGGACCGGCCCTGGGAAAGGTGGAATTTAAGGAGATCAACTTTTCCTATACCCGGGGAAAACCAGTGTTGAACAATGTCAGCTTTCAGGTACAGCCGGGACAGGTTGTGGCACTGGTAGGTGAGACCGGGGCCGGAAAAACAACCATTGTAAATCTTCTGACCCGTTTTTATGAACCTGAAAAAGGCCGGATACTGATTGACGATGTAACCATTACCGATATTACCAGAAAGGACCTGAGGAACTGCTTCTCTGTGGTATTGCAGGATACCTGCCTTTTTACCGGAAGCATTGCCGACAATATAAGGTATTCAAGACCTGATGCCACAGATGCCGAAGTCAGAGACGCCGCCGTAATGGCTCATGCGGACGGTTTTATTTCCCGCCTTCCAAAGAGTTATAACACTCAGGTTTCAGGCAGCTCCGACAACCTGAGCCAGGGGCAGCGTCAGCTCATTGCCATAGCCAGGGCAGTCCTGTGCCGGGCGCCAGTCCTGATACTTGACGAGGCCACAAGCAGCGTTGATACCAAAACAGAAAAGGAAATACAACAAGCGCTTTTGAAGCTGATGAAAAACCACACAAGTTTCCTTATAGCACATCGTCTGTCTACAATCCGGGACGCCGACAAAATACTGGTAATCGGGGACGGAGGCATCCTTGAAACTGGTACGCACCACCAGCTGATGGAGAAAAGGGGAGTATACTACAGAATGGTTATCAGCCAGCTGGGATTGGATGAGGAAGCTGGTTGACACGCGCGTTACCAAATATTACAATTAACTTAGCTTAAAGTGTAATAATACTTGTCGGCCTGATGGATGCAGAAGATATAAAAGTAAAGTTTGGAGAGATGGTATGAACATATCTATTGCAACTGCAACATTTTATAACGCACCTTTTACCGAAGCACTGGAGCTCATAAGACAGGCCGGCTTTGAGAGCATTGAGCTGGATACCTACTGGACAGGCGGTGACAACTGGGAGGTAACACAGCATCTTAGGAATATCCGGCCAAAAGAGGTGTTAAAGATAGTGAGGGAAAGCGGGCTGAGAATAAATTCACTTCATGATATGGGAGGCGTTATATTCAAGGATACCGATACCCTCATCAGCGCCGATACCTACGAGTATCTTGAATTTGGAGAAAAGGATATTCCCTGCCTGGTTTTTCATGCACCTCATAAAAAAACGGAGGATAAGAACTGGTGGTCCGGGTATGCTCTAAAAGCTGCAGAAGATCTGAAGGCCCTTAAAGACAGATTTCTGGTCTGCATAGAAAATATTCAAAACTTTCCGGGATACCAGACCTCTTTGATCGACCCTGCTGAAATGCTTGCCTTTGTCAGAGACAATGGGTTGTACATAAATATAGACACCACTCATTATGCACAGTGCGGGATTGATATAGTCTCCGCCGCAAAGGCCGTAAGGGATTATGTCAAAGGGGTGCATTTCAGTGATTACAGGGATGGCAAGAGGCATTTGGTTCCGGGTGAAGGAATATTGGATCTGAAGGGCTTTGCCAGCTCCCTGAAACTTGACGGTTTGCATGCACTGACTCTGGAGTGCAATATCCCCTATGAAAAAGGTAGGCCTCAGGTGTCTGTCGAAGGCATGAAGCAGGCCAGGAGTTACGTCCGGAACCTGATATTGTAATGGGTTGACATGGATTGAGGTATGAAAGGAATGGATTATGAAAGAATATACGGAGTTTGATGCGGCAGCAGATTTGAATGATATGATAAGCTTTTTATCCAGGCGGGATATTCCCCAGCTTACCGGCCATGCGCTGAATGCAGGTTTCGGAATTTCGCGGGCCGACTTGCTCATCATACTCGGCAGCAGCATTCCGTATCTGGCGGAGCTTGGTGCAAGAGCTTTTCTTGACGGAGTCGCCAGGGAATTGATGATAGTTGGAGGAATAGGCCATTCTACGAAGTACCTGGCCGAAAATATACGCAATAATCCGGAATACCGGGATATTGCTGCTGAAAACAGACCTGAGGCGGATATTCTGAGAGAGGTAGTTTCAAAAAACACAGGCTTGGATGTTAACAGTATTATTATTGAAAACAGGTCAACCAACTGTGGAGAAAATGCATCCCAGGCTCTCAAAGTCATAAAGGAGCGGACCGGAATTCCGGCTTCGGTAATAATCATTCAGGACCCTACAATGCAGTTAAGGACCCATGCATCCTTTCTCAAGGCCTGGGCCGGTGAGAAAACAAGGATTATCAGTTACAGCCCCTTTATCCCCCATATTAAGGCGGAAACCGGGAGCTTAAAGCTTTCAGACAACATTTATGGATTATGGTCATTTGACAGGTTCATAGATCTTGTGATGGGCGAAATACCAAGACTGAGAGATGACCAGGAGGGCTACGGCCCAAAGGGAAAGAATTTTATAGCACATGTCGATATTCCAGACAATGTGCTTGAAGCCTATGCTAGATTACAAACTAAATATAGTGAATATAAACATATTAAGCTTAGAAAATGACTATTCAAATGAGCGGAGCGGTATCTAAAACCGGTATACGGAGGGTTAAATGAAAAAGGTAATTGCGTTATTTATTATTGTGGGAGTTATCCTTGCGGGGTATTTCGGGGCAAAGGGAATACATTCATATCTTGATCTGAGGAAGTATCAGAAGCAGATCGAAGATATTAAGATAGGGAATGTGGACTTGAGCAGTATTTCCGACGGAACCTATGTGGGAAGTGCGGAGGTGCTCTGGATAGCTGCCGAAGTCAAAGTCAATGTAAAGGACCACAAAATAGTGAATATCGACCTGATAAGTCACAAAAACGAGCGGGGTGCAAAGGCTGAGGTAATACCGCAAAAAGTTGTGGAGACCCAGTCCCTTCAGGTAGATGCTGTATCAGGTGCTACAAACAGCAGCAAAGTAATCCTGAAGGCCATACAAAACGCTCTGGAAAATGCTTTAAATAATGCGGAGTGAGAGTGCTGTGATGCATGGATTATTATTGGTTACAGTGCGCCGGTACAACTTCAATAAATGGGAAGTTTACAAGTTTCAATTCTGGACTTTGTGAGAAATCCATTTATTGAAGTTGGTACGGGAGCACTGCTACAATATTTTCACATGCATTGCCATTGTTTTGCACTATCTTATTTTAATATGGACTTCACGGAGCTGGGCCTCGGTTACTTCGGCAGGGGCGCCGCACATGAGATCCTGAGCATTTCCGTTCATGGGGAAGGGGATAATTTCACGGATGTTTTCCTCATTTCTTAAAAGCATGATCATACGGTCAACACCCGGAGCCATACCCGCATGAGGCGGAGCCCCGAACTGGAAGGCCTGGTACAGAGCACCGAATTTATTCCGGAGGTCTTCCTGGGTGTAGCCGGCTATTTCAAAGGCCTTGATCATTATGTCAAGGCTATGGTTTCTGACAGCGCCCGAGGAAAGTTCAATGCCGTTGCACACTATATCATACTGGTAAGCAAGGATTTCCAGGGGGTCCTTTGTATTGAGCGCTTCCAGTCCGCCCTGTGGCATGGAGAAGGGGTTATGGGTAAAGTTAATCTTCTTTTCGGCAGTGTCATACTCAAACATGGGGAAATCATTTACAAAACAGAAACGGTAAGCATTCTTTTCACATATATCCAGGCGTGTACCAAGTTCTGTACGGATCTGGCCGGCAAACCGGGCGGCGCGTTCTTCCTTGTCGGCGATGAAGAAAATTGTATCACCGGGTTCAAGACCCGCAAGGCCGGTAAGCTCTCTCTTTATTTCATCCGGTATGAACTTGTCTATAGGTCCTTTGTATGACATATCACCATTGACCTCAAGATAGCCGAGCCCTCCCATACCGATTGATGTAGCAAATTGCAGCAGCTTTTCATGGAAACCTTTGGACATCTCGGAGTGCACCCTGACAGCACGGACTGTCTTGTTGTGGAAGGGCTTGAAGGTACATTTCAGGAAGAAATCCGACAGGTCTATTATTCTTAACGGGTTGCGCAGGTCGGGCTTATCGGTGCCGAACTCAAGCATTGCCTGCCTGTAGCTGATCACGGGATATGGAGCGTCAGTCACAGAGTACCCTTCGGGGGCAAATTTCTTAAATGCAGCTGTAAGAACCTCTTCACCGGCACGGAATACATCTTCCTGGGTGGCAAAGCTCAGCTCGAAATCCAACTGATAAAATTCTCCCGGTGAACGGTCGGCGCGGGCATCCTCATCACGGAAGCAGGGGGCTATCTGAAAATACCTGTCAAAGCCTGATACCATGAGGAGCTGCTTATACTGCTGGGGAGCCTGCGGAAGCGCATAAAACTTTCCCTTGTATTTACGGGAAGGCACGATATAATCTCTTGCACCTTCAGGCGATGACGCACAGAGTATGGGAGTCTGGATTTCCGGGAAGCCCATGTCGGTCATTTTTTGTCTCAGGAAGCTGATAACTTCCGAGCGGAAAATAATATTGTCTTTAACCTTTTTATTGCGAAGGTCAAGGTAACGGTACTTAAGCCGCAGATCCTCACGGGTTTCCTTTGAAGTCATAACCTCGAAAGGGAGCTGTTTGCATACCTTTCCCAGAACGTCAACAGAATGAGCGTCCAGTTCGATTGTTCCGGTTGGAATCTTTGGATTGTATGTCTCCTGATCGCGGCATTCAATCACACCTTCAATTGAAATACAATCCTCCTTGCCGATTCCTTTCAACAGATCTGTGTTCCGCATTACAACCTGCATGACGCCGTACATGTCTCTGAGATCTATGAAAGATACACCGCCATGGTCCCGTATATTTTCTACCCAACCTGCAATTTTTAGTGTTTTGCCCATATCACCTTCGCTGATATTGTTCAAAGTCCTGTTCCTGTAAATATTAGATGTGTTCATAATTTATCTCCTTTACTGATATTTGAGCATAAAAAAAGCTCATCCAAAACTAAAAAGTCCAGGACGAACATATAATGTCCGCGGTACCACCTGAATTACTGGCTAGCAGTCACTCAACGGTTTAAAAACCATGCTGTTTAACGCACCGGCATACGTCGCACCTACTGATCAGGATTCCGGAATTGAATAAATGTATAACTAAACCTGAAGTTCGGATTGCGGCTGGTAAAGTGTTATTCACGCAAATTCACTTTGTGGAGTTCTCACCGGTCTCCGCTCACTGGAAACGATAAATTGCGCTACTTCTCTTCGTCATTGCCTTTTCTGAAAAAATTGATTCTCATGAATTCATGCAGTTGTTAATTTATGCCGGGAACAGGGTACTGTTCCTAAGTATCACATCCTTTCAAGGTTAAAAATAATACAAAAAAAGAACCGCATATGTAAATATTATTATTTACCAATGTGGTTCTTATCCGTCAGTCTCCACACAGGCACAACACATAGAGCGCTTGCACCTGTGATTGATTGGTTCACACAAATACAAGCGCTAAATATTGTCCCCGTGATTCAGATTTATTAACTGAAGTTTAGACATATTAGCAGCCTGCTTTCTTTTTTTTCAATATTAGCATACTAAAATACTAAAAGTCAACTGGCAGATATTTGTTGTTACAGTTTTTCAGCACTTAGCTCCAGAAATTTTTCAATGTCCTGTTCTATGGTTTTTAAGGAATTTCTCCAGAAAGCAATACCTTGAACATCAATATTCATCATTTTTGTCACATCTTCTATTTTGTTCTTGCCAGTAATGCTTAACAGAGCTTCATAGTCTCTGACAAAAGCCTTCCCTCTTTTTTCATATTCGGCATACAGCCCTTTTGCAAAAAGTTGTCCAAAGGCATAGGGGAAGTTGTAAAAATTGGCGCTGGCAGTATAGTAGTGCGGCTTACAGGCCCACATATATTTATGTATATATTCGGGATCCAATCCGTCGCCATAAGCTTCCTTTTGAGCCCACAGCATTATTTCATTCAATTCTTCAGTGCTTAAGGAACCGTCTATTCTTCTCCTGAAGAGCTCGCTTTCAAAGAGGAAACGGCTGTATATATCAACGATTATCTGTGTGGTGTCACTTAATTCCAGCTCCAGGATTGCAAAGGCTTCCTCTTTTGAGGCTTTCTTTATAGCCGCCTTTTTAACTATGGTTTCACAGAAGGTTGAAGCGGTTTCGGCCAATGGCATGGGATAATCGCTGTTAAGCATGCTCTCATTCTTTATGCATTCGTCATGATAAGCGTGCCCCAGTTCATGCACCATAGTTATTATATCGCTGAAGTTTCCGCCGAAGTTCAGCATTACCCTGCTCTGGCCGATAACGTGCAGGTCCTGGCAGAAGGCACCGCCAATTTTTCCTTCTCTGGGATAAACATCTATCCAGTTGGATTCTATGGCCTTTTTGGCGAAATCTGCAAGACGGCTGCTAAAAGTCCTGTAATTCTCATCTACTATTTTTACAGCTTCTTCATAGGTGTATTTTTTACTCAAGTCTCCCATAGGAGCAAACAGGTCAAAGAAAGGAAGCCCGTTTTTACTGCCTAACAATTGTCCTTTAGTGCGGAGATACTTTCTGAAGGAAGGTAAACTTTCCTTCATTGCAGCCAGCATGGCATCCAGTGTCTGTGCCTCCATTCTGGAGTTGAACAGAGTTTCCTCCAGAGGAGAACCAAAGCCTCTCATTTCTGCAACGGTAATAACTTCACCCTTGATGCCGTTTAGGCAGGCGGCCAGGGAATCAGCAATTTTTTCATACGATGCCAGTTCAGCTTCGTAAGCCTTTTTTCTCAATTCTCTGCTGCTTTCGTAAGCCATATTTCTTACGATGGAAAGAGGCAGCTGCTTTTTCTCTCCGTCCAGCTCTATATCAACCTTTAAGGTGGAGGTCAGACGATCCTTAAGTTTTAGCCAGGCGCTTGAGCCGGTATTTCTCATACGTGCGATAATAGCTTCCTGTTTCCCTTCGAGAAGGTGTGAACTCTTTTCAATTATATCCTTTAAATAAAATTCATGTTCTTTCAATATGTCAGAAGCTTGTATTACATTATCAATATTTCCGGCCGGACCGATCCATTTGTTGATTTCTGCGTCAGCTTCAGCAATAGAACTGAGTTTTACTTCAAGGGTTTCCATATTTTTTGCAGCTTTTTCATTTTTGGTATTGACAGTGTAGGATAACTCGGAAAAGTTATACAACCTGCTGAATAATTCCGAAAGACGGGTTTTTAATACTATAAACTGTTCAAGCGCAGTTCTAATATCCTTATCGTTTCCGAGGGTATTACCCACCCATTCAATATAATCTTTCAGCATACTGTCCAGAGTATCCATATCCTTTTTGAAGTCTTCGCCGTCAAAGGACGAATATAGATCTTTTAAACTCCACGAATAATCCATGTTGCTTCCCTCCCAAATTTTGGTCATACTATAAGTATACAACAATCCGGGTATTAATAATACCAATTAGTGGTCTGTAGCACCTAAAAATCATAATCTTTAACAAGTGACAGTATCAATAAAAAATTGAAATCCGGGAGGGTTTATCATGGCACAAATAAAAGATATCGTTAATAGACAGCGTGAGTATTTTTATTCAGGAGAGACAGCTGGGATTTCTTTCAGGCTGGATGCTCTTAACACCCTGGAAAGAACTATCAGAGCCTATGAACAGCAAATATTCGAGGCTTTAAAGAAAGATCTGAACAAAGCGCCTTTCGAAACCTACATGACTGAAATAGGAATTATACTTGATGAGATCAAATACATGAGAAAAAATTTAAAAGGCTGGTGCAGAAATAAAAGGGTCAAGACTCCGTTATCACATTTCAAGTCCACCTCATACATTATTTCCGAGCCGTATGGGGTAGTGCTTGTCATGTCCCCGTGGAATTATCCCTTTCAACTGACTGTTGCCCCTTTGCTGGGAGCAATAGCAGGAGGGAATTGTGTTATTTTGAAGCCTTCCGAATATTCGGTACATACCAGCCGGCTGTTAAGCAGGATTATCAGTGAAAATTTTGATGAAAGGTATATTACGATGCTTGAGGGAGGGACTGAAGTTAACCGTCAGCTGCTTCAGGAGAACTTTGATTACATATTTTTTACCGGCAGTGCAAGTGTGGGAAGAATAGTCATGGAGGCTGCAGCCAGGCAGCTGATACCTGTTACACTGGAGCTGGGAGGTAAAAGTCCCTGCATAGTAGACCGGGATGTTAATGTTGACATAGCTGCCAGAAGAATAATCTGGGGTAAATGCCTGAACAGCGGACAGACCTGTGTGGCACCCGATTATCTATATGTCCACCGGGATGTCAAAAAGGCATTAATAGAAGCCATGAAAAAGTACATAACCGAATTTTACGGTGAGGCTCCCTGCAATAATGACGAATTTCCCAGGATCATAAACGAAAGGCACTTTAACAGGCTAAGAGAACTTATGAACAGGGGAACAATACTTGCGGGAGGCAATGTAAACGCTGCTACCTTACAAATATCACCCACTATTATTGACAATGTGACCTGGGAGGATTCTGTCATGCGGGAAGAAATATTCGGTCCGGTTCTGCCGGTCCTCGAATATGACAGTATATCCGAAGTTACGGCGGAGGTTAACAGGCATCCCAAACCGTTAGCGCTCTATCTTTTTACAAACAGCAGGCTGGTGGAGGAGGAGGTTTTGAGAAAGGTTTCCTTTGGAGGAGGCTGTGTTAATGATACAATCATACATCTTGCCTCCTCGCACCTGCCGTTTGGAGGGGCAGGCGCCAGCGGGATAGGCGGTTATCACGGAAAATGGAGCTTTGATACCTTTACCCGTCAAAAAAGCATTTTGAAGAAATCCACATTGCTTGATATAAAGCTCAGATATGCACCGTATGGAAACAAATTGGGCTTGCTGAAAAAAATCATGCGATGAGGGGAAAAGCATCCATGTTGTCGATTTTAACAATGCGGATATTTTCATTATGTTATCGTAAAGGTTTAAACGCATAAGAAAGCGACTCTATATCATATACAGTTGTTTTCAAGCACTTAAAAAGCGACTCATCAAAGACAGCCAAATTATAGCCATTTTTGCACATTGTGCTAGTATACTCGACACCGCCGTACCCTTGACTTTTGATATAGTCGCTAATGTACTGCGTTGGTAAATAGTCCAACGTACTATCATGTCGCCTGAGAGGCTTTGCAATTTCTTGGCTTATCAACTTCAGATGCTCAATATTAATTGCGTGCTGGGTATACCCAATTCCCATAGTGCTGTTCGCGATAAATGGACTTATCTTATCTAAATTGGCGAAATCAATCACTTCAATATCTTTTTTCAGCTTAAAGCTGGCAACAGTAACGTAATCAAGACCACCCGCACGCGTTTCATGTAAAGTTGTCTTGACCGAATCTGCCAAATACAAAATACTGATTCCTTCAGGATTTACACGACCCGCAGTTGCTAAGTGCGCTGGTGGTGACCCCATTTCAGATTTTGGAAATCCAACTTCATCAGTACATATTCGTGCCCTATAAAAAACCATGCCAGCTTTATATGACTTCCGTGCACACCGTATAAACAGGTTTAGAACCTCTTTATTTATGTGGCCGGTATGGAATCTATTTACACTCTTTATATCACCGACAAAATCCTGCCATTGATAATCTCGAATAATAGAAAACTCATTCAAGTAATCTTTATCTTGGCTTTCTAAAATGCCGACAGGGTAATCGAACAGTTCAGGTTGCTCGACATATTTTTCGTGGCAGATAGCGGTAAGAAGGCGATAGATACAGTCAGGTTCAACATTGAAAATAGACCATTTGCTATAGAGAATATTTTTTATTAAATCTGTGCTATCTTTGGGAAATGTCGCCGGTAAACTTGAAGCAGCAGCATATATATCTAATAATTCACCAAACATATCCGAAAGAGTGGAGTCTTCTTCCAAATAGTATACATGAACATTTTTGTTGCCGCAAAAGTCACAATTACCTTTTTCCTTTTTGTTTCTGATGATATCAATGATTTCAGCATCACTAAAGCATTTTGCGCAACAATTCATACTACTTCTCCTCGCTAAGATACTTCCCCATAAGCTCCAAATGGTGCATAACCGAAAGTTTTTTTACACTACCAAGCCCCGGATATGTTTGGTTTTCATAATGCTGCAACAATGTAGATAAACCAAGAGTCAGTGGGAAGTGATTGGCTTGATACCAATCATTTAATTTCGATACAGCTTCATAGAATTTTTTTGCAGGATTGGAAATATCCTCGTTTGAGTCCGAAACAAAATGTTTTATTCTAAGACTGTTATCTGCAGCAAAGTAAACAATATGAATTGCTACAGCATAAGGTGCAAAACCTGCTTCTTGATAGTTATTTCCTATAATAGAGTAATCTGCAAAGCCCTTTAACCCGTCATCATCAAAATATAGATGGTCCTCAGAGAAGAACTCATCTTCGGCTTCCTGATAATCTGCATTACGGTTTTGCTTTTCAAACTTGTCGTCCAAAATGACACGATTGTGTTTAATTCTGCGCCGAAATGTACTTTCATCAGGAATAAGAGCATAACGGGGATTGTTACGGCTAAACTCTTGGTCAAACAAATCAAGGTAGTCCCGGTCTGTATTGATAACCAGCAGTTCCTGCTTTTGAACTCCATTTTTATCCCAATGTGACAATAAGGATGGAGTGTCTCCTCGCATGATAATAGCCTTTACAATTAGGGTATCTTCGTAAAGCTTTATAAACTCTTTTTTATGTGCTTCTTCATTCGAGTCGGCTTTAGCTTCTTTATAGTCTTTCATAAAGGAGCCAACAGCCGGGTTTCTGATTACAGCTACCGGATGTTTAACGCGTATGTATTCTGCGATTGTCTTAATCAATGTTGGAGATAGCTTGACGGGCTCAATAACGGGCATTACAAAGTTTCCCAAGAGATTGTTGGCTGCCAATTCGCGCAAAGCTAACAATTCATATTGCCTGCCCCGAATATATGGAAAATACACGGCATTACCCCCTGAACTTATTTTTTAAAAAGACATTCAGATTATCAAAATCCCGTGTTGACGGGCTTGAAAAATATATTAGTGATTTCAATTCATAAGGTACTTCCTCTATTTTACCACGAACGATACGATTTCTCTTTTTTAGCTGCCTGATTGCCATTTCATAGGCTTGCATAATTGGTATTTGAGAGAACATAGAAAAGCACTCATCATAATAAAATACTTGCGAGGTTAAAGGCAATTCACCATAGTACTGCTTAACAATGCTCTCAAACTCATCTTTATGCAAGATCTTGAAAATAGCTTGATAATTTAATCTTGAATTATCCTCAACCATATCTTTTTTCAATATTTTGCTTATTGTATCGCGTTTAGTAAGAGCGCAAATACCCACGGGCGTATCAGACAGAAGCTTATATAGACTATCAAAGCTGCTCTCTGATGTTACCACACAAACATGATTAAAAGCCTTATAATAATCTTTTAGTTGTGTATCGAGCCGTTCAAAACTATCCAGCTCCGACTTTATTTCATATACAACAGCTTTACCATTAATAAGAATAAAATCTGCCTTAGATTTTCCTACAGGTATTTGTGTTAATGCAGTTGTCGTATTAACACTATGCCTGCCTAAAAGCAGCTTATTAAGCAAAGTGTTTTGATAGAAATACTCATTGCGGTATGACTTGGACATAAAACTATAAATCTCACTAATAAGGTCACCATTATTCTTGCCAGTGATATCAGTGATATATCGTTTAACTATTGTGCCGTATGTGGTATTCTGGTTAGTATTAATAAGCTTTTGAAAGACGTTTTGGGTAAAGAGTTTATTTAATACTAAATTATTAGTGTTCATTAAACTCCCTCCCATTTCAATACATGCTATACATTTTAATTTTAGCACAAGTCCTATACTAAGAAAACCATTTTTTGAAACATGCCCCAATAATAGTGCAGCAAAGGAACGGAGAAACGGCATAGTCGAAACTACGCCGTTTCACGTGATTATGCTTGTGCTGTTTATTATCTGAATCTTGGTATATCATCCAGATCCTCCGCATCGGGGTTGTTTGGATCTGCGCTCAGATATTCTCCGCCGTTCTTTCCTCTGACGACATTGTAGCCCTCCAGGGTACCCTGTTTCGCCATCAAAACCGCATAATTAAAAGAGCAGGTGTTACCGTTTTCAAACATAACATCAGTAATGTTCCCATCGTCATTTCTTCTGACCTTGGTAATTCTATTTCCCAGCTTCATACGGCTCCTCCTTTCTCAAATAATTAATTAATCAAAAGAACTGCATTATTAGTTTTTCATTATAATAAAACATTAAACTGACAAAAATATGAACGGCATAAAATTATAATCATGGATTGCTTGTATAATTGCTTATAATTTTAGTAAGTGGTAGAATTAGGTAAATTAAAAAACAAGGGAGAAATATGCTGATACGCAATATGGTTATAGGCGACTATGAAACAGTTTTCAGGCTATGGACTAATACGTCTGGAGTAGGGATAAGAAGCCTTGACGATTCCAGAGACGGTATTGAAAGATTTCTCAGGCGAAATCCGGCTACTAATTTTGTGGCAGTGGAGGAAGGCAGAATAGTTGGAGTGACGCTTGGAGGCCATGACGGAAGAAGGGCCTACATATATCACACTGCGGTAGATTCGGATTTCAGGGGAAGAGGAATAGCCAGAAAACTTGTGGAGTCTGCTATTGCAGCTTTTGAAAATGAGGGGATCAACAAGGCCGTACTGGTAGTTTTCAAAACAAATGAGACAGGAGACAAATTCTGGCGCGCTCTTGGCTGGGAGCTTAGACAGGATTTGAAATATTACAACAAAAGCATGAATTACAATAATAAATAGTTATGTATTCTGGAACAATTTTCTTCATGCATCAGTCTAATTCTACATACCAGGCAATATCAAACATGCAAGCAGGAGGTTGATTATGAAGATAAGAGTTTCAGGAATTATACTGGCAGGTGTAATATTACTGTCAGGTTCATCGGCATTTGCACAAACAATAGGGAAGAAAGATACCACGGTAAATGTAAATTTTAAAGATATATCAAATCACTGGTCAGGAGAAGCGGTACAATATCTTATGAAGAAAGATGCTATACCTTTCAGCCAGGATAAGCTGGTTCTGGGAAAGGCTGTTTCAAGGAGCGAGTTCGCAGTGATGCTCCACAATGGGCTGGATATTAAAATTGAATACTTTAAGGAGCCGGATATCAAGGATTACTTTGATGATATCAAGCAGGATGCGGCATATGCACCAGCAGTGACCGATCTTGTGACGGCAGGTGTCTTTGAGGGAAAGGGAAGTTTTAAGCCAAACGCGTCAATAACGCGGGAAGAGATGGTTCATTACATCATGCAGGCTTACAGGTACAAGATGGGCGACAGATATGAACTGATCAAGATAAACCCGGCCAGCTTCAAGGATGTTGATTCCATTACTCCGGAATATGGCGGGGATGTTGCCAGAGCGCAGCACTACAAGCTTATTGCGGGGACCGGCAACAATATGTTTCAGCCTGAAAAGGCGGCAAGCCGTGCAGAAACTGCTGTTGTTATTGATAAACTGATTAAACTTCTGGCTGTACAAAACCAGTATGTAGATATCAGTCCTGACGCAATAGTAACAAGTGATTCAATAGAAATGAAGCTCAAAATAAAAAATAACTCTGAAAAGGATATAATTTTAAATCATTCGTCAGGCCAGAAATTTGATTTTGCGCTGCTTGATGCAGACAGGAATGTAATCTACAGGTGGTCTACCGACAAAATGTTTACAATGGCCCTTACAAGTACAAGGATTGAACCCGGTAAATCCCTTGAATTCAGTGATACCCTATCGGGAGATGTGTATGCTGCTATCAAGGATAAAGTCGTGTACCTGAAGGCTTATCTAATAGGAAGCTCCGATTCCTTCAGCATTGATGATAATGGATATGAAATAAAGGTAAAGTAAATCATTGAATTAAATGAAGAGTTGATTTATATTATAGAATATACACTATAAATTCTATAATATATCAACTCTTTTTATGTCAGTGGTAAATTACCGGTTCTATACTATCTTGGAATGGATATCAGAGCCGTCTTTGTCGTGCGGACAATTCAATGATTTTTCTTTCTTTTTTATGGATTCACCATTAAAAATTTTAAAATTTATAAAGGACAGAATTTCATCCTTATCCTTTGAGTTAAGTTTCCTATAGCATTTTAACAGCTCATTCTCATCCTGAGGCAATTCTTTTAATGAATTAGTAGACACGTTTATGGAAATGTTCATCCGGTCCAGGTTATTAAGAAGCTCTTCCTGCTGTGCAGGGGACAGAGTCTGAATTTTTTCAATTATACTGATTTGTTGGCTGCTGAGAGGCTCGCTTAAAATAGTTTTTTTCTTAAGCAGCCCTTCATTATATTTTTCTCCGGCACCATCCTTTAACCACATTTCATTGACGCAAAATTGAGAGATTATATTTTTAATTACGGATTCGGTTAATCTTCTATCATTCTTTTCCAGCATCGACACAGCAGAATCTTTTAACCCGATCCTTTCCCCGAACTTTTCCTGGGTTAATGCATGATCTTTTCTAATCTCTTTAATTCTACTTCCGACATCTGACATAGGATATTTCCCTCCAAAATTCCACAAAGTGAATTTTAATGTTGTAATATTTATCATAACCTGTCATAAAATGATTAAAATTGGTTGACAATTCCACAAAGTGAGAATATAATAAGGATAGATAAATATATCATAGCATTAATCAATATATCACAATAAGCTAATTCCCACCACAAAAATAGATGCCCTGTTTATAAATTTCTATTCCGAAAAACACATCGAAAATCAGTGCACTGACATTGTATGGTTTATGATCGAAATATTGTTAAAAAGTTATTTCAGCTTATATTGGAGGTAAAACATGAGTACGGAAAATAAGTTGAAGGCAAATATTGACGGAAAACAAATAAAAATCAGACTTATAGAGCTGGGAATGTCCCAGGTGGATCTTGCGCGGGCTACGGGAGCCAGCAAGCACTATATAAATCATATAATAAGCGGTTACAGATCCGGTTATAAATACAAGGAAGCAATTGAGAGAGTCCTGGGGATAAAATCCGATTGATGACAATATAATACAGCTACAAAAGTCAATTACGGTTCCCGTCTTAAAATGTAAAAATTGTGGGTTTATTTAGGAGGATAATATGATTTCTTTATCAGCAATCGAGTCATGCAAGATATTGGCTGATGTTTTGTCTCTTATGATCCCTGGAGGAGTTGCACTCTGCACAATTGAAGAAGATACAGTTACTTGGTCATTAAAACCGGAAACATTTAAGTTAGATGTGTTCAGAGTCGGTCAAAAGGTCACGGTAGGCCGTTCAGCCGTACATACCCGGAATGTTCTCCCGAGTGTTTACGGAAAAAGATTGTCCATTGTATCTGTACCTATTATTAATGATACGGATAACTCAAACAATACATTCTCAACAGCATTTCCGCAGTTGTATCCGGTTGCGGCGGCGTTTGGGGACTTTGCACCAATTTTGACTGAAATGTTTCCGGAAGGATCATTTATATATATGTCCGATCTGGAGAAGCTTGCGTACGGGCAGCCGGTATCAAAGCTTGATATGCCCGGACTGACGGTAGGGAATATGCGGCAAGGAACTGATATTACATACAGGCCCATTAGATTGAAGCAGCCAATTCTGGCCGGATTGGATTCAACAAAATATGGTATTCCTGTTTTTGTAGCTACTTATCCATTGACTGATGAAGAGGACTGTGATGAGGTAGCCGCGACGCTTGGAATTGTAACTCCCAAAAAAACCTCCTGTACGCTGAAAAGTGTATCCGGTAATACGAAAAACGGATTGTCCGGAATTTCGGCAGCAATACAGGAGCTTGCGGCTTCTGCGGCAGAAATACAGTCGGAGGAACAGAACCCAAACGTTCATATTAAAAAGGTAATGGGTATGGTGGCTATGGCAGAAGAGCTGAACAAAATTTCTAAAATAGTATGATAATTCAGGATATAAAAGCTCTCCGGACAAATAATATTTGTAAGGGAGCTTTTTTAAGGTGCAATTTTTGTAAACAAATGAATTGAAATATGTTCCGCGTAATAGTAATATTAATAGGTAACTATTGGGATTAATATTTCAGGAGGTTTTTTCAGTGAATAATATTGAGGAACTCGAAGTAAATAAAAAATACCCGGGTCCTGTGGCAGCAGGTATATTTTTCTCTCTTACTACATTTTTTTTGATATACGGAGGAGGACTTCTCACTTTCAAGAATGTTTATCTGAACAGCGGAATCGGTGAATTGGTATTTGTGCTGCTGCCTGTTCTGATTTTTTTAAAAGCAGGCAGGTATAACTTCAAGGATACCTTGAAGCTTAAACGGACAAAGCCGGTCAACTACCTTATAGTTGTATTCCTTATGATGTTCGGCCTGCCGGTAGTGGGAGTGCTCAATGCTATAGTCCTGGGATTGATAAAATTGATATTTGGCAGGGTTTTACCAGTTCCGCAGCTGGATATACCAAACGTTTCCATTCTTCTTATAGCAATACTGGTTATCGGTGTTTCGGCAGCCGTGTGTGAAGAAGTCCTGTTCAGAGGAATGATCAGCAAGGGTTATGAGAAGCTGGGGCCTGCAGGCTCACTTATTTTGACCTCGGTTTTATTCGGCATACTGCACAGGGACTTGCAGAAGGGTGTCAGCACCATTCTTTTGGGTGCACTTATCGGATTTATAGTATATAGAACCAAAAGCATCTATGCCGGTATGACTGCTCACTTTGTCAATAATTCAATCGCCGTTATGCTCACATATGCCTCAGGAAAGCTGGTAAAAAGTATGGATGGTATGGGTGTGGAACAAATCGAAAATTTTGATTTTTCAAACATACCCACCATATCCATAGTAATTGCGGGGGTATTTTACGGAATATTGTTTTTAGGCAGTGTGGGAGGTTTCATAGGATTGATGTACGCCTTTCTCAAAACCACCGAAGGAAATTTCCAAAACACTTCCCACCTGACTCAGCTTATAAATAACCGCACGGATGCGGAAAATGCAGCATACATCCAACCTTCCGAGAAGAAAGGTTTCGGTATTGCTGCACTTATAAGTGTACTGCCGGGTGTGCTTCTGATATTCCTGACCTTCACAGGGCAAATACTTGAGCTTATGAACGTTAAAACAGGAGTGATATACGAGTTGTTGAGAGCTTTGCGACTGATATAGCCCACCGGACTGCCGCTAAGCCATCAGCTTCTCCTACCGAAGTCTCCGGTCCTGCCGCATTTCACGTTTTTTTGGATCAGGCTTTAAGGCTCCTGATATCTCTTCCGGCCAGCACAAGCCTGTCAAAATGCCCCATGATTCTTGAGGCAATGCGCTCGGTATAGAGATCAAAGAGCTTCTTGGGGCCCAGGTTTGTGGAAATAATGGTTTTGCACGGGTTTACACCGTTATTGGCCTGGCGGGTATTGAGTATATTGAGCAGCTCTGCATACCTGGCATCACTTAGCGTCTCTGTTCCCAGGTCGTCGATAATTAAAAGCTCAACATTAAATATACTCTTGTATTTAGCGTCATTATAATTGTCCTCTTTATAGGCCATCATTTTGTGCTCTGTTATAATATCAAATAAGACCGGCGCTGTCATATAAAGCACTGTTCTCCCCTGGTTCAGAAGTTCCCTTGCAATACAAAGGGACAAAAAGGTTTTGCCCACTCCTGTACGGCCACTGAAAAAAAGGTTTTTATAATCCGGATTATCAATATTTCTGGTAAATTCCAGGCAGGTCCTTTTTATATCTATGATATTTTCCCTTGGAGAAACGGTTATTCCATATCTCTCCTGGTCTATTTCCACAGGATAGAGTTCCACGTCAAAGTTTTCAAAGCTTTCATTTCCGGTAAGGCTTATATTTGAAAGCGCAAACAAGTGGTTAATTATCTGCTGTTTATAGCAGGAACACCTTTGGGAGCCGGATGTGCCGGCAATATAACCCGTATCGCCGCACTTTTCGCATTCGTACTGAGGCCTGAAGAATTCGGGACTGATATTGTTTGCAGCAAGAATGCTGTTTTTTTCATCCGAAAGTACTTTAAGGTTGTGTTCCAATTCGGACAGAAATTCTGAAGCAGAATCATTTGATGTTAAAATCAGCCGGTTGAACTTTAACCCCATAAAACTGATCTGATTATCGATCTCCAATAACCGGGGTATTTTTGCGTACAGTTCTGCTTTCCTCTGTTGGACAAGGTCTGCCGCCACTTTCTGTCTTCTTTCATATTCTCTTGCAATCATATTATGTATGTCTCTATTCATATAGACTCCTCTGGATTCAAGGTTCTTTAGGCTTTATTGGTATTGGTAAAAAAGTTGTCATAATAGTCATCATTGTATTTCCGCTGCTCAAAGTTGTCTCTTTGAGATTCTTTTGGAAGCTGCTTCTGTGGGGGCTGACTGTTTTTGCTGTTTTGATACTGCGCCTTGACGCTTGCTTCATAGCCCAGAATCTCCTGTGCATTGAGAAGTCCCAGCTCATGCCATTTCGTCAGCAGGTTGTTGAGGAATCTGAAGTCGGGATTAGTCTTGCCAACTGTTTTCTTTAATGCAATTTCAATAACATCCATATCATACTTGTAATCAATGACCCACTTCTCCACGAACTCATTTTCATATTCGGTCAGTGCTCTTCTCAGGCGCAGTTTTTTAATGATAGTGCCTTTGATACCTCTGACCTGGGACATTTCTTCAAAATACTTCTCAAGATCAAAAAAGTTTTGAATACCGCGCCTGTGCCAATTGGAGGCCACCGCCTCTATATAGCTTTTATGGAAGGTATTGTTGTCATGGCAGTACTTGAAGAGAGTATACATTACATCTTCATCAAATTTATATATGGTAAACCAGTTATCTATAGTCAGGTACCAGTTGGGAGGCATAAGCCCCTGAAAGAACTTGGAGTTGATAGCTGAGAGTGTATTGTTCCTGCTCTTGTTCTTTTCAAAATTTTCATTGGCCTGCTTGGGAGAGGATACCGTCTTGAGACGGTAGATCCGTTTGGTCTCAATATCCTTCAGATCTACCAGTTTTATCTTGTCTTCCACCCAACTGATAACCTCCAGATTATCCAAGCTTGTAAGTGCGGCTTTTACTTCCTCAAGAGGTAGATTAAGAGTTTTGGCCAATTCGTCGGTAGTGGCTTTTTTATTGTGCTTGCACAAAAAAAGCATGTAAATATACACCTTTATACAGGTGCTATCCATAGAGGGCATATACTGGCTGATAAAAATATCTGACACAGCCGTGTCAGAATATAAAAGTGATTTTGAATCCTCAAAAAACATTTAATCTCCCATCTGCGTAAAACATAATTGTTTTGGGCGCTGTCCCGTTTTCGTCTACTTTTCAGTATCATTATCCAAAAGATTAAAAAGTCAATTACTATTGGCTGAAAACCGATAGCTTGGGTTTGAACCGTAATTGACTTTGGTAAAAGCATATAATTCATTATATCATAGATAGAAAAAATTTGTTTTTCAGTATCTTTAAAAAACGGCCGTCAGAGCCGGATATATTGATGCCGGTATTAATTCTTTGCTCCGGGAGATGCGGCTGCAGCCACATAAATGAATATCCCGATAAAATTTTTATTATGTTTAATATATTAAAGCAAGGGTATAACTATATCATGAAGTTTTAAGAAAAAGATAGCCGGAGGTATACATGATCAGTGACAGAATCAATAAACTATTAAATGAACAGGTACAGAAAGAATTTTTTTCAGCATATTTGTATTTAGGAATGGAAGCTTATTTTTCAAGCTTGAATCTTGACGGGTTTGCCAATTTTTTCAGGATACAGGTACAGGAAGAACGGGATCACGCTATGAAATTCTTTGACTATATAAACCAAAAGGGCGGTAAAGTCGAGCTGCTTCAAATAAACGCTCCCGAGGCAAATTTTGAATCTGCCGAAGAAATTTTTGCACTGACCCTGGGGCATGAACAATTTGTGACTCAATCAATATATAATATTGTTAATGCGGCCATTGAAGAGAAAGACCATGCAACAAACACCTTCCTGCAATGGTTTGTCACAGAGCAGGTGGAAGAAGAAGCGACGATGGAGAAATATCTCAAGAAGCTCCAATTGATAAAAAATGATCCAAACGGGTTGTTTATGCTGGACGCCGAGCTTGCACAGAGAGTGTATACTCCACCCGCAGCTGCAACCATTTAAACAATTATAAAACCAAAACATTTTTACCAACCCTATTTTCTTTACCCGGCCGCAAGCCTATAGCAGCTTTAATGTCTGGCGATTGATTTACTTTGAATCATTCGCAGTGACATATGAGTTTCCCGGTTGTTAATATATCAGAGCACTATATATCAACAATCGCCAGACATTAAAGCTGCAGGGATTGCGGTTTTGCGTTCAGGAATTGAATCAGCTAAAAAAACAAGAAACCCCTGCAAGAACGGGCTGAACCCGGAAATGCAGGGGTTTCTCATACTCTGTTTAGCTCAGTATTACACTTTCTGATTGCCAAAGTCAATTGCGGTTCAAGGCCTTGGCCTTCCAGATGAATTATTATTTAAAAGATGCCCAGTTAAAGAGTACAAAACCGAGTTTTGTATTTACTATACCCTGTAAATCCTTAGATACCACAACAGGTTCGGTATAGAAGTAGAGAGGGGCTATGGGAGCATCCTCCATAAGGATTTTCTCAGCATCGTGGAATAACTGTATACGTTTTGCAGCGTCGGTTTCTTTTCTTGCTGCCGATATCTTTTCATCATATTGTTTATTGCCGTACTTGGCATTGTTCTGTCCGTTTCCGGTAGTAAACATATCCATGAAGGTTGACGGATCCATATAGTCACCTAACCAACCGTTTCTGTTTATATTATAAACACCGTCTTTTCTTGACTGCTGGAATACGTTCCATTCCTGAGCAAGAATTTCGACCTCAACGCCGAGGTTTTCCTTCCACATCTGCTGCAAAGCTTCAGCTACAGGTTCATGTCCCGAACCGGAGTTTAAACCGAAAGTGATTTTCGGCAAGCCTTTTCCATCCGGATAACCTGCTTCAGCAAGTAGCTTTTTAGCCTCAGCAACATTCTTTTCATAATCTTCAGGTTTGGTTGATATAAATTCGCCTCCGGTTGTACGGAAGTCAGGTTCCTGTTTTACGTCGGCGATACCGTAAGGTACAAAGGCTGATGCAGGAGTCTCTCCTCCCTTTTTAACCTTTTCAACAAGGTAGTTACGGTCAATTGCCAGCGAGAAGGCTTTTCTTACCTTTGGATTATCAAAGGGAGCCTTGGTGTTTACAAGGTCAACATAGTATGTTCCAAGCAACGGAAGAATTTTAAGATTTCCGGCATCTTTTTCAGCTGCCAGTTCATCTGTTGGTATATTTTTTGCATATGCAACCTGACCATTCTTAAATGCGCTCAGGATGGCATTCTGATCATTCATAAGATACCACTCGATTTTAGGGGCAACTATTGAATCTTTATCCCAGTAAGTGTCACTCTTTTCAAAGGTGATCTTGGAGTCATGCTCCCAGCTTGTGAGCTTGTAAGGACCGTTTCCTACATAGGTTGCAGGATCAAGAGCCCATTTGCTTGCGTTCTGTGCTACAATATCTTCCCTCTGGGGAACCAGTGCAGGGAATGCAACTATTTCGGTAAAGAACGGGCATGCATTCTCAAGAGTTACCTCAAGAGTTTTATCGTCAAGTGCCTTTACTCCTAAAGTGTCCATATCGGCTTCACCGGCATTGATCTGTTCACCGTTTTTAATAAAGTAGACATAGTAGGCGTAATCGGCCGCAGTGTCCTTATTTACGGTTCTTTTCCAGGAATAGATGAAATCGTTGGCGGTTACATCTTTACCGTCGGACCATTTTGCATCCTTACGGATATGGAATGTCCAAACGAGACCGTCCTCACTGGTTTCCCATTTCTCTGCGGCACCGGCTACAATTGTTCCGTCCTTGCCGATGGTGGTTAAACCTTCAAATGCGCATAAAATGTAATTTCCGCCGTCAACTGCGTTGTTAAGGGACGGATCAAGTGTCTTAGGCTCAGAAGCTATGGTCGCGCTGATAGCCTTTCCGCCGGTGTTTGCTGTGCTTCCGCAGCCGGCAAATACTGTTATAATGGCTGCAATTGTAAGAATTAGTGCTAATACTCTTTTCATTAATTAATCTCCTATTATTTATAATTTTAGTGGGATTACTGGCTAACTATTGATTAAGTCCATTATTACAATAAAAATATTCTTCTCTTGAATAAAAGGATATATACCTTTTTGGTTCTAATCCAATGTCGACCTCATCGGATTGTTAAAGAACTTTTATTATCTTGTAATATGGAAAACTTACACAACTTGAAGTTTGCCTGTAAAGTGGCAGGCCACATAATGGCCGTTTCCGCAGTCTTTGAATTCAGGTACCTGCTTTGCACAGATATCCTTTGCATAAGGGCATCTGGTTCTGAATTTGCAGCCTGAAGGAGGATTTACAGGTGAAGGTATTTCGCCCTTCAGTATTATCCTGTTTCTCTTCTTTGCAATTTCAGGATCGGGTTCGGGAATAGCAGTAAGCAGTGCCTGAGTGTATGGATGAAGAGGGTTCTTATACAGTTCCTCAGATTCAACCAGTTCAACAATATGCCCCAGATACATAACACCTACCCGGTCACAGGTATGTCTGACAACTCCAAGGTCGTGAGAGATAAACAAATATGTCAGATTCAATCTTTCCTGCATCTCTTCAAGAGTATTTATGATCTGCGCTCTTATTGATACGTCAAGTGCGGAAACAGGTTCATCGCAGACTATAAATTCCGGCTCTACGGCTATGGCGCGTGCTATACCGATTCTTTGACGCTGGCCGCCTGAAAATTCATGGGGATAGCGTGAAGAATGTTCTGTATTCAGGCCAACCAATTTTAAAAGCTCTCTTATCTTATCGGCTCTGTCCTTTTTTGAAGCCGCAAGCTTGTGTATGTCCAGAGCTTCACCCACAATATCCGATACTGTCATACGGGGATCAAGAGATGCATACGGATCCTGAAAAATATACTGCATTTTCTTTCTATAGGGCAGCAGTTTACCCTTCTGGAATTTTGTTATATCCACTCCTGAAAACTTGATCCGGCCGGAAGTGGGATCGTAAATCCGGAGTATGGAGCGGCCAAGGGTGGTTTTACCCGAACCCGACTCACCTACCAGACCCAGGGTCTCCCCTTTGTATATGTTGAAGGTAACGTCGTCAACAGCTTTAACAGAGGCCTTTTCCCCTAAGCTATTACGTATGTGAAAATATTGCTTTAAATTATTAACTTCTATAAGAACCTTTTTATTTGCAGCAGAAGTTCCGGTTTCCTTAGCCATTATTTTTTACCTCCGCATTATTATTTACCCTCCGGTCATAGAGCCAGCAGGCCGTCCTATGCCCGTCCTCCTCAAGGTGTTCGCCCGGCATGTGGTCAATACAAACCTTAAGGCAGCTCTCACACCTTGGGGCAAATGCACAGCCCTTTGGAAGGTTGAGAAGATCAATAGGGTTTCCTTTAATAGGGATGAGCTTTTCACCCTTCTTGTTCAGGTCGGGCAGAGAGCGTATCAAACCTTTTGTATAAGGGTGGCGCGGATCGTGAAAAATACTGTACACCGAGCCCTGCTCAACAATTCTGCCCCCGTACATAACTATTACGTCATCAGCCATATCGGCTACTATTCCAAGATCATGGGTTATAAGCACAATGGCCATACCGGTTTTTTTCTGAATATCCTTCAGCAGTTCAAGTATCTGAGCCTGTATAGTAACGTCAAGAGCAGTTGTCGGCTCGTCTGCTATAAGCAGCTTGGGAGCACCGGCAAGAGCCATGGCTATCATCGCCCTTTGGCGCATCCCTCCTGAAAATTCATGGGGATACTGGGCCAGACGTTTTTCAGGTTCATTTATACCGACAAGGGATAACAGCTCTATTGACCTTTTCTTTACTTCTTCCCTTGAGATCTTTCCGTATTTGTGATACAGGGATTCCGCTATCTGATTTCCGATAGTAAATACAGGATTCAGACAGGTCATGGGATCCTGAAAAATCATTGCTACTTCGTTACCGGAAAAATTCTGCCTTTCGGACTTTTTCATAGCCGAGACATCTTTTCCGTTGAAGGTAATGCTGCCGCCCACGATTTTACCGGGCTTGTCTATAAGGCCCATAATTGAATAGGAGGAAACACTTTTTCCGGAACCCGATTCACCAACAATACCCAATACCTTGCCGGGTTCAAGGGTGTAACTTATACCGTTAACAGCTTTAACCTCCCCGGCCGGTGTAAAAAACGAAACTTTTAAATCATCTATTTTAAGCAATTCTTTACTCATATGTTAACCTCCCGAGCCATGCTATGGCTTTGAGCCGCGCAGCGGCATAAAAACAGTGATTGAATTTCTTTCATATCTATTTCTTCATTCTTGGATCCAGAGCGTCTCTGAGGCCGTCGCCAAAAAGATTCATGGATAATATGATGATACTTATGGTTGCAGCCGGGAAAATAAGCATGTAGGGGTATGAATATATACCCTTCAGCGCCGCCTGTGACAGGGATCCCAGTGAGGCCATGGGTATGGATACACCCAGTCCTATGAAACTTAAAAATGATTCAACAAATATGGCTTCAGGAATTTTTAAGGTTGCAACAACAATTATCTGACCGATACAATTAGGAATAAGATGCTTGAGTATAATATCCTTACTGCCGGCACCAAGCACTTTTGCAGCCAGGACATATTCCTGCTCCTTCAAAGCCAGAATCTGTCCGCGGACTATTCTGGCCATATCAACCCAATAGAGCAGTGCCAGAACAAAGAATATACTTATCAAACCGACTCCCAGGCCTTTTAGAAAGCCGGGAGCATTTGCGGAGGACAGGAATTTATCTATGGGATCCTTAAGAACTACCTGAAGCAGTATAACGATCAATATTGTAGGTATGGAATAAACTATATCAACAATTCTCATCATTACAATATCGACCCAGCCTCCAAGAAAGCCTGAAATTGCGCCGTACAGGATACCTATAATGGATATCATTACAGCGGCGACAACACCGACAGAAATAGAGATCCGGGCACCGATCATGGTTCTGGTGAACAAATCTCTTCCAAGGCTGTCGGTACCAAAAATATGCTGGGCATTTGGAGATAAATTCTCACTGCCTTTATTAATCTGGTCATATGCATATGGTGAAAGCATGGGCCCTATGATGGCGGCCAGTATGACCAGCAATATAACAATCAGCGAACCCATTGCAACCTTGTTGGCCCTGAGCCTTTTCCAGGCATCCTTCCAATATCCCACCGACGGCCGCATAACTTCGACCGTTGCCTTTTCACTCTCTGTGGCAGGCATAAACAGTTTACTATCTAAAGTTTCGGAATTATTCATTTCTTTCTCCATTCCGCTGCCGTGCAGCAATATTTAGTAATGAAAATCTGCTATTTTGTAATATTGATTCGCGGGTCAACAAATCTGTATATTATATCCACCAAAAAGTTCATAAAAATAAGCACAGCACCGAAGAAGATGGTTACACCCATAACCGTCGGATAATCCTTTGCGGTAATACTGGTTACAAAAGAACTTCCCAATCCGGGAATGGAAAATATGGATTCTATTACGAAGGAACCTGTTAAAACACCTGCAACCATTGGGCCTGCATAGGTGACAACCGGCAGAATTCCATTTCTCAAACCATGTTTAAAAATAACCACCCTGTCGGAGAGTCCTTTGGCGCGCGCAGTGCGGATGTAGTCCTGATTAATAACATCCAGCATTGATGAGCGCATCAGTCTCGTAATAAAGCTCAGCGGGAAAAAGGAGAGCGCAAAGCCTGGCAGGATATAACTGGACAGAGTATCCAGATGACTTACCGTCGGGAACAAATGCAGTTTGACCCCGAATACCACCATGCTTACCGTGGCTACAACAAAGCTGGGAACCGCTATACCCACAGTAACTATAAGCATTATTGCCCTGTCGGTCCCTGTATTCTTCTTTAGTGCACTGATAGTACCGAGTACCGTACCCACAAGAATGGCAATGGCACTGGAGAAAAGCCCGAGCTTAAGAGAATATGGGAACTTTCTCACTATTATGTCCTTTACATCCTGACCGGCCAGAGTTATTGATTCACCGAAGTCTCCTGTAAGCACATTTTTTGCGTATTTTTCGTATTGAACCAGGAGCGGTTTATCCAAACCGTATTTTGCTTCAAGGTTTGCCAGGATTTCAGGAGTTAATTTTTTATCTCCCAGAAATGGGCTGCCCGGTGTTAAATGCATCAAGAAAAAAGTTAATGTAAACATAATCCATAATGTCAATAGTGAAACGAACAATCTCTTAAGTATATATTTTGCCATATGACCTCCTAGCTGCGACCCTATTAACGCAGTTTCAAAAAATAAGCTTGCATTTTATCTATATATTTAGCAACCCGATTAAGTTATACTCTTCCCATTTTGACACAGTAAAACAATCAGTCCGAATATTAAATGTGACGGCAATGTCACTGAGAGTTAAACAGTAAACTGACGTTATTTGTAGAAAAAAGAAAAATAATATTATATTGTCGAATTATACTACAAAATAGATAACGATTCAATATTATAATAATCCCAATAAGTCTGTCAAATACTGCTATACGTGGATTATATAGTTGGTACAATATCACCAAATTTCGACAAATGATTTTATATAAATCGCCCATCATTGAGGGGACACGCTGATTGTTTACCATAATGAAGTAATAGGTGAATAATCAAATCATAAGGGCAGCCGGGTATGAGATGGTAAAAAAAACATTAGGAAAGTAAAGATTTTATAATAAAACAGGATATCTGTGGAAGCATATATGCAAGTTTATTAATACCGGATGAGGAAAGCCGGGTTTTCTCACAGGCTGATATGTTTTTTTGCTGCCTGCGGGCATGTAAAAAATGTGTAACAAACCTAAAAACTGTCATGTAGTAATTGCTATCGGAATTATATAACATTAAATCACTGGACACCGACATATTCAAAGAAATGGTAAGGAGCCTTCAGTATGAAAACGAACCCGGTACAATTATCTGTACAAAATTCAATACAAAGCAGCCGGAAAGGTGAATTAAAAAGTAAGTTTAAGCGGCAGAAAGCAGTACTTTTGTTGCTCATTCCGGGAGTAGTCTGGTACCTGATATTCAAATATGCCCCCATGGCAGGAGCTATTGCGGCTTTTACCGATTATGGGACAAGGGCCGACATTTCCTTTACAGGCCTGGAGAATTTTAAGCAGTTATTCGGTTCGCCCGGCTTCTGGGGGGCCTTCAGAAATACTCTTCTGATAAGTCTTTACAATTTGCTGTTCTATTTCCCGCTGCCCATAATACTTGCGCTTTTAATGAATGAAATAGTAATAGCCAGGATCAAGCGGGCAATTCAGTTTGTAGTTTATATACCCCACTTTTTCTCATGGGTTGTAATAGGCGCTATTTTTTCCATGGTACTGTCGCCGAGCAATGGTTTCGTTAATCAAATCATTTCGGCTTTTGGCCTTGAGCCCCAGTACTTCATGGTTGATCCCAAATGGTTCAGATCTGTTCTGGTAAGCTCCTATATATGGAGAGATGTGGGTTACGGAACGATTATATATATAGCTACCATATCCTCCATTGACGAGCAGCTGTATGATGCGGCCACTGTGGATGGTTCGGGCTACTGGGGAAAATTGCTGTATGTGACTCTGCCCTCCCTGAAGAGTACCATAGCCACCGTACTGCTTTTGACGGTAGCACGTATACTTCTCATATTCGAACAGGTTCTGGTTATGTATGTTCCTCCGGTTTACAGTGTCAGCGAGGTTTTGACCACATACTCCTTTACAGAGGGACTGCTGAACGGAAATATCGGCTACGCAACGGCAGTGAGTTTATTTACTGCCGTTATAAGCGCCATTCTGGTCATTGGCTGCAATAAGGCAAGCAAGAAGTTCCTTGATGAGAGCATCTTATAACAATAAATTGCATTGGAGGTGAGAGCTGTGAAAAATGTTGGCCTGGGAAGAAGAATATTTGTATTGGGAAACGGTTTGTTTTTAATCCTGCTAAGCCTGATAGTTTTAATACCCTTGCTGCTTGTTGTTTCTACGTCAATTTCCCCGGATGAAGTTGTAGCCAGGCAGGGATATGTACTAATACCCAAAGCCATTACCTTTGCAAACTATCTTGCAATTTTAAACAGCGGATATATGCCCGCTTTCTATAATTCTCTGTTTGTTACAATCAGCGCAACCCTTTTCTCAATGGGTATGACCCTTGTAATGGGGTATGCACTGGCTCAGAAAGATTTGATATTCAAAAGTTTCCTGTTGAGATTCGTAGTTGCAACCATGGTACTGGATGCGGGAATCATCCCCTTTTACCTTGTAGTTAATAAGCTGGGGATGATAGACAGCTATCTCTCTTTGATAATTCCTTCGGCAATTTCCACCTACAACCTGATCCTTATGAAAAATTATATGGCCTCCATTCCCGAAAGCCTGATGGAATCGGCAAGACTGGATGGCTGCACCGAGCTGGGGATTTTGATAAAAATAGTCATCCCTGTTTCAATTCCTATTATAGCGGCAGTGACCTTATTTTACGCTGTGTCTCACTGGAATACCTACCTGTATGTTGTTATGTTCATAAACAGCACCAGTAAGTATACTCTTCAAATACTGCTGCGGCAGTTGATATTCCAGTCGGAATCGGCTATTTCATCGGCATCGGCACTAAATAACTTTAAAATGGCCGTAATGATAATGACTATGCTGCCGGTGCTTATACTTTACCCTTTCATACAGAGGTATTTCATATCGGGCATTATGCTTGGATCTGTAAAGGGCTGAGCCAGTACCGATACCTGGATTGGACAGGGAGAAGCAAATGTGATTTTTCCAAAACCGGCAGAAACCCGAGGGACTATTTGTCCATTGGTTTTTGATATATAATTTAATAGAAAGGGGTAGAACAAATGGCTAAAATCAGAAAAGTAATTGCGCTGATAATGGTTGCTGTAATGGCAATGGTAATGTTTGCCGGCTGCGGAGGAGAGAGTAATCAGCCGGGAGCGGGCGACAGCACCGAGGCTGCCGTCGGCACCGCTGCGGTGTCGTCAGACCGGCAGGCGGATGTTCCCAAGGAAAAGGTCAAATTATCCTTCTTCCTCTCACAGACAGGTTGGGGAGGAGAGGCCGTTGATCCCGAACTGATGGCCGAGGTTGAAAAGGTCATTGAGGATAGGACAAATACCGATCTGGAAGTAATCGCACCTCCTCAGAGCAGTTACAATGACAAACTGAATGTTGTTCTTGCTTCAGGGGATATACCTG
>JAFABO010000003.1 GCA_023426005.1 Bacillota bacterium | reverse complement strand
ATTTGAAGCATTGTTTCTCATTCTCAACTTCTACGTTGAGGTTTAAAATAATTTTCGGTTTTGTGCTTATAACCGTACCTCTATTGCTCATCCTCATATGTAACAACTGGTATGCCATGAAGGTGGTGTGCGATCAGGTCGCAGCCTCCAATAAAAGTATCGTGCAGTTGCACAGCAATCAGGTTGACAACATACTGAAGGATATGGAAAAATATCTTCACAGCATGGCTTTTCAGGATCCCAACATCATATATATAGGATCGAATCCAACCACCACCATAGAGGACTATGTAGCCAATGTGAACCTATCCAATAAATTTCAGAAAGATGTTTTTGAATACAGTTACGCCAATGCCATATTTTTGTATAAGCCTAATTCCAGGGAACTTATTATGGCTCCCCAGCAGCAGGGCGATTATGACGAAATCGCTGTAAAACTGGGCGATATCCTCAAGGATCCCGGTATTTACAAGTCTTTGGTGAACAGCTGGCAGCAGTTTGATCTGAAGGGAGAGAAATTCCTGCTGAAAATGACTGATACTGGTTATGAAACATATATCGGAGTATGGGTAAACCTGGATGATTTGCTCAAGCCCATACGGTTTCTTGAATTCAGTGACAACTGCCAGGTAATGTTCGCCTCTTCAAAAGGTGAAGTACTTACAAAGAATACGACTGTGCATCCGTCAAAAACCTTTGGCCGGGAACTGCTCCAGAAAGCTTTGACCGATAGTTCCAAACCTTATACAATACTAAAAAGCGAAAATGACGGCGTTGATTCAATGATCGTAGACATCCACTCGGATGTGTCGGAGCTTTATTTGGTTGTTGTACTTCCTGTAAATGCTCTTGTGGAAAAGCTGACAGCCTTTCAAAGAGTGGTTTATGTGACCCCCTTTGCGGCAGCGGTTTTCTTGGCCATATTTTTGTTTTATCTGCAAAAGGAGATTGCTTCTCCTGTAAAGAAACTGCTCAGAGGAATGGGTAAAATTCAGGCCGGGGATCTCACTGCGCGTATTGAACCGTCGAAATTGTCAGAATTCAATTCCATAAACAATGCCTTCAACAATATGGCCCATGAGGTCCAGTACCTCAAGAACGGTATTTATGAAGAACAGCTAAGGGTACAAAAGGCCGAGATGAAAGAACTGCAGGCGCAGATTTATCCTCATTTCTTTGCCAATTGCCTTAACCTGGTTTATTCACTGGCGCAGGTCAAGGAAACCGAGCTGGTCAAGCAGCTTACCCTGCATATGGTACGTTACTTGAGATTTATGATGCGCACAAACCGCACACTTGTCACATTATCTGAAGAACTGGAACATATGAGTAATTATCTGAGCATCCAGAAAATACGGTTTCCAAAAGCCTTTGACTATAATATAGAAATTGAGGAGGAACTGGGGGCGGTACCGGTACCGGCGTTTATCCTGCAGCCCTTTGTGGAGAACTCAATGGAGCATGGCTTCTGCTACAGGGAAGACCTGCCGTTTTATATCCGGGTTGAAGCAAAGTTGAATTCAGACGGTAACGGAAAATATATCTCCATCAGAATTGAAGATAACGGCAAGGGTTTTCCGCCCGAAATAATATCGGAGCTTCAGACAGAAGACTACTTTAACAAGGAATTTGACAAGCATATAGGTATCTGGAATGTTCACCGCCGCTGCCAATTGTATTACCACTCGGAGGTCAAATTATCCTTCTTTAACAATACGGGGGGCGGAGCGGTTGTTGAGATGGCATTGCCGGTATCGGAAACGGCATTAAGGAGGGAGCAGTATGTTTAATGTCTTAGTTGTTGATGATGAGATTTATGCAGTAAAGGGTATCGTTGACGGTATTGACTGGAATAAGCTGGGTGTTGCGGGGGTATTTGAGGCCTATCACGCAAGAGAGGCCAAGGCAATACTTGAAAGCAAACCGGTTGATTTAATTATTTGTGATATAAATATGCCTGAGGAAAACGGACTCGAACTTTTGGAGTGGGCCAAAGAACATTTTCCGGAGCTGGAAGCGGTGTTTTTAACCTGCCATACCGATTTCAATTATGTCCGTAAAGCCCTTCAGCTGGGAAGCTGTGACTATTTATTAAAGCCGGTCATTTATGAGGAAATGGAAGAGGTCCTCCGCAAAAACTTTGACAGGCTGATAAAAGAACGGACCAACCAGGAGAGTATGGAAAGCTTCAAGCGATACTATAATATTGAGGAACAATGGAAGGGTCTGCTTGGAAATGCAGGCACAGAAGAAGCCGGTGGCTTGATAAATCAGACCATGGACTGGATCACCAGCAGAAAAGATAACAGAGGGACCCTCATAAAGGTCTATCAAAGCATTTTACAGACAGCGGTTTTTGTACAGAAGAAAAAAGGCATGCCGCTGGATAATTTGAGCAGTCTTGAGCTGAGTATGGAAGGACATGAAATTACTTGCAGCGATGAGCAGTTTAAGCAGTGGATGGAAAATATCATAAGGATTGTCTGTACAAACGCCGGAAGCAGCGAGAACCGGTTCCAGAAGAACAGCATTGTACATGAATTGCAGAGATATATACAGCAGAATCTCAACAGGAAGCTGACACGTGAGGAATTGTCGGAATACGTCCATTTGAACGAGTCATACCTTTCCAGGCTGTTCCATAAGGAAACGGGCATGTCCCTGTCGGACTATATTTTGCAGGAGCGTATGAAGCTGGCAAAAGTACTTATATCCGAATCGGATATGCCCATATATGGTATAGCAAATCAGCTCTGCTACGATAATTTCTCCTATTTTGCAAAAATGTTCAAGAAGGTTTATAACCTTACACCGCAGGAATACAGAAAAAAATACTTAGGTCAGCCGGTATAACTGCAGAGCCGGGATTAATTTAAAACTGGCATTATAAGTTAATTTAACCCGTTGTGTTAATTAAAATTTTGTTTTGCTTTACAGATAGATTTAATCAGAATCAACTGGTACGCGAGTACAACTTTATGAAATAAGATGCACAGTTAAAAACAATTGCGGTAAATTGTAGACGAAGGTAAAACCGCTTTAAATGAGACGATACAATTTTCGTAATTGTTTTGGGGGCATTCTTATTTCATGAAGTTAGTACGGAAGTTACCAGTTGATATAAAAAAATTACACAGGTAAAGCAGTAAATAAATTAACTGGCACAACGCGTTAATTTACCTACTGTGAAGGGGCTGGTGCACAATGAATAAATTTTATTCACTCGGACACCAGTTCATTTTTTGTGCGAATTATACAAATCTATTCTTTGAAAAGAGGTAACAATTGTTACATATGATGTCACGGATTTGGTAGAGTCAGCTTTATGCAAGGTTATATAATACAGACATAGATTCCAAGCAACCAGTCACAATTGAATTTACAGGAGACCTTTCAAATGGATACAATCGTTAAAGTTGGAAGCAACACGGCCAGCTCCATTAAAAGACGGAACAGGTGGAATGCCGTATTGCGGCACAAGGTGCTTTATCTTTTGATGCTGCCGGGAATAATTTATATGCTGCTGAATAATTATATCCCGATGTTTGGTATTATAATTGCCTTTAAAAATTATAACTTTGAAGATGGATTTTTGTTCAGCCCGACGGTTGGTTTTGATAATTTCAGATATCTGTTTGATACGCCTGACGCATTTATAATGACCCGGAATACTTTGGGCTACAACGCCGTTTTCATAGTGGTTAATTTAGTTATGTCGGTGGCCATGGCTGTTTTATTGAATGAAGTACGCAACCGTTATTCAAAAAGATTTTACCAGAGTGCGGTACTGCTTCCGTTCTTTCTGTCGGCAGTAATTGTTGCATATCTGGTATATTCGCTGCTGAATCCGGATTCCGGACTTGTTAACAGGTACATATTAAAATCATTTGGTGTTGAACCCATATCATGGTATCTGGAACCGAAATACTGGCCCTTTATACTGGTTATAACAAATGCCTGGAAGAATGTGGGATACGGCAGTATCATATACATCTCGGCAATGACCGGGATAGATACGGAATATTATGAAGCCGCCACAATAGACGGTGCCAGAAAGTGGCAGCAGGTCAAATATATAACCCTTCCGCTGCTGGTGCCTGTTATGGTCATTATGACAATTCTCTCCATCGGAAGAATATTCTATTCGGATTTCGGCCTGTTTTACCAGCTTCCAATGGGTTCAGGCACTCTGCTGCCCGTAACAAATGTCATTGATACATACGTATACAACAGCCTTGTAAACATGGGGGATATCGGTATGTCATCTGCAGCGGGCTTTTATCAGTCTGTGGTGGGTTTCATATTGGTGCTGACCACAAATCTGGTGGTTCGTAAAATCAGCCCTGAAAACGCTCTGTTCTAGGGATTATATATTCAAATAAATGTTCTCAATGTTTCGGCTAAATCCATCATCGGCTTATGGAGGTCAATAAAAGATGAAAAATAACAGAACTCACTGGTTAATACATGTTATATTCATATTTTGCTCTGCTGCGGCAATTCTGCCGGTATTACTGGTAGTTGCAATATCACTTTCCAGCGAAGATTCAATAAACAAATACGGCTACTCGTTGTTCCCCCATGAATTTTCAACCTATGCCTATCAGTACATATTTAATGATCCGCATGTTTTACTAAGAGCCTACGGCAACACTATCTTTGCTACTGTCGTAGGGACCCTGGCCTGTATGATAATTACTTCGGCACTGGCTTATCCGCTTTCCAGAAAGAGCATGCCAT
Organism: Bacillota bacterium; assembly: GCA_023426005.1. GTDB lineage: Bacteria > Bacillota > Clostridia > Acetivibrionales > DSM-1351 > Ruminiclostridium. The sequence goes on along the minus strand of JAFABO010000003.1, from coordinate 4,481 downwards.
TCAGAAGGTTCTTCTCAATGTTTGTGGTGCTGACCATCTTATTCAATGGCGGCCTGGTTCCCTGGTATATTGTAATGAAAAATTATCTGCACTTTAACGACAATATTTGGGCTCTGGTTGTTCCGGGACTTCTCCTCAACGGATTCAATGTGTTGATAATGAGAACGTTCTTTCTGAATACAATACCGGGGGAGTTGCTGGAGGCGGCCAATATGGACGGCGCAGGCGAATTCAGAATATTTGTCCAGATAGTGATACCCCTGTCCAAACCAGTATATGCCACAATAGGCTTGTTCGCCACGCTGGCATACTGGAATGACTGGTATAACAGCATGATCTTCCAGGTCAATCATGATAATTATAGCATGCAGTACGTTTTACAGAGTATTTTGTTGAACATCCAGTACCTCGCCCAGAACACCCGGAGCAATAATATGTCGGCTTCTCTGGCCTCCCTTCCGCAGGAGAGCTCGAGAATGGCTATGGCAATCGTGGCGATAGGCCCCATAATATTTGCATATCCCTTCTTCCAGAAGTACTTTATAAAGGGATTGACTATCGGGGCAGTAAAAGGATAATACAGGTAAAGGCCTGATTATTAATAAAGTTTTATATGGAGGGTATAAAATGAAAAAAAGGATTGGAACTTTGTTATTGGCAGTTTCATTCTCAGTTACCATGGCTCTTTCAGGATGCGGGAGCTCAACCACATCCTCAGCTGCGGGCACTTCAACTGAAACAGCTGCTGTATCGACTGCAGCTGCCGAATCGACCGCCGCTGCATCGACCGAGGCAGGCGCGATTGATCCCAAGACATTGAAACCTGTAAAGCTTGTTTTTGTAACAATGGGTGAAACTCCTAAGAATTTGGCGGCAGTAAATGAAGAAGCGAGTAAATATCTGACAGAGAAAATAAACGCTACTCTGGAATACCGTCCGATTTCATGGGGAAATTACGCTAATAAAGTTAATCTTATGTTTGCTTCAGGCGAGAAATTTGATTTGATGTTTACTGCATCCTGGATGTTTGAAGCGCAGTTCGCGGCAAAGAAACAAATTCTTGCAGTAGATGATTTGATTGCACAATATGCTCCCGACTATCTGGCAACAGTTCCGCAGGATGTCAGAGAAGCCGGCTTTATAGGCGGCAAGGCATATGGTCTTACAGGCTACAAGGAATGGGCTGCCGATAAAGGTTTGATTTTCAATAAGGAAATAGCAGACAAATACGGCATCAGTGCCGATACAATCAAGACCTGGTCCGACCTGACTCCCTACCTCGAAAAAATAAAACAGGGCGAACCCGGAATGTCCCCTCTGGCAGCAAGATCTGAAAATTCACCAATGGTTCAGATGATGGCTATAAATGCCTATGATACCCTTGGTGACGGTCCGGGCTGTATCAGCAGAACAGCAGGAGACACAAAGGTTGTAAACATGTTTGAACAGCAGGATTTCATGGACGCTGCCAAATTAACCCGCGAGTGGTTTACCAAGGGTTACGTAAATAAGGATGCCGCTTCGACAACCCAGATGGAATACCTGGCAGTTAAAGCTAAAAAGGCCGCAGGTTACGGCCAGTCGGGAAAACCGGGTATAGCAGCACAGGAAGGCCGTCAATGCGGTATGCCTGTAATCTATATCCCAATGGATAAGCCGTATATGACCACAAGTGATGCAGCAAGCGCCATACTTGCAGTACCAAGCACGGCAAACGATCCCGCACGTTCGGTAATGTTTGCAAACCTGCTCCATAAGGACAAATACCTGGTTAACCTGTTGAACTGGGGTATTGAAGGTAAGGACTATGTAAAAGCCGATGAGAATACCATCAAGTATCCGGATGGAATGACGGCTGAAAATTCAACTTATAACCTGAACATGAGCTGGCTGATGGGTGATGTTACACTTAACTATCTGTGGGAAGCGGATGAGAAGGATATTTACGACCAGTACAAGAAGTTCAACGAAAGTGCCGACAGATCGGCGGCTCTCGGTTTCAGTTTTGATCCAACACCTGTAAAGAACGAAGTTGCCGCATATAACAATGTAATCAAGCAGTACACAGGTGCCATATATTCCGGCTCGGTAGACCCTGCAACAACAATTCCTAAATTCAATGATGCCTTAAAGGCAGCCGGAATGGAAAAAGTTATTACAGAAAAACAAAAACAGCTGGATGAATTTGTAGCAGCTAAAAAGAAATAATTAATGCTCTCTACTGAAAGGTTGGTTGGCACAGCTGGTTCTGTGCCAACCTTCTTTAGTTTAGGCAAGTTAAAATTTATTAAAAATGTAATTAAAATACATGCAAATATAAACACTGTGATTCAAAGATGGAGGCTATATGGGTAAATTTGCAGATAAATATTTTAAAGTATGTCCCTGGGAGGTAATTGAAGAAGGCTTTGATCCTGAGTACGGCCGTGTATCCGAGTCGGTATTTTCACTTGGGAATGAGTACATGGGAGTGCGCGGATATTTTGAAGAGGGCTACAGCGGTGACAAACTGCAGGGAAGTTATCTGAACGGGGTATACGAAGAAAATATAACGGAAAAATCCGCCTACAGGGGCATTTCAAACCGCGGAACCTTCATGGTCAACGGTGTTGACTGGCTTTACACCAGATTGGAACTGGATGGAGAGGAACTTGACCTTGCAAAGAGTAAAATCAGCGGCTTCAAGAGAAAGCTGGACATGAGAGCCGGTGTACTGACCAGAGAGTTCCTATGGCATACAAAAACCGGGAAGGAACTCAAGGTGGAGCTTGTAAGATTTCTGAGCATGATAACACCCAAACTGGGCTGCCAGAGAGTTGCACTTGAACCTGTAAATTTTTCGGGAGAAATTGCAGTCAAAGCCGGTCTTGACTTTTCACCCATACATGAGACCATGCAAAGAAGTCTTTGGGATTGTCTGAAGCAGGGAATTGCGGACGGCATCACCGGAAGCCTGGGAAGGACCAAATCAAGCGGGCAGCTGGTATATGCCGGATTTAGAATACAAAGCAGGCAAATATTGGATTATACATATGTTGAGAAGGATAAATTGAATTACCTGGGCTTTGACCTGGTTCTGGAAAAGGGAAAAAAGCTCCACTTTGACAAGGCGGCTGTGGTGCATGCCGAAAAGAATACGTCTAAGAATCCTGAAGACGTATGGTTTGAGGGAACTGAACTTGCAAAACTGAACTGCGTAAAAAAGTACGATGAGGTCCTGGCTGAAAATAGAGTCTACTGGAACGGAATCTGGGATAATTTTGATATTTCCATTGAGGGTGATGACGACAATCAGCAGGGAATAAGATACTGCATTTTTCAGATGCATCAGACCTACCACGGGGAGGATTCCGGCATGAATATCGGGGCAAAGGGTCTGACCGGGGAGGCGTACGGCGGAAATGCCTTCTGGGATACCGAGACTTACTGTCTGCCCTTTTACCTTTTCAGTAACCCAAAAGCGGCAAGGAACCTGCTGGAGTACAGATACAGCACTCTTCCGCAGGCAATTGAACGGGCGGGAGACCTGGACTGTGACGGAGCATGTTATCCCATAGCGACACTGGACGGAACGGAGAGCTGCACACTATGGCAGCATGCAAGTCTCCAATTCCAACCGAGTACGGCAGTAGCCTATGGCATTAGGCATTATGTAAAGCTTACGGGAGATAGGGCCTTCCTGCATGAAAAGGGTTTGGAGATGCTGGTGCAGATATGCCGCTTTCTTGCCACAAGGGGCCAGTGGAGCTCCAGGACGGGCAGATTCGGGTATTATGGTGTCATGGGTCCCGATGAATTCCAGATGATGGTCAACAATAACTGCTACACAAATTTTATGGCCAAAAAGACCTTTGAGTATACTATCGATGTTTTATCGGAGACTAAAGCCGTTAAATCCGAAGCATATGTGCAGATTCAAAAGAAGCTCGGCCTTGATGCGGCCGAATTGGATAACTGGAGCCGTATGGCTGAAAATATGAGGATTCCACTGGAAGCAGCGACAGGAATATATGAACAGCACGAAGGGTACTTCGATCTGCCCCATATTGATATCAAATCCATACCTGTTGCAGACTTTCCACTTTATCACAACTGGTCCTATGACAGGATATACAGAAATGACATGATAAAGCAGCCGGATGTGCTGATGTTCATGTTCCTGCACAATCAGGATTTTTCACGTCAAAGCAAAAAAGTAAATTACGAATTCTATGAGCCCAGATGCATACATGAATCCTCGCTTTCACCGTCGGTTCACTCGGTTCTGGCCTCCGAGCTGGGATGTCACAGGGAAGCCTTTGACTTCTTCAGTTTTGCAACCCGTATGGACCTGGACAACTATAACAGAAACACTAGGGAAGGTTTGCATACCACTTCCATTGCCGCCGCATGGGTCAATATAGTATACGGTTTCGGAGGTATGAGATCCGACGGCGAAATGCTCCTGTTCAATCCGTCAATACCTGCTGCATGGAAATCCT
>JAFABO010000002.1 GCA_023426005.1 Bacillota bacterium | reverse complement strand
CGAAACCATCCATTTCAACAAGCAGCTGGTTAAGAGTCTGTTCTCTTTCATCATGTCCGCCGCCCAGACCGGCTCCTCTGTGTCGGCCCACAGCGTCAATTTCATCAATGAACACTATGCAGGGTGCATTTTTCTTTGCCTGCTCAAAAAGATCACGGACACGGGAAGCACCCACACCGACAAACATCTCAACAAAGTCGGAACCGCTTATGCTGAAGAAGGGCACTCCCGCTTCGCCGGATACAGCCTTTGCAAGCAAGGTTTTACCTGTACCGGGAGGTCCCACCAAAAGTACACCCTTTGGTATTCTGGCACCCAACTCAACAAATTTTTTCGGAGCTTTAAGGAACTCAACTATTTCAGCCAGTTCTTCCTTTTCTTCATCGGCTCCTGCCACATTATCAAAAGTAATCTTCTTTTTATCATCAACAGTCATTTTTGCACGGCTTTTACCGAAGGACATCACCCTGTTTCCGCCTCCGCCGCCCTGGGACTGCTGGATAAAGAAGAACCAGATCAAAATAACTATAACGATAAATCCGATAGTCGGAAGAATGGATACCCACCACGGCGGCTGCGGCGGGGTTGTAACATTATATTTTTCTATTTTCTTGTCAATATATGCATCTGTGAACCTCTCAGATGCCGAAGTAACATCAGGCGGAACGGTTACCACGTATTTGGTCACCTTGGTTTTTTCATCCAAAGGTTTTCTAAGTTCTACCGTAGCTGTGTCAGTTTGTAGCCCAATACTTTTTACATTTCCTGCATCCATCTGGGTCAATAACATAGAATAATCCATTTTTGGAGGATTATCAGACGCAGTATAGAATGTAATTATTACTAAAATTATTATAAAAATAATAATATAAAAACTGATACCCTTAAAATATTTCAAATATCTCCCTCCTTATGCTAACCAAGGTATCAAACCTAGTCCATAGGCCGATTCAACCAACCCCACCTACGTTTGTCATATATAATTTAATACCAATCTGCTACTTCATTCAAACATCATAATCAGTGTATATAGCTTTTTTCCTGTTTTGTACAGTATATATTATATTAGCATATACACATATAAAACACAACAAAGTCAATTGCCTGTCAATATTTTTTATTTTTTTGTGTATACATCCTTTTTAAGGATACATACTTCCGGAAGATTTCTGTATTTTCCGACGTAATCCAGACCGTAGCCTATAACAAATTCATCGGGTATTTCAATCCCCTTATATTCAACATGCACTTCGGCCTTCCTTCTGGACGGCTTATCCAGTGCCGCACAGATTTTAACACTGAGAGGCCCTCTTGTTTTAAGCAATTCCACAAGATGATTCAAGGTGAGTCCTGTATCTATAATATCCTCTACTATCAGCACATGTTTTCCCGATATATTTATATCAACATCCTTGATTATTTTTACAACTCCTGACGACTTTGACGAATCTCCATAGCTGGAAACAGATATGAAATCCAGATCTACAGGTATGGTTATTTTTCTTGCAAGATCCGCAAGGAATATAAAACCACCCTTTAATACTCCGATTATGACCAGTTCTTTTCCTTCATAATCTTTTGAAATACGGCTGCCCAACTGTTCTACCTGTCTATCGAGCTCCTCCTTTGAAATTAAAACTCGCTCAATTACATCCATTACCACTTATCCCCCTTGTTAAGTTTTAGCATCATATTATAATAATCTATTCTATAATTTAAGTTTTAATCTAGTCTGCTATTCATTTCCGCCGTCGACTTTTCCCATAAAAGCCTGATCAATCCAGTTGTTTATAAGTAATCATCAATACAGATTTAGTATTATCAGTTACTTTATAATTATCACTTGTTTTATTTCCTATAATCCAAATAATCTCCTTATTTATTGCAATTAATGGAAAACTGTCACGCCGGCTTTTAGGAATTTTTATATCAATAAAGTATTCTTTCAGTTTTTTTGTACCATTCGACTTAAGCGGCTTGAAAATATCACCATCACGTCTGTTTCTTACCACCAGTTGAAAATCCTTGTTTATGTCAAGTTTATTTTTAATCTTTTCAAAGTCGAAAAATTCTTTATAAATTCCCTTTTGCCGGCCGATAAAAGCTTTGCACTGCTCAATGCTATCGAAATCCAGTACTTCACTTTTAATCATACTATTTATAATATTAATTTCAGTATGGCCGGGCAGTTTTAAGCAGTACTCGAACTTTTCGGCCTTTTCCTCCCCTTGCTTTTGTATAGTAATGGAGTTATAGGATCTCACAGCCCTGTAGCCCAGCGGCAAGTCCAATCCTGCACCCGTACATCCGTTTGAGACAAGCTGCAGCAGCTTTTCCACATGTACATACTCAAGCCCTGTTGCAACACCGCTGACATCAATAAATGCCTGTCTCAACACCCGGCTGCTCACAGCCCGGTGTAATTGAGCCATTTCTTTCAAATCCAGTTCTATGAAAGACTCCCTTTTGGCCAGCACTGCTTTTTTATAGTATAATTCAGAATTATATCGTAAAAAATCCTCGTCTGCCACTATAATTTTTGATAAACGCAATAAATTCTCGGTAATGTCGGCTCCCACTGCCTTATTTATCTCAGGTAAGACATTTAACCGTATGCGGTTTCTGAAATAATCGGTGTGGAGATTTGAGCTGTCGGTAATTGCTTTAAGGCCGTTACCCTCGACATATTCTTCGATCTGTACCCTGCCGGCGTCCAGCAGCGGCCTGATTATGTTATCCCTTTTGTACTCAATCCCTTTAAGACCTTCGGGACCTGTTCCCCGGAATATTCTCATGAGCAAAGTTTCAGCCTGATCATTTCTGGAATGGGCTACGGCTATCTTATCCGCCGACTTTTCGCCGGCTATCCGTTTAAAGGTTTCATACCTGGCATTTCTGCCTGCCTCCTCAAGGGATATTTTCTCATCCCGGGCTTTTTGGGCAATGTCAATTCTGACTGCTGCCGCATCAAGGCCCAATCCGGTACAGAAAGCCAGGACAAAGTCCTCGTCACGCATGGCCTCCCGGCCCCGCAGCATGTGATTAATATGGACAGGATATAGTTTAAGAGAGAAGTCCTCCGCAATGGAATAGAGAATATGGAGAAGGCATACAGAGTCATACCCGCCGGATATGCCCACCACAATACCATCTCCATATTTAATAAGTTCATTCTTTTCAATTGTATCTAAAACCTGTTGTTTCAGCATTATAAATCCTCTTGTTAAGGAATGTGCAATAGATTTTTTCATTAATGCTATACACTAGTTACTGCCTGAATTTCTCCAGGTTGGCAAACTTGGTGTACTGTCCGAGCCATACCAGTTCCACCGTACCGGTTGAACCGCTTCTGTGCTTTGCGAGAATTATTTCTGCAATATTTTTCTTTTCGGTATCGGGATTATAGTAGTCATCCCTGTACAAAAACATAACGATATCGGCATCCTGCTCTATTGCTCCTGATTCTCTCAAATCACTTAAAATAGGTCTGTGATCCGTTCTGGTTTCAGCAGCACGGCTCAGCTGTGACAGACATATGACCGGGACATCTATTTCCTTGGCAAGGATTTTCAGAGAACGGGATATCTCGGATATTTCCTGCTGCCTGTTCTCACTCCTTGATCTGCTCCCCTGCATAAGCTGCAGGTAGTCTATGACTATAAGGCCCAAATTGTGCTCAAGCTTCATTCTCCTGCACTTTGCCCTGATTTCGGTTATTGAAATACCCGGAGTATCATCAATGAATATTGGTGCCTCGGACAGCGGTCCCAAGGCTCTGGCAACCTTCTGCCAGTCATTGTCCTCAAGCTGTCCTGTCTTCATTTTATTACTGTCCACCATGGCTTCACTGCAGAGCATTCTGTTTACCAGCTGCTCTCTGGACATTTCCAAACTGAATAAGGCCACCGGAACCCCGCTGTGAATTGCTGCATTTTGAGCCAGATTCAAAGCAAAGGCGGTCTTTCCCATGGCAGGTCTTGCCGCTATCAAAACCAGGTCTGAGTTATGTAAGCCCGAGGTTTTAAAATCCAAATCCACAAAGCCTGTGGGAATCCCGGTTATATGCCCCTTGTTGTTATATAACTCCTCCAGCTTGTTAAATGCATCAACAAGCGCATCCTTAATGGGAACAAACCCCTGGGAGCTTCTTTTCTGAAGAATATCAAATATGTTCTGTTCGGCCTTGTCCAGTATGAAGGAAACCTCTTCAGATGCATTAAACCCCAGATCTACTATATCTGAGGATGCCTTTATAAGCTTTCTCAGGAGAGACTTCTCTTCAACAATTTTTGCGTAATGTTTGACATTTGCCGTTGTAGGCACATCCGTCGCAATGTTTGTCAGGTATTCCAGCCCGCCCACCAGGTCCAGCTTGCCATGAAGCCTCAGGCGTTCGGAAACGGTTATGAGATCTATTGGCTGAGCCCTGTCAAACAGTTCTATTATTACATCATATATTTCCTTGTGGTCTGGCCTGTAAAAATCCTCCGGCTTAAGAACTTCCATTACGACAGGAATTACTTCCTTGTCTATCAGCATTGATCCTATAACTGATTGTTCAGCCTCTATGCTTTGAGGAGGAATTCTGCCAAGAGCTCCTAAATCCATGTCGTTTCCCCATTCTTCCTCTGCGTTTTTACAGGCTTTCTATCTTTACCGTAAATTTTGAGCTTATTTCGGGATACAGCTTGACTTCAGCCTCAAAGGTACCAACGGATTTTATTGCATCGGGCATGACCAGCTTCTTCTTATCAATATCAAGTTTATGCTGGGTCTTCAAGGTTTCGGCAACATCCTTGCTGGTGATTGATCCGAATAACTTGCCGTTTTCACCGGCCTTGACCTTTATAGTAACTGTAATGCTCTTTATTTTGTTAGCCAGCTCTTTAGCCTGTGCTATTTCCTTTTCCTTCTTATGGGCTTCGGCTTCCCTTTTGGTTTTCATAATATTCATATTTGCAGCAGTTGCTTCTACAGCAAGTCCTCTTGGAAACAGGAAGTTTCTTGCATATCCGTCGCTGGCTTCCACCATCTGTTCCTTCTTTCCCAGCCCCTTTACATCTTCTTTTAAAATTACCTTCATAGTTAACCTCCATGAACCATATTGTGGCTTTGAGCCGCAATAGCGGCCACAAAACTGTAATGAAATCTCTTCACTCCCTCATCCGCTATAAGGCGAATAAAGAAGGTTGACAGCTACTCCTTGTTCAAACTGTCAATGTATTCATAAATTGCAGTTTTCAGACTTTCCTTGGCCTCCTGGATCGACACATTTTCGATCTGGGCTCCCGCAACGGTCATATGCCCGCCTCCGCCCAGCTTCTCAAGGATCATCTGAACATTAATCTCACCAAGTGATCTTCCGCTGATGACCACCTCTCCCTCATGATAACTGAGAACAAAGGCCGCCACAAGTCCTGAAAGGCTCAAAAGCTGATCTGCCGCCTGAGCTGCAATCAACTGTGCATTTTTTATATTTGTCGGACAAGTTGAGATCGCAATATTATCATACACTACTTCGGCATCTTTTACTATATTGGATATTGTAATATACGTTTTCAAATCGTTCTGGAACAACTGCTTGACCGAGACAGTATCCACTCCCTGTCTTCTCAGATAAGATGCTGCTTCAAATGTTCTGACTCCGGTTTTGAATATAAAGTTTTTGGTATCTACCACTATTCCCGCATACAGAGCTTCTGTTTCAATATTGGTAAGCCTGATTTTTTCTTCGAGGTACTGCAGCAGCTCGGTAACCAGCTCACAGGTTGAAGATGCATAGGTCTCCTGGTAGGAAAGCACTGCGTCCTGAATAAAGTCGGCTCCGCGCCTGTGATGGTCTATTATGACTATCTGATCTGTCATTCTGAGAAGCTCGGGTGTTTCGGTAAAGCTTGGCCTGTGGGTGTCAACCACTATAAGCAGCGTTTTCTTTGTTATAATATCAAGAGCTTCATTTCTGCCCACAAAAACATTGCTGTATTCAGGCTCCTTTGCAAGCTTGTTTAATATTGAATCAATATTTGCATTTGAATGATTCAGCACTATATTTACGCGTTTGTCACGGCTTTTTACTATTCTGTATATGCCCAATGCAGCACCAAGGCTGTCAATATCCGCATTTTCATGTCCCATTATCAGTACTGACGGCGCCTGGTCGATCAACCCCCTCAACGCATAAGCGATGACTCTTGCCTTAACCCTTGTCCGTTTTTCAAGCTCCCTGTTCCGGCCTCCGAAGAACCTGAAATTGTCGCCGTCCTTTATCACCACATGGTCACCGCCCCTGCCCAGAGCAATGTCTATGCCGGCATAGGCATTCTGAAGGTTTTCAACAATTGTGGGAGCATTTATGCCCATTCCTATACTTAAAGTCACAGGTATTTTGTTTCCAAGATTGATCTCTTTTACCGTTTCAAGGATTTCAAATTTCTTTTCTTCCAGCTCTTTTAAATATTTAAAGGCATGTATACATAAATATTTATCTCTTTCAAACTTTTTAAGAATACCACCCGTGTGACTTATCCAGCTGGTAATCTTCTTTTCTATCTCAGCCAGCATCTGAGGCCTTTTTGAGTCCTCAAGACTCTGCATCAGATCATCATAATTGTCAATAACAATAACGCCTACCGTATTTTTGTTGTCCTCAAACTTTTGCTTTTCATTTACAAGCTCGGTATTATCTACAAAGTAGAGCATCACAATAACGCTCTCCTTGTCGTTGTTGTCATCAACCTTCACAAGATTGCCCAATACGGAATAGTGACGGTTGTTAATGGTTACGTCCCTGGAAATATTTATACTGTCTCCCTCTGTAAGCTGGGGCTTTATTTCATTAATAAGGTTTGACACCGTCTTCTGGAGAAAATTATCATCTTCAAAAATGCCCCTGAAGGAGGAATTGTACCATACAGTTGTCCCGTCAAGTTCAGCCAGTACCAGAGGCATGGGAAAATTGAGCAGGGTATCCTTCGTGGCACAGTCGATGTTAAATGTGAGTGTTTCTATGTATTTAGTTATTTCCCTGTTCCTGATATGGTTTGATTTATAATTGTAAATAACGAGAAAAATAAATAAAACAAATCCAGGAATAGCTACTAATGGATTTAGTATGGTAATTATCCCAATCAAAAATAAAATTACCCAAAGATAGAAACCTGCCTTTGGAATAAAAATACGTGATAGTTTTTTGTTATCCATTCAAAAATCTCCTCTTGCCCAGCACATGACTCAGGCCCCCTGCCGTCTTCCCCTTGAGCTGCTCAAATGTCTTGAAAGCTCAGATAGATCCCCATAATATTTTTCTACATCATGGTTTTCGACAAGGCCAAGTCTGATCTTATTTTCAATCTTAGTTTCAATTGCTCTATAATTAATTCCAAATCTTTTTCCAAGAAGATAACAGATTAAAATTATATTGGCAAGAGTGTCTGAAATTGTGTCCGAAACCTCTTCCCTGACTCCATTTACCAGAGCCTTGAACAAGTTGGCCACATCTGTCAGAAGCTCACTTTTCAGCCAATCAATAATTTTAATATTTCTCGTTATATCCAGTTGATTATCAAATGAAGCCATATTAACCTCCGCACTTATTCGTGCCTAAATTATACCACTTATAAGGTTATTTGACTTCATTTCCCGGCTATAACGCACAAGCTCAATAAAAACTTTTCGGCGTTCAGAAAAAATTTCCGCTATATTTTACCCGCAAAGGCAGGATAAGATCCAATAAATTTATAAAACGAGGTCTTCCTCTTCACCATAGTCAGAGCATCGTGTACATCCGGGTCTTCAATATGCCCGTCTATATCAACAAAAAATATATATTGCCCCAGAGCACTTTTTGAAGGCCTGGACTCAATCCTTGTCATATTTATATCCCACAGGCTGAATATATCCAATATCCTGTACAAGCTTCCAGGCTTGTTATCGGTTGAAAACACAATGGAGGTTTTATCGGCGCCTGTCCTGGATTTTAAAGACCCGGCTACTATTACAAAACGGGTGTGATTGTTTTCATTGTCCTGGATATTTCTCTCCAGTACCTCAAGTCCATAGATTTTTGCTGCAATTTTTGAAGTGATGGCCGCACAGGTGCCGTCTCCGTCAACAACCTTCTGAGCTGCTTTTGAAGTACTGTTTTCCTCCAATTGAAAAATCCCCGGAAAGTTTGTGTTCAGGTAATTTCTGCACTGGCCCAGGGGCTGCGGATGGGACATTAAAACCTTTATGTCTTCCGCCCTGGTACCTTGCTTTGCAACAAGATTAAGGTTTACAGGTATGATAAATTCATCCACGATGAACATGCCCTCTTCTTTTGCGAGTACATCCAGTGTAACGTTAACAGCACCTTCCAGCGAATTTTCTATAGGGACTATTGCCTCCTCAACCTCTCCGTTCTTGAGCGCGCAAAGGACATCCTTTATGGACGGGTACTCCTTTAATTCATATGCTTCATTTTGCCCGGATCTGTATCCTTCGACAGCCTCGTGAGAGAAAGTTCCCTTTGGCCCCAAAAACCCTATGCTCTTATTCATGTATTGACATCCTTTACTTCAATTCCTTCAATCCCCACTGTAATATACCACCTTATATACAAACAGGCAAGAAAAAGAGGTAAAAATATCATATCACTCTTTACCAGTTTTTCCAACAGGGATGGGGCAAATTCCAATAAGTTTGAAAAACAGGTCGGTTTATTTACTGTTGCTTTATGATAAAATTTCTGTCAAAATATATAGAGAACAGACGTTTGCTTTGCTTAATATAACTTTATTACTATAATATAATAGGAGGACAGTTATGAATTTTAACGGTATTACCGGAGACGCACTCAGGTTTTTATTTGAAAATAGAATGAACAACAGCAAGGAATGGTATGACGCCCATAAAGACGATTATAAAAAATATGTATACAACCCGTTTACCGAACTGATAAACGAGCTGGCTCCAACAATGCTGGAGATTGACAGTCAGTTTATAACCGTTCCCTCCAAACTTATATCCAGAGTCCGCAGGGACACCCGCTTTACCAAGGATAAAACCCTCTACAGGGATAATGTCTGGCTGGTTTTTCTCAGAGATAAGTCTCAGATGTCCACCGCTCCCTGTTTCTGGTTTGGAATAGATCAGAAGGGTTCCAGCTACGGAATAGGCTATTATGGCGCAGAACCTGCTTCAATGGCCAACATGCGCGATATGATAGTCAACAAACATCCGGCTTTTATCATGGCACAAAAATACTATGAAGCACAGGATAAATTCATAATAGGCGGGGAAATGTACAAGCGGACCAAATTTCCTGATCAGCCAGAAAATATCAGAACCTGGCTGGACAGAAAAAATATATTTTTTGAAAGCGTGCAAAATAACTTTGAGCTGGCCTTTTCAAAGGAGCTTCCCGAGGTATTGAAAAAAGGCTTCAAGGAGCTGAAGCCCATCTATGATTTTTTATGTGTTGTTGAATCCAGAATATAAATCCGAACCGGAGACTTTTTTATATTGCGGCAAAATGTAATACATGAGTATCTTTTTTAGTGCGCGGAGTACAACTTCAATAAATGCGAAGCTCAATTAAAAGTACAGCCTGAAATTGTAGGCGAAACACAAGTGTTTTAGCTGGCAAATCGGCAGGAGGCCGATTTGAGCAGCACCCCGAGGCAGGATGTCGAGTGTGCTGCGGCAGCAAAAACATTTGTGGTGAGCTGTACAACTTTCAGGTATGTACTTTGTGAGCAAGCCATTTATTGATGCTTGTACGGGAGCACTATTACAATACTTTTAATATGTATTGCATTTGTTTGTAACAGCTCTTTAACCTAGTCTTCCACCA
>JAFABO010000201.1 GCA_023426005.1 Bacillota bacterium | reverse complement strand
TAACTATATCAACTATCTGTGCTGTCTGCTGCTTGGATATAGCCGGCGCCTTAACAACTATATCTACACTTCCGTCATCACCAAACAATGCAACAACATCACTGAAGCCCTTACCCTTTATCAGGTTCTCAATATTTAATTCCTTTTGTGAAGTTTCAACTATCTTCATCATTTTAGCCTGGGCTTCGGCTTTTGCTTCCTTGGAAGCACTCTGATCGTCAGTTATGCTCTTCATTATTTCTATATCTTTGCCTCTGACAACATCTCTGTCCATTTTTGTCTCGGCAAAGTAGCTATTTGCCTCCTTCGAAGCAGTTACTGTCTTCTCCGAATCCTCAACCGATGCGGTTCCATCGACCGTTACATCCTGATTATCCACATATACAGCGTCGCCGATCTGGGCAGAGTCTTCCTCACTGAACTGTGAGCTCTTGTTGTAGCTGTACTGCAGATACCCGGCAATAACTAGCATCAATACAAGTGATAGTACAATAATCTGTTTTCTTTTTAAAAATTTCATCACATAGACCCTCCTAACAATCTGAATAGTTTATTGCTCCTCTTGGCTTTCAGCCATAAGGACTTTTTTCGAAATGGCGGTGCGGCACCATTCCTTCTCAAGATTATGTATATTCATTGGTATCACACTTTATTTCTATTTTTATAAAATTTAATTGTTTCTCCTCTGAAACACTTGGATCTTGTGGGCAGCCACCTCCAATAACGCTTCGGCAGCCTTTGTCAGGTTGCTCCTGACTTCGGCATCTCCTCCGCCGTCGGCCACGATGACCACGCCTTTTACTTTCGGAAGTATTTCTTTGACAACAAAAGGCTTCTTGACCCCCTGGCTTTCTTCGTAAACGATGCTTCTATCCCTGCTGTTCTCTTTAATATCCCTTGAACCTCCCTCCTTGTCTTTCTCCTGGGTGCTGTTTTCGCTTGAGTTTACATCTACCGCAGGTACCGACTCGCTCCCCGAAACAAAGGTAATCATCACATCCACCCTTCCGGCCCCTTTTATCTGTGACAGGATTGACCTGAGGTTTTCCTCTATTTCGGTTTTTGACTCACCTTTAGTCTGCCCCATTGCTTCGGCTGAGGTAAGATCGGCAGGTTCCTGCTTTTTTTGATTTACTGACTCTGAGGTTGTTTTAACCACATTTTTTTTAAGTGTATCTTCAAAAAGAACACTCCCTGCTATTAAGCATATAGCGCCTATTATTGCAATTATTACAGCCTTCTCTATAATTTTCTTGCTGCCGTATTTGCCTATCCTCTCTTGAACTTTTTTCGCCAATTCGCCCAGCTTATTCATTTTGCTACCTCCCAGGATATTATATGAAATTACCCGGTAAAAACTTAAGTAATGGTCACTTCAATACTTTCCTTATTTACCTCAAGAGACCTGTTCAGATTCTGTTTTACCAGCTCGGCCAGCCTCTTATCTTCAGGATCTACAAATTTCAAACCTTCCTTTTCTTTCTCTTTCTTTTTATTCAATCCGGCATTTATATCTATTTTTTCCACCGTTACTACAGGTTCTATGCCTTTCTTTTCCTTTCCGTTCGATGCCTTTTTTAATTCGACGGATATTTTTGTAACTTCACCAAATTTTTCAGAATTATAGTCTTCATTTATTTCTACTGTCGTCCTGGTTACCGTGACGCCTTCCAGCTTGCCTGCCTCTTCTTCTATCCGCAATGCCAGCTTTTTTTTGTAGACTTCTGCGATTTGTTTGGCCTGGGTCTCTTCCAGCAGCTTGCTGCTGTTTTCAACCTCTTTCCTGTCAATATATAAGCTGTCAGCTTGCACAGCTTCACCCAAATCGAAATTTCCGTTTTTCAATTGAAGAAATGGATTTACCACGGCAATCAAAAGTACGAAACCCGACACCAAAGTAATTATTTTTTTAATTTTCCCTGACGGAACAATTATTTCAAACAAAATCAGGATCAATGAAATTGTTACAATATTTATTATCCAGCTTCTCAAGAATTCAAGCATATCATCACCTACCTTATCATTGCAGAAACATTTGTTGTACTGATTACAACCGTGATGGCAATCAGAAACATCACTGCCACAGCTGCTGTGACTCCTAGTATATATGTCAGCGAACCTGCCATATCATTAAGGCAATTTGTTATTTTCTTATCTGAAATAGGCTCAACAAAAGCACAGGCCAGCTTGTACAAAATAATTACGGCGAGTATTTTAAGCAGCGGAGCCAGGCAGATAATAATTATACCTATCATGGAAATAAGTCCCGAAGCATTTTTAATTATCAATGTACAGCCCACAACTGTATCGGCGGCATCGGCCAGATACTTTCCCACCACCGGAATAAAAGTCCCCAGCGCATATTTGGCCGTTTTGCTGGTCACTCCATCCACAACGGCCCCCATGGAGCCCTGTATGGAAACTATACCGATAAATACTGTGAGTATCAGCCCCAATCCCCAGGTACATATTTGCTTCATAAAACCCGAGAGCCTTGTAAGCTGGACTTTATCCGAAATGTTATTTACGATATTCAAAACCGTCACCAGAAATATAAGCGGAATAAAAAAGTTTTTTATTACTGTTGCACCGACTTCTACAAGCATTATGAGAATGGGCTGGAACATCCCCGCCGAAGTGAAGTTTCCCGCTGAAACCAGCAGTGTTATCAGCAGTGGTATTATTGCATGCATGAAGGTCACCATGCTGTCTATAATTGACATGCACATCTTCATTGCGCTGCTGAAGCTCACCATCAGCACCGAAACAATTACAATGTAGCAGACGAAGAATGCCAGTTCGCCCACACTTTCCCCTAAAAATGAGTTTTGAAGGTTTTTGAGAACCGCACAAATTATTGCAAGTACAACTATCTTAAAAAGTATATCAACATTGAGGAAAACTTCCTCCAGCAAATATTTGACCACTCTGTCGAGTATTCCTTTAAGGCTGAAATCCAAATTTCCCTTGGCCGCACCGGCAATAATTTTTTCCGGATCAAATTGAGGAAATAGTTTTTCCGCATCCTTATTATAATACTTCTTTATGCTTTCACTGATTGCCGTGCTGTCATTGGCCTCCAGCTGTCCGTTTATTATGCTCAGGGTGTCGTCAGGGGCCTCAGTCTTTTTTTCCTTTACTGCGGAAGTCCCGGTATAGGGAAGCTTGTCTTCTGACTGAGAAGCCGCATTGATTTCTACAGGGTAAAAAATGCTGAGCAGCAGCATAACAATTAAAATAATAATTTTCAGTTTCCTTCCCTCTTTGGATTCTTTCAAATTCCTTTTCCTTTGCATACTACCCCCATTGCCGCAATGCAGCAGCTTTAAAACATAAACAAATCTTCTACAGGCCCTAACATACACCGCCGGCTATATATGAATTCATATATTACAGACTGCTATGGCATCAGCTTGACGACCAGATCCAGCAGTGATGTGATTATAGGAACCGCCAGTATTACAATTGTTACTTTACCTGCCAGCTCGATTTTTGACGCTATTGACGACTCTCCAGCATCCTTGCACACCTCGGCTCCGAACTCTGCGATATATGCGATGCCTGCTATCTTCAGCAGAATTGTGATGTAGGTGGCATCAATGTCTGCTTTTCTGCTGAAGGTTTTTATAAAATCAATAACCGAGGTAAGCTTGACCACTATCAGAACAAATATCAGAAGTCCGGCAACTATGCTGACCAGCATGGCAATTTCAGGTTTCTGCTGTCTGATGGTTACTGTTAAAATAACTGCTATAATACCAATGCAAACAATTTGAAGTATATCCATATCATCTGTACCCTCATAGTTTTAACCCCATTGATTTGTCCATTGAAATTCGTATAAACATTAAAACTGGAACATTGTTTTTACGGCGGCAAAAAGTCCTGCTATTTCTTTGGATACCATCATTAAAACAACGATAATTCCTGCAAGTGTGGTCATCATTGCCTGTTCCTCCCGGCCCGACCGTTCCAGCACCTGGTTGAGTACCGATACCAGTATCCCTATTGCAGCTATTTTAAATATCAGATCTACATTCATACTGACCTCCATGAGCCATATTATGGCTTTGAGCCTAGCGGCTGTTAAATATTTATGGATATTCTGCCTTGTCCTACCTATGGCGAAAAATTGTATGCTTGAGAGCCCTGCATTAAAAGTGCTAGAATAGTACGATGGCCAATGCCAAACCGCTTAAAACCCCAAGGGTCCTATACATTTTTTCGTTCTTCTTTTTCATTTCTTCCGACTTGGCCTCCTGCAGCCTGAGCTGGGAGGAAACAAGCCTGATGTTGTTAAGCTGCCCCTCAAGGTCGGAATTTCCAAGCATCTTGCCAAAAGTGATCAATATGGTCCTGTCCTCCCTGTTCAGTGAAAGCTTCGAATAATATTCATTAACGGCCTTATCCCAGGCCATGTCTGCTGTTACTCCACCGGTTTGAAGATTCAGAGCGGCAGCTTTGAAAAGTATGGCTGCATCTACCTTTGAGGTTTCATATATTCTTAAAAAGGCCTCTGTCAGCAAATTTGATAAATAGCTTATTTCATTTTCCAGCATCTGAAGCAGAGCCTGCAATTCCCGCAGGGTTCTGGGCCTTTTTGAGCAATCGGCGGCAAGCAGAAAACCTATCAAACTTGTAGCCCCTGTTAAAACCACGGCCCCAATCATTTTAAGCAGCATCAGGAACACCTCCTGTAGATGGCCGACTGCTGGGAATCAAACACCTCTTCCAGCGTTCCGGGCCCATTGCTTGAGCTTAGAACTATATATCTCTCAAATGTATTTGCTTTGAGCATTGCCAGAAGTTCCTCCCGCATTTTCAGCTCTGAAATGTTATAGCCATGTGCCGAAGCAATGATTTTGACTCCTGAGTTAAGTACTTTCAGTATTGCCGCCTTGTCGCCCTGAGTACCGATTTCATCCGTTACAATAATATTCGGAGACATGCTTCTGAGCAGCATTTCCATTCCCAGGGCCTTAGGACAGCTGTCCATAACGTCGGTTCTGAAACCCACATCATTCTGGGGAATTCCTTTGCTGCAGGCGGCTATTTCAGATCTCTCATCTACAATTCCTATCTTCAGCCCCTTAAAATCAATGCTTTCGCCGCCATTGCTGAGAAGCCTTGCGGCATCACGTAAAATTGTTGTCTTTCCGCTCTGAGGCGGGCCTATTATAAGGGTGTTGTATATATCATTGCTGCCTTTGATTATGAAATTGACAATCTTGCTTGAACAGCCGTAGATTTCCTTTGCCACACGTATGTTTAAGCTGTTGAAATCCTTAATATTTCTGATCTGTCCCTCCTGAACTACCACCCGCCCGCTTAAACCGACACGGTGACCCCCTTTCAGAGTCAAATACCCGGATCTTATCTCTTCCTGAAAAGCATAAACAGAATTTTCACTCATTAATTCAAGGGACTTGATTATTTCATTTTGAGCTACCATATATGCTTCCTTTATACAGGGAGATACTTCACCGTTTACAGTCACAAACAGCTCCTTGCTGCCGTAAGAGACCATCAGTGGTTTTCCTGCCCTCATTCGTATTTCCTGAAGATTGTCCAACTTTTCAACTTTCATCTTCATTAAGATTGCCCTGATGCTTGGTATCAAATAAGGCAATATGTCACTTTGAACCCCTTTAATCATGTGTATACATCTCCTAAATTAAGTTATTTATATATATTAGGCTTTGTCCAGGTTTATGACATGTAAAAAAAATAACTCAACTTTATTTTCCAGGTAAAGTTGAGTTATCATTTTTAAATATTCTATTTATAAGGTGTCATTTTAATGATACCTTATTTTTTATCATCCGTGACGTTACATAAAACAGGATACAAACCATCAGGACTTCAAATACATAACCCCCAAGTCCGATTACAACGCCTGTGGGCTCGGGTCCTTTTATGCGCTCCAGGATATAGCCGAACATTGTTTTAGATGTCAGTGAAGCGCTGATGTTTTCTGCAAAGCCAACTTCAACTGAAAATGGAACAAAAATAGTAAACATTGCCTCCACTATCTGTAAAATTATATTTGCTGCTATAAAAACCAGGAAGGCCGCCGCTATGCCTATACTTTGAAAAGCCGGCATATTGGCCATGGTTACCGCGAAGTATATTTGTCCCAGTAGGTACAGAGTTGCAAGAACAATGGCCGGTATGAATAAATAGAGAATTTTTCCGGCGCCGGAGCTCTTTAATTCATTCATTGCAAAAGTCAGTTCACCTGCGACTCCTAAACCATATATGCTTATAAAAAATGCTCCTGCAGTGACACAATAGCTTAAAATAATCCAGAAAAATGCCGCTATTGATTTGGAAGCCAGCAGCAGACCAGGTTTAACAGGCAGCGTAAACATCAGATAGCCTTCGTTTGAATACAGGTTCTTATAGAATCTTATAATTATAATAACAAAAGTAATTATTGAGACAGCAATTCCCAGCAGGAGGAGTACTATCGACGTAGTCATCTGAAACCATTCAATGTTCAATAGCTTTGCCAAAAGTACCAAACCGGCAAAAATCAAACTGACAAGATAAAACAGAGGAATGGTGCGTGCAGTATCTCTGAATTCGTACTTTAATAATTTGTTTAACATTTAAACACCTCCTCAAATAATTCCACCACTGATTTTCCCTTATTCTCACGTATATTGTCCACGGTATCGTCAATCAGTATTTTACCTTCTCCAATCATGATTACCCTGTCGAATATTCTTTCCACATCGTTGATCAAATGTGTAGAAAGAAAAACCACCGCGTCCTCCGAATAGTTATTCAAGATAATATCCAGCATTGCTTTTCTGGATGCCGGATCCAGACCTCCCAGCGGTTCATCCAGAAGATATATTTTTGCTTTCCTGGCCATGACCAATATAAGCTGGACCTTTTCCTGCATGCCTTTTGACATGCTTTTTATTTTTTGGTCGGGATCAAGCTTAAATTGATCCAACATTTCCAAAGCTCTCTTTTTGTCAAAGTCGGCGTAAAAATCCTCAAAGAAATCCAGCGCTTCCCTTGCTTTATAATTTTCAGACAAATAAGTTTTTTCAGGCAGGTAGGAAATTATGGATTTTGAGTATTCACCCGGTTCGGAGCCGTCAATCAGCACCTTCCCTTTATAGTCTTTAATAAGACCTGCTATTGTTTTTATCAGGGTAGTCTTGCCGCAGCCGTTCGGTCCCAGCAAACCCACTATAGTTCCGCTTTCAAGTGCAAGTGATATATTATCCAGTACTTTCTTTGAGCCGTATTTCTTATCCAATGAACTTATTTCAATTATCCTGCTCATTTATTAGCCTCCTCCATTTAAAGACTTGATTTATTTGATACTATATTGATTATTTCCGCACTTTTGTAGCCCAGCTTTTGCATGGCATTATAATAGCTCCCGGTATACTCTTCGGCCATCTCGCTTCTGGCTTTTGATATCTTCTGCTGATCCTGCGAAACGTATCTTCCTGAAGTTCTTTCGGTATAGAGCAGACCACCTCTTTCCAGCTCAGCCAGAGCTCTCTGCATGGTGTTGGGATTTACCGAAAATTCAACAGCCAGGTCTCTCACAGACTGCAGCCTCTGACCCGGTTCCCAGACACCGGATACTATTTTGAGTTTTACATCATTCATTATCTGAAGATAAATGGGCACATTTGACGAATAATCATTTGCCATGGAAATACCCCCTTTCGGTAATTTTACTGTCCCTTTTTATCTGCTTCATGCCAGGTTACTTTGTAGCTTCCCTTATGTTCCTCCGCCGTAACTGTAATTTTGTAGTCACCGGGTTCGTCAAGTGTCACCTTGAACTCCGAGGTCGGAAGGTCGTTTCCCTGGTATACTGTCTCATCGGTCTGATTCTTCCCATCTTTTTTATCCGCTTTCTTAACAATTGTGAAATCCAGCTTTCCTTTATTGGAAACTATGTCAACACTGACCTCGACGGCTTCACCTTCTTTTACATGCAAGCCGGCAGCTTTGTAGCCGCTGAATTTTTGATAGGACATGGACATTTTTGAAAAAGTATTTATCTCCACCGATCCGGTTGAACTTCCGCTTCCATAAGTACACCCCGAAATAAAGAACAGGGCAAATATGATTGCCAACAAAAGATTTATTTTTTTATTCATATTTTACATTCCTTTCAATAGCTTGTGGTATTGCATTACTGTATGGTTGTACTAATCACTTAATACAATAATACAGTAATTGTACTAGTGTGTCAATACAATTGTTGTATTTGCTATAGCAGTTTTTGCAATTATAAGCAATGCATGTATTCCTCAGCCTTATCTGCCTCTACTGTAAAACCTGCACCTTTGGCACAAAAAATAGAATTTGAGGTGTATTCCGGATCGGCATTTTTATTGTAACCCGACTTTTCAATTACTTCGGATGCATTATAACAAATATCATAACCGTCAAAGAACAGGTTTATACTGCCCTTTCCCTTTGTAAAGGAAATCAGCTCCATACTGTAATTCATAAAGGTTGCAACAGGGCCCCGCCCTCTTATTTTTACCTTGTTTTCCTGAGTTTCAGGAGGCTCGAAATCACCGTGCATTTTCTGTATATCCGATAAAACCCTTCCCATACTGTCCATATCAACTTCTATCCTGAAGCGGTAGAAGGGCTCCAGCAATATACATCCGGCTTTCTCCAGCCCCTGTCTCAGGGCACGCAAAGTTGCTTCCCTGAAATCACCCCCGCTGGTATGCTTCAGATGGGCCCGTCCTGTCAAAAGGGTGACTTCAACATCTGTAACTGCCGAGCCGGTAAGCACTCCATTGTGCTCCTTCTCAAACAGATGGGAGCGGATCAGATTCTGGTAACTGGGAAAAAGGTCATCTATATGACAGATACTTTTGAAGGAGATACCGCTGTTCCTGGGTGCCGGCTCAAGTCTCAAATGTACTTCGGCATAGTGTCTCAGAGGCT
The DNA here is from genome assembly GCA_023426005.1 of Bacillota bacterium. GTDB lineage: Bacteria > Bacillota > Clostridia > Acetivibrionales > DSM-1351 > Ruminiclostridium. Next base: position 2,902 of record JAFABO010000201.1, on the reverse strand, counting down.
CAAAGTGCCCATATCCCGTTGCCGGCCGGGATACGGTCTCCCTGTAAAGAACCTGGCAGGGCCCGAAATCCACTTTATATGAAAATCTTTGTTCTATTACCTGCCTCAGCACCTCCAGCTGTATAACTCCCATTATGTTGAAGTGCAGCTCCTGAAGCGCTTCATTCCAGGAAATATTAAGGGCCGGATCCTCTGCTTCGAGCAGTTTCATTTTGTTCAATACTTCCTTGTTGTTTAAACTTTTATCAAAGATAAGTCTGGACTTAAGTGCAGGTGTCATCCTGTATACGGCTCTTTCTTCCAGAGTTCCGGCTCCATCTCCGGCACAGGCTTTCGAAAGACCTGTAACAGCGAAAATTTCTCCTGCCGAAACTAATTCTTTTGTTGCAAACCTGGTGCCGCTGTATAATCTTATTTGGTTTACTTTTTCAGAAGGCCTGGCATTGCCGGTGGTTTCATCCTGCTTGCCGTATTCCAGAACTTCCTTTACAGAAAGCTTTCCCGAAAGAGCCTTTATATATGTGATTCTGCTCCCCTGCTCATCATGGCGTATTTTATATACTCTGCCGCTGAATTTCTCAGACTCTTTTCCTTCATAATCAGAATATGACAGCAGGTCAAGGACTTCTATAAACTCTGTGATACCAACATCCTGAAGAGCCGAGCCCGCCATGCAGGGAAAAACACGGCCCTGCTTTATCAACTGCCTCAATTCAGCCAGCCAGTCAACCCTTTCCACCTTTCCCTGCAAATAAAGCTCTAATAGGTTTTCATCTCTTTCAGCTACAAATTCCATCAATCCGGGATTTGTACTTTTGAGATGGGCTATGGACAGGCAAGTAGTATTTTTCACGGCTTCCTGAACCAAATCGCCCGTAAACAGGATTTCTCCCGTCAGCTTTACTTTTATATCATCTATAACCTTTTCAATATTTGCCCCTGCACGGTCGATTTTATTTATAAAGAAGAAGGTGGGAATATTCAAATTTCTCAAGAGCTGCCATACGGTTTCAGTATGGCCCTGCACGCCTTCCACAGCGCTGATAATGACAACTGCATAGTCCATTATCTGCAATGCCCTTTCCATCTCCGCCGAAAAGTCGGCATGTCCCGGGGTATCTATCAAATAGCAGGTTGAATGCCCATATGTAAAAACAGCCTGATCGGTGAATATTGTAATCCCTCTGTTCCTTTCAATCTCGTGGCTGTCAAGGAAGGCATTTTTGTGGTCAACCCGCCCTCTGCTCCTGATACTATTGGTGTGATATAAAATCTGCTCTGCAAATGTAGTTTTTCCGGCATCCACATGTGCCAGTATGCCTATGGTTTTTTTCACCTTTAACCTCCCAAGCCATATTATGGCCTTCAGCCACTGATTTTTATCAAATAAATTTATACTTCCCTGGAGAATAAAAAACTGCCAACAAATATTTGTCGGCAGTTTTATGTCTTAATATTTACTCTTCATCGTGGTCATGTCCACAGCCACATTCATCGCCATCACAATCGCAATCCCATTCAAGTTCTATCTTCTGGTGACAGTGAGGGCATTCAATCGCTTCCGCATCCTCATCGATCAAATCAAGGTCAACCTCTATTTCCTCACCACAGTAAGGGCATTCGATCTCTTCAAATTCGATCTCATCCTCAGCTTCGTAAACAATTTTTTCAAGTTCGGCAAGATCCTCGTCAATTCCATCCACCTGCTCGCTCATTTCATCCTGAATCTCTTCAACATCTTCGATTGCAAGGGAAATGTCGTCCAAAACATCAATGATGGCAGTCAAAAGCTTGCCTTCATTTGTAGTATCATCTACTTTCATACCCTCTGCCAAACCTTTAATGAAAGCAACTCGTTCACTAATATAACTCATAATCCTACCTCCTCATTTTTTACTTGAGTATATTTTATTTATTTTACTCTTTCCATGTATTCATTTGTTCTGGTATCTATTCTTATAATATCTCCAGTATTAACAAAAAGGGGAACTTTTATAACAGCTCCTGTTTCAACAGTAGCAGGTTTTGTAGCACCTGTAGCAGTATCACCTTTAAAGCCGGGATCAGTCTGGGTAACCTCAAGCTCCACAAAGGTTGGTGGCTCAATTCCGAATATATTTCCCTTGTGTGAAAGTATCCTGACTACTTCATTTTCCTTGACGAGATCAAGAGTGTTTCCTATTGCAACCTTGTTTATAGGAAGCTGTTCATAGGACTCAACATCCATGAAATAGTACAAATCGCCATCGTTGTAAAGATACTGCATATCTTTTCTTTCAATATGGGCTTTTGGCATTTTATCGGTTGGATTGAAGGTTCTTTCAACTGTTGCACCGGTTACTATATTCTTCAGCTTTGTTCTAACAAAAGCAGCACCTTTACCGGGTTTAACATGCTGGAATTCCACAACCTGAAAGATATTATTATCCAGTTCAAAGGTCACACCGTTTCTAAAATCGCCTGCTACTATCATATCTTACCTCCATGATATAAATAAAATTTACATTTTGTGAATTAATAAATAACATAAAGAATTTTTTATGTTTAATTGTTCCTAGTTTATATTAAATTAATTTTAACGTTTAGGCAAGTAAATTTTCGAAATTAATCACCAAATACTTTATTTCTGGTTAATTTAGTACTTAAATCTCTCATTTTCACAGAATAATGATTTCTTTTGGAGCCTGAGTTAAAATTTGCGGAGATTGATCTCTTATAATGATAGTATCTTCAATTCTGACACCGCCTAAACCCTCAACATATATTCCAGGTTCCACAGTAACTGCCATATTATTTTCAAGAACTTTATTCCCGCCCATTGACAGTCTCGGGTTTTCATGAATTTCAAGTCCCAGACTGTGTCCCAGTCCATGCCCGAATTTCCCTTCAAAACCTTTTCCAT
>JAFABO010000141.1 GCA_023426005.1 Bacillota bacterium | reverse complement strand
TTGATTCATTGGATCTGGCATTGATGAAGAAATGCATCCTGGATAACAACCAGGGGATCAAAGCTGCCGACCTGGACGGCAACGGCTCAACCGATGCATTGGATCTCGCCCTCATCAAGCAGTATTTGCTCGGGCAAATATCCGTATTTCCAGTAAACAACAAGTAATCTGATAAATCATAAAATAAGTTGATTTCGAAAGGAATAACCATTATGAATAAGAAACTTAATTTCTTAAGGAGGGCAGGCTGTTCGGTCATAAGTGCCGTAATTCTGACAGCATTGGTCCTCCCTGCCGCAAATATGAATGTCAGTGCTGCCGGTGCGGAGTATAATTACGCAAAAGCACTGCAGTATTCCCAGTATTTCTATGATGCTAACATGTGCGGTACCGGCGTCGGCGAAAGCAGCCAATACAAATGGAGAGATGATTGCCATATCTATGACGCACAGCTTCCCCTTGATACCACCAACACAAATATGTCACAGAGCTTTATCACCAAAAATAAAAGCATTCTCGATCCTGACGGAGATGGAAAACTCGATGTATCAGGAGGCTTTCACGATGCCGGCGACCATGTAAAATTCGGTATGCCCGAGGCATATTCCGGTTCTACATTGGGCTGGGGCTTTTATGAATTCAGGGAGCAATACCAAGCCACAGGCCAGGACGTCCATGCCAAAACAATCCTGAAATATTTTAATGATTACTTCATGAAGTGTACATACCTGGATAACTCAGGTAAGGCAATAGCCTTCTGCTACCAGGTAGGCGACGGTGATGTGGACCACGCTTACTGGAATGCTCCTGAAAATGACGAAATGTTCAGAAGAGGCTGGTTTGCCACTGAAGAACTGCCCTCCACAGACTGTGTGTCTGCCGCGGCAGCTTCACTTGCAGTCAACTATATGAACTTCAAGGATGAGGATCCTCAATACGCGGCTAAAAGCCTTAAATATGCAAAGGCCCTGTTTGAATTTGCCGAAAGATGCCCTACCAAGTCATGCAATGCCGACGGCCCCAAGGGTTATTATACCTCTTCAAAATGGCAGGATGATTATTGCTGGGCAGGGGCATGGCTTTACCTGGCAACACAGGAAGATCATTATCTGAACGAAGTTTTCAAATATTTTGATTATTATGCCCCCCCCTCCTGGACACACTGTTGGAACGATGTCTGGGCCGGTACCGCATGTATCATTGCCGAAATAGACGACTTATATGACAAAAACAGCCAGGTATTTGAAGACAGGTACAGAGCCGCGTCAAACAAGAGCCCTTATGAGGAAATAAATTTCTGGGGACAGATTGCCAAAACAATTGACAGCTGGATGACAGGTAAAACCGTAACCATAACCCCCGGCGGATATGCATTTCTCAATCAATGGGGTTCTGCCAGATACAACACGGCCACCCAACTGCTGGCCGTGGTTTACGACAAGCATCACGGCAATACCCCCTCAAAATACGGCCAGTGGGCAAAATCACAAATGAATTACCTGCTGGGCAACAACCCTTTAAACCGCTGCTACATAGTAGGCTACAGCGATATTTCGGTGAAATACCCCCACCACAGAGCGGCATCAGGCACCTCAATGGCTGAAGATCCCGCTCCCCACAAGCATGTGCTCTATGGTGCATTGGTGGGCGGTCCCGGTTCAAAGGATGAACACAAGGATGTGACGTCGGACTATGTCTACAATGAAGTAACAATAGACTACAATGCGGCATTTGTGGGCGCCTGTGCCGGCCTTTACCGCTTCTTCGGGGATCCTTCAATGCAGATTACTCCCAATTTCCCTCCTGAGGAAAAAGGCGGTGAAGAAGAAGGAACTTCATATTGGGTTGAAGCCTTCGGTGTCAACATAGTGCAGTCGGATGGCCCAAAAGCCACCGAAGTAACCTTCTATGTCAAGTCCAACGCTCCAAAAACTTCAAAAAATATTTCGGTCAGATATTATTTTGATGCAACCGGAATGACCTCCCTTGATCCAAACAGCATTGAGATGAGGGAGCTATACGACCAGACAGCTGCAGAGACAAATTATAATGCCATACTTTCGGGGCCTCATAAATACACCAGCAGCAAACTGGGAGAAAATAAAATATACTATGTGGAAGTGACCTGGGACGGTTTTTCCATAGCCAATTCCAATAAAAAATACCAGTTTGCACTGGGGACATATGCATGGCAGAACTATTGGAATCCGTCCGACGACTGGAGCTATCAGGGGTTGAAAATTGAAGACAGCAACTGGACAGGCACACCTGTCAAAACAGATAATATCTGTGTCTATGATTCCGGTGTTCTGGCAGGCGGCACCGAACCCGACGGAACCAAACCTGCCGGACCGGTAAAAATCATAAAAGGTGACTTGAACGGCGATAATGAAGTCAACGCACTGGATCTCACACTTCTCAAGATGCACCTCCTGGGAAGCCAGCTCCTGACGGGAGATGCCCTTAAAGCCGCAGATATAGATTCCAGCGGTTCGGTGGATGCATTGGATCTGCTCAGGCTGAGAAGCTATCTTTTAGGACAGTCGGAATTGTAAATGTTGATTACAGAAAAGAGCTGTCTCAAAATAGAAATTAAAATTCTATTGAGAGGCAGCTCTCATTTTCATTGTTTCAGGATCAGTCATACCGTCCTTTTCTCAGTAACAATCAAATCCACCGGTATGTCGTAAACCTCGTGGGGTATTTGCTCCAATAGCTGGAAGTCATAACATACCCCAATCTTTTTGCAATTGTCTGAGGTCTGCATCAGATATCTGTCATAGAAGCCGCCTCCATAGCCCATGCGGTTTCTTTGAATATCAAAAACGCTGCCCGGCACTATTATCACATCAAGTTCTTCCGGAGTGACAATACTGTTAATTTCCAGTTCAGGTTCCTGAATACCGTAACTGCCCTTTTTCTTCAGATCACTAAAATCCTTAATTTTAACAGCATGCATGACACCCTCCCCGGCAGGAAATTTTTCTATACAGGGTACACTTACACTTTTGCCCTGCAAAATCCATTCCTTTATCAAGCCATGGGTGTCAACTTCACTTCCAAAGCTGACAAAGCACATAATATTCCCAGCCTCAATAACAGCCTGCAGCCTACGCAGTTTTCCGGCTATGCACCGGGACCAGCCACGCAATTCCCGTTTTTCCATATTGTTTCTATATTCAAGGTATTGTTTTCTCAATTGGCTCTTTGTTATAATAACTCCCCCCTGAAATACTTGCCGGATAACGAAAAATATGACAGAAACGGCCTCACCTGTGCTTTAGTAATAAAAATCAGGCCCCACAGCCAGCGCAAATATAAACCAAAAGATTAACTGCATAACAAAGATTATCAAAGAGACTGTCAACAATGCAGCCCCATAGGATCTTCTATCAGAATCGCTGTCGTTGGAAACCATGACCAAACCGGCTATTATACCTATTATTTGACCGATACCGGGAATTATTACAGCTAATGCGCAAAGAAAAACTTTTGTCCAATTGCTCATAAGCCTTCCGCCGGCAGCCGGAGCACAATTGTTTAAAAGCAGCTGTCTCTCAAGAGACGTCACCTGCCTGTCTGCCCATAGAAGCTGTTGCTGGCTGTTATTATATGACTGTGAAACAGTTGAAACATTTTGCATTTTTTGGTGTTCATTCATTTCATTAACTACTTTATTAACATCTTTAACACTAATTTCGTTAACTTCGCTGATTTCTTCCTGTATATGTTCCTGCTCCATTCCATTAACCTCCATGAGCCATCCTATTTATCAGTGATATTATACCATAATGTAACAAAATAGGAATAAGACTATTTATCTATTTTTAACCGCATACAGCTTATGGATGGAATATCCGCAACCAGTGGTCTGCGACATCTAAAAAGTATATTGTCCGAAGAAAACCGCCGGCAATATATAAATTTAAATGTACAGACCACTATGAAATCTCCAGGCCCGGCTCACAATTTACAGGCAAATAATAGATCCCAATCAGTCCTTTTATAACATCATCGTAATTTTTTTCAGTAATCCTATGTAAATAACCATTTTCCATATGTATGTAAAGTGTGACATCAAAGCACTCATAATTGTCCATCAAGGCACTTATCATATCTATTGAATCCATCGGGTTAAAAAACTTTTTGACCCACCGGCGTGAATTCTCTTCCTTTTTATAATCCTTTTGATAAAAACTATGTAAAAACCTTCGTATTTCCCCCTGTTTGGTTGACCACAAACTCAAAGTTACCGACATCTTATTTCCCCCATGACCATTTAAAATTGTTCAACTATTATACTATTTGACATTGAGGTTAAAAACCCTTTATGTAAATTGTTACAGTAAAAAAAGACCCTGACAATCGCTTCGTCAGGGTTTAATTATATAATTTTTTATACATTATGTCACCTATCAATGATTACCTTCCCAATAACCTCTTGGACAAGGAGTGCACTTCATATTTGATTTTCTCTTCATCTATACCGGTAAATACTCTATTTTGCATTACAATATTTCCATCAATTATTACAGTATCTACATCCGATGCCTGAGCTGAATAGACCGCAGTTGACAGCGGATTGTTTTTGGGGTAAAAGTGAGGCTTATCGGTATCTATAAGTATTATATCCGCTTTCATACCCTCTGAAATTTTTCCGGTATCATCAAAGCCAATAGCCCTTGCCCCGTTGCAGGTCCCCATTTTTAAAACAGTATCGGCTTTCATCAGCTGCGGATCCATAGCAACACCCTTGTGAAGCAGTGCCGCCAGATTTATTTCTTCAAACATATTCAGGTTATTGTTGCTGGCTGCACCATCGGTGCCCAGGCAAACGTTAATACCCCTGCCGATCATCTCGGGAATTCTTGCAATGCCGCTTCCCAGCTTCAGGTTACTGGAAGGGTTATGAGCTATACTGCAGCCCTTTTTCCTCATTATCTCCAGATCGCAGTCGGTCAGGTGCACACAGTGTGCCGCTAAAACAGGCACATCCAACACACCTGTCTTTTCACATATTTCCACTGAGGTCATACCATAGTCTCTTTTACTGGACTCAACCTCCGCGGTGGTTTCCAGAATGTGCATATGAATGCCCGTATTGAGCTGCCTGGCCAGTGAAGCCGCATTTGTCAGCGTTTGTTCATTAAACATGTATGCAGAATGAATTTCAACAAATACCTTTATGCGGCCGCCGGCACTGTTATGGTACTGATTGTAGTAATCTACCGTACCCTGGCTCCTATCCAGGCGTTTCAATTCCCCGCCTTCAAAGAACTGAACCGGACTCTTGCAGAGATTTGCCTTTATTCCTGTCTCGGTCACAGCCCGGGCCACTTCATCCATAAACATATACATGTCTGCAAAAGCAGTAACTCCCGACTTCAGCATTTCAGCTATGCCCAGCATGGTTCCCCAGTATA
>JAFABO010000036.1 GCA_023426005.1 Bacillota bacterium | reverse complement strand
AGACTTTCTATATACCAGGCTACCTATTTCAATTTGCTGCATAAATTGCCTTCCCCTCATAGTTTATTATGCCAACTTTTGAATTAATTATTATGATTGTATGTAACCAAAAAATTCAAAAATTTTTATATTATATTTTATGCGTTTATATACGGGTTGGTGATTTTAAACTATATTGTATTTCTTTACTGTACCTCATTGTATCTCTTTCTCAGCCTGTTTTTCTTTATATCCTTAATTTTTTTTGAACTTTGGTATTTGTTGTTGTATAATCAAAATTACACAGTATTTTTTCGCAATTCCAGTTTGATTTTATTCGGATATATTTAGTATAACCCATAAATTTTTTTAAATAAATTTTAAATGACGTTCAGGAAGGAGAAACACATTGCTTACAGATATTCAAATTGCCCAGAACTGTAAAATGCTCAACATCGGAAAAGTAGCCGAGAAACTTGAAATATCCGGAGAGGACATTGAATATTACGGAAATTATAAGGCCAAACTTTCCGAAGGATTATGGGACAAGGTCAAAAATAACAAAGACGGCAAACTGGTGCTTGTGACAGCCATAAATCCAACTCCGGCCGGAGAAGGAAAAACTACCACAACTGTAGGACTTGGACAGGCCATGGCCAAAATTGGAAAGAATGCGGTTATCGCATTGCGGGAGCCATCCCTGGGTCCTGTAATGGGCATAAAGGGCGGAGCGGCAGGAGGCGGTTATGCGCAGGTTGTTCCCATGGAGGACATAAATCTTCACTTTACAGGTGATATGCACGCTATTACCGCTGCAAACAACCTTTTATCAGCTGCTATTGACAACCATTTGCAGCAGGGTAATTCTTTGAATATTGATTCCAGGCAGATTGTCTGGAAACGTTGTATGGACATGAATGACAGGGCCTTAAGAAACGTTATAGTGGGTCTTGGAGGCAAAATGAACGGCATTCCCAGAGAGGACGGTTTCAACATCACTGTTGCCTCCGAAATAATGGCCATCCTCTGCCTGGCGTCCGATATAACCGACCTGAAGAAGCGCCTGGGAAGGATCATTATCGGCTACAATTACGACAGTCAGCCTGTCACTGCCCGGGACCTCAAGGTTGACGGCGCTATGACGCTTTTATTGAAGGACGCCATAAAGCCAAATCTGGTACAGACTCTTGAGGGCACTCCTGCCATAATGCACGGAGGGCCTTTCGCGAACATCGCCCACGGCTGCAACAGCGTTACAGCAACAAAGCTGGCTTTGAAGCTGGCTGATTATGTAATAACCGAGGCCGGTTTTGGCGCTGATCTGGGAGCCGAAAAGTTCTTTGATATCAAGTGCCGCTTTGCAGGCTTAAAGCCTGACGCAGTTGTCCTGGTTGCCACCATAAGAGCTCTTAAATACAATGGAGGTATAAAGAAAGAAAATCTTAAGGATGAAAATATTCCGGCTCTTTCCCTGGGTTTTGCCAACGCAGAGAAGCATATAGAAAACCTCCGGCAGTTCGGCGTACCCGTACTTGTGGCAATAAACCATTTTGACACCGATACCGACGCTGAAGTACAACTGGTACGCGACAGATGCACAGCTCTTGGTGTAAAAGTGGCCTTCTCCGATGTATTCCTGAAGGGTGGTGACGGCGGCGTTGAACTTGCCGAAAAGCTGGTTGAGCTGACTGATGCCACAGAAGCCCGCTTTGCTCCAATATATGACGAGGCTCTTCCTATAAAGGAAAAGATCAAGGCAATAGTTACAAAAATATATGGGGGCAATACGGTAATTTACACTGCAGCCGCAGAAAAGTCAATTACAAAAATAGAAGAAATGGGCCTGGACAAAATGCCCATATGTATGGCAAAAACGCAATATTCACTATCTGACAATCCTGCGCTGCTGGGCAGGCCCACCGGCTTTGACGTGACAGTGCGGGAAGTTAGGATTTCAGCCGGCGCCGGCTTTATTGTAGCTCTTACGGGTGATATCATGACAATGCCGGGACTTCCAAAAACACCTGCGGCAGAAAAGATTGACATTGACGAAAATGGTGTCATTACAGGGTTGTTTTAATATATGATGCAACTTAAGAGGGAGCCTGTATTTTGAAGCTCCCTCTTTTTTATTATCCGGTATAAATTATTTAATGGACTTTGCTATTTTCATTAACTCACTCTTGCTTAAATGTCCTTCTTTTCCCGACAGACCATAAAGGACATCATTATATTCCCAATCTAAAGTTCTCCCGTCAATCAGCACAGCATCAACACCGTTAACCTTTGCTTTCTCTATTTCACCATCAGTGGATATCTCATATGCCGATTCTTCATCCGAAGCTCTTTGCTGCATGAAGATATATTTTCCGTTTGCAGTATTTGTAAAATATAAATCAATATATTTTGTCCGGTTTACATTTCCTTCATTATCCTTATAGAACTCTGCCCTGTCAAATTTGTAGCCCTCCGGTATATAACCCGGCATTACAACTTTAAAGCAGGTATAGTCATTTAATTTTCCGGAGTCCTTAACTATCAGCTTGCCTTCCTGGTCCATTTTTACTTTTTGTGTCTCTGTGATAACCTGACCATTTGAAAAATCTACGATTTTTTCACCTGCGGCAGTATACAAATCTCCCGCATTTTCTCCCTTTATTGCTTCCAGAGGTTTTCCATCTTTATCGAATATCTTTCCCTTCAGCTCCTCCGGTAATGGATATGTATCCTGTTTAGGATGCTCAACCTGTATAGCGGTTATATTTCCTAACGAAATGGAATTCTTTACTTTCTCCAGCAGCTCCTGTGCAAAGGTTGTCTGCATAAGAGCAACCAGCACCAGCGCAAGGGATGCCGCAGTTACGGTTATCCGCTTGATTTTCCCGGTTCTATTCATAATATTATCTCCTTTGGCCTCCATATTATTTTTAATTTTTCTCATGACGGCTTCTTTGTTACTGCCCTCACTGAAATCTCTTATGTATAAGCTCCGTCCCAATTCCATGAGCTCTTTGCTTTCTTGACTTTCAAATTCATCCGGAACTTCACCGCCATAAAAACAGGCCTCCGTCTCCTTTGAAAAGTGATCCTTTATATTCGTCATGCTCATAGCGTTTCCTCCATTTCCATTGCTTCTTTTTAACCCTGAAATAGTCATTTACCACGTTTCTGGCTATTGCAAATAACCAGACTTCAAAAGGTGCTTTACTTTGAGTATAGGTATCTATTTTCCTAATCGCTTTTTCAAAGACCTGACTGGTCAGGTCTTCTGTTGTGAAGCGGCAATATACTCTGTAATACACATAGTTAAAAATTCTTTTATAGTAGGTCTCAAATATATAATCGAATTCTTTTGCCATGCATACTTTTTCTTGTAACTCCATTTCCAATATTGAATTATGTAACACCTCCTGCTTCATGCCTGTATTTCTCCCTCCCGAATTCACTCAGCTAAGTAATTTCATATATTAATACGGGTAATTTAGTGTTTCATTACATAGCAGGCATAATTTTTTTAGCACTCTCTGCCAATATTTTATCAAAATATTCTCAATAAAAAAGACCGCCCTTAAGGACAGTCTCGTTAATAAATGGGATTTTTTTTAATGAGTCAAAGTGCGCTGAACTTTTCCAGGAACTCCTTTAGATATTTTACCTCATCAATAACCTCTTCCAGCCTGCTTATGTAATTTTGCTCAGACCAGCTTTTACGGCTGTTATAATACTTATTTATGACCCTCCAGAACTTTTGCGGGAACATGAGCATTAATTTCATCAGATCCAGTTCGCTTTCCGATAGTGACTCGATTTTACTGTATTCGTTAATTATCAACGCCGCTTCGTCAATGTCCCACTGGCATTTTCTCATTTTTCTTCTCAGCAGGTTGACCAGATCGTAAACCTTTAAATCATAGCAGCAGTACTCAAAATTTATGAGATACATATCATTATTTTGTACAAAAATGTTATGATGATTAAAATCGTGGTGTGATATATTTTTATTTTTTTCGGCATCCTCCACCAGTTCATAGTAATCGGAAGTATCCAGCAGGTTCAGGGCTCTTTCTCCAAGCTCATAGAAATAATCTACATGTCCGCACATGAGATTGTCAAACCTCATCTTTCCTTTTACAGCATTCTTTTTGAGCTTTTTTATTTCATCCAGGCGTTTTCTGTAACTGGACGGCAATCTTCCCAGTTCATTTCTGGGACTGCTGTTTTCAGAACAACTGAAGCCGATTGAAGCCCTGTGCATTTTAGCCAGAAGCCTGGAGCACCTGATGCTCTCTTCCCTGTTATCCAGATTGGATTCACGGCCTTCCACATACTTACACATATAGATTGTCTGGTCGTTGTAGGTTATACAGGATTTACCCGAATTTGTAAATATGTTTCTGTCTATATTGCAAAACCCATTTTGATATAAATGCTCTTTTACATCGGCAATAAAATTGACCCTGTCGGGTTTGAGACCGGTTATTTTAATCAATCTCCTGCCGTTATCGGTGTTGGCAATAAACATATCTCTGAAATTGCTGATACTATTTATTTTAATATCGTAATTTTCCTGTAGTTCCCTTTCTAATTCATGCATAAAGGCCTCCATATACTACCTGAACTTAAAATAGATAAAAACTGAGCCGGTATCTTCTCATAAAGCAGACTGTTTAAGCAAATTCAGTGATTTCAAACCATAACATTTTTATTTGGAAAGCTTTCGCTATTAGATTATATGAACCATAGGCAATATGTAGAATTAAAATATGCACAATAGCATAATATAGGAGACGTTGACATAAAAAAGCAGGAGGATCAAAAGATTCCTCCTGCTTTTTTATGTCAACTAATGCAAACAAAATCTATTTCATTATTATGCTTCTTCTCCGGCAAGTCTTAAGAGTTCTTCCCATCTCTTGTCAACTTCATTCTGGATTTCTTCGATCATGTATTCATTTCCAGCTTTGAACAAGTGCTTGAATCTTCCCTGCTTCTTCAAGAAATC
>JAFABO010000021.1 GCA_023426005.1 Bacillota bacterium | reverse complement strand
TCGGAAATTTCAAAAATAATAAATTGTCTGCTGTGGCCGAAATGCTGATTTACAACTTTGCCATCACTGCTGGCGACCGCTATTCTGTAAGACATAATGACCTCCTGTCTGTAACTCGGACACATTTACTTTAAATGTCAAAAATCTCATAAATATTAATGAAAATATAATTTTTACTTTATCCGTGTGAAAAGGTCTGCAAGGGCTGATCATAAAGCAATTCGGCCAGATCCTTTCCTTTTCCGGGAATCCCGCAGGCATCGGCCCGGCACTGCTGGCAATGCCTGAAAACCTGAAGATATTTTTCGGCAGTTACCCTGGCATTGTTCAATTCGCCGCAATCGGGAGCTCTGTAACTGATCAGCTCATTCTGGGGGATCAAAGGTATGATGTTCATAACCGAAGCCCCCGCAGCCGAAGTTGCTTTAGCTATCTCTTCAATATGCTGCAAATTGATTCCCGGGATCAGAACTGTATTTATTTTCACAGTAACTCCTGCACGACTTATTTTCCTTATGCCCTCCAACTGTTTATTTATAAGAACTTGAGCCCCTTCCCGGCCCCGGAGGTATTCACCTTTATAAAATATCCCCGAACAAATATCCTTTAGTATTTCAGCATCAACGGCATTTACTGTAACGGAAATTGTCCTTATGCCTGCCTCTACAATTCTTTCAGCGTATTCGTACAGCATCAGTCCATTGGTGCTGAGACATTTTATCAATTGGGGATATTTTTTATCAATCAGTTCAAAGGTCTCGAGTGCGCCGGCGGTTGCAAGAGTATCACCTGGTCCGGCTATTCCTACAACTGTTATATCGGGGCACAGCCAGAGTGCCTTTTCAAGCGTATCCAAAGCTTCCCTGGGATTCAGAACCTTACTTGCCACTCCGGGTCTGTTTTCGGTTTTATTTATACTTCTTTTACAGAATTTACACTGAATATTGCATGAAGGACTGACGGGCAAATGTATGCGCCCATACTTAAAGTGAGCTTCACCGCTGAAACATGGGTGTTTCTTAACCAAATGGTCAAATTTTTCTTCTGTTTTTGCAACAGAGACATTTAAAGAATTAGTTCCCACAAAATACCACCTCTTTTTAAAAACTGAGTTATTTTTTTAAATAGTTATACATAAGGCTTCTAACAGCAGTGTACCGGCAAAATAACAAAAAAGACCAAGCAAAGCCATATAGGCTTAACTTAGTCTCTAATATCTTTAGTCAACTAACTTATTTTTTATTAATTTAATTAATATGTAATTATTTAACTCTTACCTTCTCATTCTTTTCAATCTGAATGAGCCTGCCATCCTGAAATACAAGTGTTATGGAGCCATATTTCAGAGTCTTTGCCATTTCGTATAATTTCTCTACATCATCTTTTGAGATTGGTACTTTTGGTTGATTCTCCTGAGTTATACTCACTTTAGCACCACCTTCACATTATATCGTGAATTTACATTTTATTCTTAAATATAAATCCCTATCAAAATGATAATTCATATATGTTTTATATGTTATTAAAAGTATAGTACGAGATTGAGTAAATGTCAATAGGTTTAACTAAAATTACAGGAAAAAAATTCAAGTGTTTCTGTTCCCTGCTTTTTATGAAGAAAGTATGCTGACAAAATCAAAAAGCCCAAACCATTAATATTAAATGGGTTGAGGGCTTATTGATCTCTTTTTCCGAAAAAGTCAGATCTCATAGCTGTATTCAGGAAGGATCCTTCGCAGAAACTGCTTAGTCCTTTCCTCCTTCGGGTTTGAAAAAATATCTCTGGGATTTCCCTCCTCAACTACAAGACCTCCGTCAATAAAAACAATCCTGTTGGCAACATCGGATGCAAAGCCCATTTCATGAGTTACAACAATCATTGTAATACCTTCCTTTGCAACTTTCTTTATTACGGTCAGCACTTCTCCTACCAGCTCAGGGTCAAGTGCCGAGGTAGGCTCGTCAAAGAGTATTACCTCAGGATTCAATACCAGTGCACGGGCTATCCCGACTCTCTGCTGCTGACCTCCCGACAGATGGCATGGGTAAGAATCAGCCTTATCCGAAAGACCAACCTTTTCCAGCGCCACCCTTGCCTTCCCCTCCGCTTCCTGCCGGGATACTCCCCTTGCAGTGACCAGGCCTTCCATTATATTTTCAAGAGCTGTTTTGTTGTTAAATAAATTATAATTCTGAAATACCATAGCAGTACGCCTTCTGATATTAAGAATTTCCTTTTTTGCAGCATGCTTAAAATTCACATTGATATCACCGACAGTTATTTCACCGTCATCAGCCTTTTCAAGAAAATTTATACACCTGAGCAGTGTCGTCTTCCCAGAACCGCTGGGTCCCAGGATTACAACCACATCTCCCTTTTCCACCTTGATATCAACGCCTTTCAGCACTTCATTTTTACCAAAGGCCTTATGTATATTTTTTATTTCTATCATTTCAAACTCCCTTCTGACGCAAAAGCAGCGTCACCACAGCTACTGAATCTACATGGTGCACTGCTGAAATTAAATGTGCCGGTTTAAGCAGTTTTGTACTTTTTCAGTCTGTTCTCGGCAAGCTTGAAGAGCTTCTCTACTACAGTAATTATTATCAGATAGAGAAGAAAAATATCAAGATAGGCCTCAATATATGAAAGCTGCATAGAGGCCTGTATTTTTGCTATTGCCGTAATATCCAGCACCGTCATTGTAAAAGCCAGTGAGGTCATTTTAATAAGATCGGTGGTGCTGCTGCACAATACCGGCATTGCTGATACCAATGCCTGAGGAATTATTATCCTGCGGTAGGCTTGAAGGGACGTAAGCCCCACCGACCATGCCGCCTCCAGCTGTCCTTTGTTCACAGTGGACAGTGCAGAGCGGAAAACCTCTGCCAGCACTGCGGTTTCAGTTATTATAAATATTGCAAAAGCATAAAAAATATTATTTACGCTGTAAATATCAATATTGCTGATATGCCATGCCTTAAACAGATTGAACAGCAGATTCGGCAGGCTGTTGTAAATAAGGAATATCAGCAGTATAACAGGTGTTCCCCTCACAAAGGATATATACAATCTGGCAATCAAACTCAGACCCGGTACCCTGTTCCGGTTCACAACTGCAATCAGAAAACCCAGAGGCACAGAAACCACAAGTGTTCCAAAGGTCAATGCCAGTGTTGTGGGAATACCGCTCAAGGCCAATAAAAAGGTATCCACCATAAACTTAAAGTCCAGTATCAAGACTATCCCCCCTTTTGTAATTTTTATCAGGCTTTAATGCTCTATGCTGAATTTTCTGTCCAGAAGCTTGAAAATTCTTTCAATAATGATGAATACCATCCAGTATACTATCGCAAGAGCCAGATATATTTGAAGGACATAGCCTCCCATTTCATTGGCATTTATGGTGTAAGCCTTTCCCATTACATCAATTAATCCGATCATATAACACAGTGCTCCTTCCTTAATAAGGTATATCACCGTGTTCCCCAAATTTGGTATTGCCACAGAAAAAGCCTGTGGCAATACTATCCTCTTCAATGCCTGAATATCGGATAAGCCAACGCTTACCGCCGCCTCATACTGACCGCGGTTTACCGCCTCGTATGAGGATCTCATTACCTCAGAAAGTGATGCACTTAGAAACAGTGTGAAGGTAATTACAGCGAAAACAATTGGATCAGCCTTCTCAATATTTACACCTGCAAGCGACTTCAGCAGAGGCGGTAAACCATAGAAAACCAGAAACAGCAGTACAATGGAGGGTGTGCATCTGAGCGCTGTGGTGTATCCGTAGGCAAACCTCCTGATATGCCTGTTCTTTCCCAGTTTGGCTATGGCCAGAAAGAACCCCAGCACAGAGCCTAAAAGGAGAGATATTATGACATATTCAAAGGTTACCGAAAGATATGGTAATATTTTTTGTATGTAATCAAATATACGAAGCTGCTCCATATGCAGACACCTCCAATTATGCCCCATTTTTTTAGATTATTTTGAATTTTCGTCAAGTTTCTCAAAGTTATTATAGCCGTAGAATTTATTTGACAGCTCAACCAGCTTGCCTTCTGACTTCAGCTGTGCTATTGACCTATCATATTCAGCTGCCAGCTCTTCCTGGCCCCTTGCGAATATAGCCCAGGTCTTTACCGCACCAAAGGTATTGTAAGCAAATTTACCGTCATACTTGTGGAAGGCACCTTTTTCATCCACAACCAGACCGTTCCAGTACTGAAGTGGAAGGAGCGCAAAATCATAGCGTCCGTTTAATACCCAGTCGAAGGACTCTGTAAATGCGTTGTTATCATCGGTAGGAGTCAGTTCAATTTTATTGTCGGGATTTTTTTTATTATAATCAACTACAACATAATAGTTTCCGTCACCGGCAAGAATGGGACTGATTTTAAGTTTTTTCTCAGCAGCCATGCTAAGAGATTTCATCTCTGAGTATTCTTTTCTGGTAAAGAAACCAAGAATAGATGCGCCTATGTTTTCCTTCGGGAACAAATATTTTGCTTCTCTTTCAGGCGTCCAGAAAGCATTTGTCAACGCTATTTGGAATTTTCCTGTTGTAAGCCCAGCATATACGGCAGTCTGTTCCAGACCGGTATATTCAAATTCGTAGTTTGGAAGCAATTCGTCCACAAGTCTCATTGCTTCAATGTCATAGCCTGTCAATTTACCGTTTTCGTCAACAAATTCAGTGGGGTATCCTCCCTGGGCATAGCCTATCTGAACCTTTGTAACTCCGCCGGCCGGAGCTGATGCTGCTGAGGATGAACCGTCCGTGGATGAAACCGTCTGTTCGCTGCCGGAGGCCGATGACTGGGCTGAATCATAGGAGCTCCCGCAAGCTGCCACGGATATTCCCAATGCAATAGTAAGAGTAGTTGCTGTAACAAGTTTTAAAATATTTTTCATAAATAATTCCTATCTCTTTCATTAAATTATGTTTTTTATGTTAATTTACATTAAAATGCAAGCTATCAACTCTTTGATGGCAGAGTTTTTGCAGTGCTTGTACAATTGCAGGGCTGTTAATTCCCTTTTGCCGCAGCAGTTTCTTCGCAAACACCGTTGTATGCACTAAATGCTTAAATTCGCTTTTTTCACGCTTCTACTGGGTTTGTGTTGTCTGGGCTATATTTCCCTTTCTGAACACACCTGCATAAATTTCTTCGGTCAGTCTCAGGCCTCCATTATAGCCTACAAAGCTTCTGTTAATGATAACATCATCATTAATCGGGATGCTCAGGTGAATCAGAAGGTTCTTATTCTGTCTTGCAACCTCTGTTTCCCATGTACTGCCCAATATTACGGCCTTTCCCGACCTGCCGATTTTCTTGCGCAGCTCCTCCTGTATCTTTCCTCCGTCAGCTTCAAAAAACACTTTTCCCCCAAAACCCTCATCCTGGCTGACAAGAGCTGCTTCAATAGTTTCAGCGTATTTTGGATTTGCATCATCCACAATAAATACTGCTTTCGGAAGGAAGCCAAGTTCATTCACCAGGTAGTCGCTTGTTCCCAGCGCATATGCGCTGTCAGCCACTGTATACAATTCAAAGGGTATGTTGTTTCTGAAATCCGCTATAAAATCACCAAGCGCAATAAAATAGTCATAGAAGCGTTTTTCCTCTCTCTTTATGACAGTCTCAACCTTTTCTTCGGGGATTTCCGCAAATTTGCCCAATCCCCTGAGAAATTTTGAGGTTGCCCTGGCTCCCACCGGAAGAATCGGGTAGTGAAAAAATGGTGTCCCATACTTTTCTTTTAGAAGATTTGCCGTTTCAAGACCTACCCAGGGTGACAGTACAAGATTGAACTGAGCATTTGGGATGTCCTTCCATTCCGAGACCCCTGCCGAGCCATGCCCGAAGAGTATATTAACCTCCAGCCCCACAGCTTCCAGCAACCGTTTTATTTCCTCAAGGTCGGCCCTCCAGTGGGGGTCCTGGAACGGCACCACCGAAAATACATTTACAAGGCCCTTTCTTACATTGGGTTCTGCATCTCCTACAAACTGTTTTATTATTTCCTTCACCACAAGCTCATGTCCGAAATAGCTATTTCCCTTGAAGCCAGAGGTTTCGGCCCCCACCACCGGCTTCCCTTCATCTGCAAACTCGGAAGCAACCTGTACAACGTCATCTCCCACTATACCGGAAGTACATCCCGACAAAAGTACGAAAAGGTCCCCCCTTAAAACTTTAAGTGCTCCGTTTACAAGCTTTCTGAGTTTTTCCTCCCCGCCGAATACAACCTCCTGCTCGGTGGTATTGGTACAGGATATTGCACCTCCTCCGGCATACCCTTCACCCTGGTGTCCCGCCCCCGACGCACTGAAGGCAAAAACCTTTCCTGCGCAGCCGGGACCCGCATGAACCACCGGCAATGCTCTGGGTATGGCAAGGACGGTCTGCTGTGCCGCCAGTGCACAGGAAAATCTCGGCTGTTCAATTATTGTTGTCATTGTGCCTCCTCCTCTTCAAAGTAATATGGATTTTCATGCTCAAGCCACCAGTCAGTATAGGGCCACTCAAAATGCTCTGCAATATTCTGCAGTACACGCTTTGTCTGCATCACTTCATAAAGTCTGTTTCCAAGCTTTGCAACACCGTCATAGCCTGCGCTGATATTTGCATCACCCTCAAGCACTGTAGGAATTCCCAGCTTGGTGCCCAGTATGGTCATATTCATGTGCCTGACTATAAGCAGATCGGGATTCAACTTCCTTAGGAATTTTACAACCTGATAGGGCTGCTTGTTGCAGACATTGAAATTCTTTACATCCCCTCTGCTTTTAACCAGATGGTTGAGAGTGTCCAATCCCTCCACATCCCCGTCTGTTCTCTGGTCATGGTGAAGAGTTGTTATTCCCAGCAGCTCCAGCCCCAGATCATTTGCAATGTTTGCAAGACTGTGCGCAAAAGAATCTCCGGCAAAGACATACACTTTTTTACCCTTGAGCTTCTCCCTTACTTCCTCAAGCCCTGGCCGTATTCTTTCATGCTCCGATACAATTACCTGTTCAACAATATCTTCCTTGCCTGTATATTTTGCAACCTCCCGGAGCCACTGATCTGTCCAGCTTATTCCAAAGGGCGCGGGAGCTTTTACCTCAGGTACCCCGTGCTCCTGCTCCAGGCCCTTTGCCACATATGTAGCAAGAGTTTCGCAGATATGTGCCGTACAGGCAGCCTCTGACATTTTTGAAATGGTATCTACCGTTGCAAGAGGTACCACATAGTTTGCCCGGAGTCCCAGTTTTGAAAGCAGCGGGCCAAAGGTGTCACTGCCTTCAAAGTTGAAAATATTTACCAGATCCTTTTGCTTCTTTTGGGGCGGCTTGACTATTTTTTTAAGTATGCCATGAAAGCCTGCATCAAAGCCAGATGACCAGATTCTTGACTTGAAGCCTTCGCAGAAGACCGGAATAACTGGTATCCCGTATTCATCCTCCAACGCATTTGCCTCACTGTCAATATCATCGCCTACAATGCCGGCCGCACAGGAAGAGTGTACAAATACCGCAGAAGGCTTGAACCTTCTTATAGCTTCCTCCACCGCTTCCCTGAGTTTTGGCAGTCCACCATAAACGGTGTCCTTTTCCAGTATATTCGTACATATTACTCTGACCTTCTGGGGCTCAAGGCCTCTGGCCTTAGTTACAACACCGGCTTGTACGTTTGCCGGAGATGTGCTGCTGCAGCAGCCAATGGGTGAATGAACCACCACTGCAGAGTCCTTTATCATATAGGTCACTGTTTCAGCACATCCCTGTGAGCAGTCACTGCACTGCTGATAAGATCTCGAACCGCATCCCAGAGATCGGGTCTTTGACCTT
Source organism: Bacillota bacterium (assembly GCA_023426005.1). Classification (GTDB taxonomy): domain Bacteria; phylum Bacillota; class Clostridia; order Acetivibrionales; family DSM-1351; genus Ruminiclostridium. The sequence continues at coordinate 2,163 of JAFABO010000021.1, read as the reverse complement.
TCTGTCAGATCTTTCGCAGTACCGTGATATGATATTATGGATTTCAATCTTCTTTCTCTGACTTCAACTTCAACTGCATTCAAATTAATACTCATATAATCACCTTCTCTTGAAAAAAATAAAGCCGAAGGTATGAAGAAGCTCTCGCTTTCCCCATAAACCTCCAGCTTTCTGGTCAGTTCATTGCCAATTAATACTATTCTACTATGTTTTGTTTGTTTTGCAATGTTATTAGTATAAAACTGCAATTAATAGTTTGTCAATATGTTTTAATAATAATTTTTATTGACCTTTTTATTGACAAATCCTCATTTGTAATTTAAATTAATATTATTCATATATGTTTATTTGTAATTCAGTAAAGCAGCAGAATATGGTATCCAACTGGAAAACCAGAGGACATTTATCCATAAATTTTTACATAATTGATGTGTATTAATCTGGAACAATGTCTTTTTTTTAACTAAAAAAGGAGCATGATAACATGGCAGAAAAAAAGTTAAGACAAATAGCTATTTATGGTAAAGGCGGAATAGGAAAATCCACAACAACACAAAATCTTACAGCAGGGCTGTCCCAGCTTGATAAAAGCATAATGGTGGTAGGCTGTGACCCGAAGGCCGATTCAACCCGCCTTTTATTGGGAGGACTAGCTCAGAAAACTGTTCTGGATACATTAAGAGAAAAAGGTCAGAATATTCCTCTTGATTCAATATTGAAGTTAGGTTTCGGCGGAATCCGATGCGTTGAATCTGGCGGTCCTGAACCGGGCGTTGGCTGTGCCGGCCGCGGAATTATTTCCTCCATAGGTATGCTTGAGACCCTGGGAGCCTATACCGAGGATCTGGACTATGTATTCTATGATGTTTTGGGAGACGTTGTGTGCGGAGGATTCGCAATGCCAATACGTGAAGGTAAGGCCAAGGAGATATACATAGTTGCCAGCGGTGAAATGATGGCCCTTTATGCAGCCAACAATATTTCAAAGGGAATCCAGAAGTACGCTCTCAAGGGAGGCGTCAGACTGGGCGGAATCATCTGCAACAGCAGAAATGTTGACCGGGAGCAGGAATTGCTCCGGGCCTTTTCCGAAGAGCTTGGAACCCATCTGATACATTTCGTCCCCAGAGACAACATTGTGCAGCGCGCCGAAATCAGACGCCAGACTGTAATCCAGTACAGCCCCAATTCTTCACAGGCCGGCGAATACAGGGAATTGGCACACAAGATTGAGAAAAATGACAAATTTGTCATTCCGAAGCCAATGGGACCTGAAAGACTGGAAGAAATCCTCCTGGAATTCGGACTCATGGACAATCTGAACGACGACTACAGGATCTGATAACAGTTTTACAGAAAAAAGCTCCTTGCCTTTGGGTAGGAGCTTTTTTGTTCAACAAGCAACGTTGAATAAATTTTCATTTATGAATTACTATGCCTGTACCAAAGTCGGTAGGCTTTTCCAATATTTTATAATGCCAGGCTACTGTCAATATAAGAAAATGGATTTTTGCCGTACCATTCTGTTTTATATGGCAGTTTTATATTATTCTTCAAATTTCTACTGAATTGTGTGTTCTTCAGGACTTTTGTGACTCTTTTCGTCAATTCATACATACCTGAATAGCCCATATAGTTTAGTGATTGTACAAATATCGGAAACACCGGAATACCCTGCTTTGCTGCCCAGCCATTTATACCTGAATGGCCTACATAAAGATCCGGTTTTAATTCCTCAAGGAGGTTGGCCTGTTCAAAAGGTTGACCTGTTGCCACATTAAACAGAATATTTTCCTTTTCCGGCAAACTGTCGATCAGAGGATCTGCAAATTCATCATAATGGTAACCTCTTACACCAAGTACTTCAAAACCTATATCCTGGAGCAATTCTGCAGTTGTTAAAATTCTGATTTCTCCGCCTGACAGTAAAACCCGCTTGCCCCTCAACTGATTTCTGAAAGGCTCCAATGCCTTGTTCAGTGCCTTTGTCTCAGCTTCGATCAAACCTTTTGCCCTGTCTGTCTCCCCAAAAAATTCAGCTATATCCAGCAGCCATTTGCCGGTATTGCGGATGCCTATGGGTATGGTATGAAGTATATATGGAATATTATATTTTTCCTTCAGATGCTTGACGAAATAATCGTCATGAGTAGCACAAATACT
>JAFABO010000001.1 GCA_023426005.1 Bacillota bacterium | reverse complement strand
GAAGAATAATTGGCCGTGAGGGAAGAAATATCAGAACTCTCGAGACATTAACAGGAATTGACCTGATTATTGATGATACACCGGAAGCGGTAATATTGTCCGGGTTTGACCCGATACGCAGAGAGGTCGCAAGATTGACACTGGAAAAGCTTATACTTGACGGGAGGATTCATCCTGCAAGGATTGAAGAAATGGTAGAAAAAGCCAAGAAGGAAGTTGATAATACCATTCGTCAGGAGGGTGACAACGCCGCGTTTGAAACAGGTGTTCACGGTTTGCATCCTGAGCTTATAAGATTACTGGGTAAATTGAAATTCAGAACTAGTTATGGACAAAACGTACTTAACCATTCAATAGAGGTATCGCACTTGGCCGGAATTATGGCGGCTGAGCTGGGCGTTGATGTTCCTCTTGCAAAGAGAGCCGGTTTGCTCCATGACATTGGTAAGGCTATCGACCATGAGGTTGAAGGATCACACGTTACTATCGGTGCCGATGTAGCCAAGAAATATAAAGAAGGCGCTGATGTTGTAAATGCTATCCTTTCCCACCACGGTGATGTTGAAGCTACAAGTATAGTTTCGGTACTGGTACAGGCTGCGGATTCAATTTCTGCTGCAAGACCCGGGGCCAGAAGAGAAACTCTTGAGTCTTACATCAAACGTCTCGAGAAGCTTGAAGAAATTGCAAATTCCTTTGAAGGAGTTGAAAAGTGTTTTGCAATTCAGGCGGGCAGAGAAATAAGAATCATGGTAAAACCTGAAGTTGTAAATGATGCAGATATCGTACTCAAAGCCAGAGAAATAGTTAAAAAGATAGAAGATGAACTTGAATATCCCGGACAGATAAAGGTTACTCTGCTCAGGGAAACAAGAGCTATTGAATATGCTAAGTAATTTATACGGACCTTTAGGTTGGTTATAGCAGAAAAAGCGTGGGGGAAACCCCCACGCTTTTTTGTTGTAGGCTATGGGCTATTGAACTGGCTTGGGAATTTACCATCAACTTCCAATATCAATATCAGTCTCTTCAGGCATACTTTACAGTGAGAAAATAAATTCTGACCTATTTAGTGTTTTGTATTACAATTGTTAATGGTATAATAATATATTAGCGGACAGATTAGAATGTCCGGCTTTATTTGTGCTTACCAAAGTCAATTACTATCGGCTGAAAGCCTTCGTCTTCCAGCCGATAGTAATTGACTTGAACGGAATAACCTATATAATATTTTTGGAGGAAATGCGTTGAAGATACTTTTTATTGGGGATATTTATGGAAACCCGGGAAGAAAGGCTGTAAAGGAATGTGTACCACAATTGAAAAGGGAACTTGACATAGATTTTTGTATTGCAAACGGGGAGAACTGTGCCGCGGGCAGCGGAATAACATATATTATAGCGCAGGAACTATATAAGGCCGGAGTGGACTGCATTACAATGGGCAATCACACCTGGTCAAAAAAAGAAATTCTGAATTTTATTGATTCAGATGACAAAATAATCAGACCTGCAAACTTTCCGGATAGTGTACCGGGAAGGGGGCATACAATACTGAAATCAAATGGCAGGGAGCTGGCGGTACTGAATTTGATGGGAAGAGTGTATATGGATAGCATTGACTGTCCATTCCTCACAGCCGACAGAGAATTGCAGATAATAAAATCAAAAACAAAGGTTGTCTTTGTTGACATGCATGCAGAAGCAACTTCGGAGAAATGCGCGCTTGCCTGGTATCTGGACGGAAAGATCTGTTGTCTGGCCGGTACGCACACACATGTCCAGACAGCTGATGAAAGGATTCTGCCCTTTGGAACGGCAATTATATCAGATGTGGGAATGACCGGCCCATACGACGGAGTTATCGGCGTTGATAAGGAATTGATAATTGAAAGATTCATTACCAGAATGCCTCAAAAATTTGAGGTTGCCAAGGGGCGGGTACAATTTTGTGCTATTTATCTGGAAGTTGATGATAAAACCGGTAAGGCTGTTAAGATAGAGCGGATCAGCAAGCTTTTAGATGAGCAGCGGCTGGTGTAGCTAAAATTGCGCGCATATGGAGGCGGATATGGTAGAAAGTAATGACAGAATTATCGTGCAAAAGAAATCCGATTTAAAATATTTGCAGTTCAGAAATCTGAAAAACTATCAGGACATGTTAACCCATTGTTTTACTACAAGGCTTGGCGGAGTCAGTTCAGGTGAATGTACCTCACTTAATCTCAGTTTTAACAGAAATGACAGCAGGGAAAATGTATTGGCCAATTACCGTATAATAGCCGGAGCAACCGGAGTTGATTTTGATAAAATAGTGCTTTCCAATCAGGTGCATGGCAATAAAATAAGGTATGTTGGTTCAGAGGACGCCGGAAAGGGACTGACCAGGGAAAGTGATATTATAGGCTGCGATGGGCTTACCACCGATGTGCCGGGTATACCTCTGGTAACATTTTACGCCGACTGTGTACCTGTACTGATGCTGGATCCTGTAAAAAAAGCCATCACAGCAGTACATTCAGGATGGAAGAGCACTTTGGCAAATATATCTCTGGAAGCACTGAGGCTTATGCAGGAAAGGTATAAAAGCAATATGGAGGACCTGCAGGTTGCTGTCGGACCCTCAATATGCAAAAACTGCTTTGAAGTCGGAGCGGAGGTGTATGAGCTTTTTATAAACAAATACCCATGGTGTGATATATACATAGACAGGTTTAATGAAAAGTATCATATCAATCTGCAGCAGATAATCAAACGGGTGTTGACTGATTACGGTGTGCAGGAAAAAAACATACTGTTAAGCCATACCTGTACGAAATGCAATAATGATGTGTTTTTCTCCTATAGAGGGGACCGGGGAAAAACCGGAAGCCTCGCTGCCATAATGATGCTCAGGGAGACAACCTGAGAAACTGAAAGCAATTTGAAAAAGCTCACAGGAAAAGACTGAAGTACGGAGAGGATTATGAAAACAATCAGGAAATTATCAATATTATTTATCATAAGCATACTCCTGAGCGCCTGTACGGTGAATCTGGAGAGGAACAGGCCGGTAGAGGACGATGTATATGAGGATAAATACGATGTTATAGATAGAGGACCCGTTAAAGGGGGGGCAATCAGGCTTTTTACCACTCCGGTGGATACCCTTAACCCTGTTCTTACAAATAATGTACATGTTCAGGATTTTCTGGGATTGGTATTTGAAGGCCTTTATGCTCTGGACAGCAGTCAGCGGCCTGCTCCGGTACTTGCCAAAAGTTCCTCGCTGTCAGCCGATGGCCTGACCTTGACAATTCACCTGAGAGAAAATATAAAATGGCATGACAAAATGCCGTTTAAAGCAGAGGATGTTGTATTTACTGTCAATACATTATTAGACACAAAGATCAGCAGTGTGTATTCAGCCAATGTAAAACACATTGAGTCGGCGGCGGCAAGCGGGAACAGCGTTATAATAAAACTGAAACAGCCATATTCTTTAATAAAAAATGAACTGACTTTTCCTGTTATTCCGGCACATCACTTTGTAAATGAGAAGCTGACCGATAAAAGTTCAAAGGCAAATTTTACACCTGTAGGAACCGGCCCATATAGCTTCAATTCCTATGATGCCAAGACCGGAGTTAAATTGAAGCTCAATGAAAACTGGTGGAATGCTGAGGCCGCAGCAAGTGAAGCCTCAAACAATTCATCTGGGAACAGTACTGAAAACTTAAATCCCGATATAAAAAAAGCTCCGTTGAAGCTGCCTTATCTGTCCAATATCGAGATAAAGGTTTTTAAAAACATTGACAGTGCAAACGCAGGCTTCCAGGCAAGAGATATTGATGTACTGCCGGCTCAGTACAGCGAATATAGAAAGTATATAGGCCGCACCGATATGAATTTGAAGCGGTTTGAGAGCAGAAATTATGAGTTTTTAACCTTAAATATCAAAAAGGGTCCTTTGACAGATAAGCGCCTCAGAAATGCTCTTAATTATTTAATAAATAAAAAGAAGCTGGTAGATGAAGCTGCGACAGGCATAGCCGTGCCGGCAGAATTGCCTGTCGTCCCCAATTCCTGGGTCTATCAGCTTGTGGATTTTAATGAGAAGGACGCTTTGAGCAAGGCTAAGGAATTTTTGAACCAGAGCGGATATGTGCTGGATTCTAAAAATAAGTATGTCAATAAGACAAACAGGAAAGCACTGACATTAAAGCTGATAGTAAACCAGGAGAATTCCTTGAGATTTAATACCGCTTCGGAAATTGCCTCACAGCTTGGGAAAAACGGTATAACGGTCCAGGTGGCAAAACTTCCCTGGGATGCCTATAAAAATGCACTAAAAACCGGAACATACGATCTGGCATTATCGGGATATAGAATTTCATCAGTACCGGATTTATCCTTTGCATATTCCACGGCAGAGATTCAATCGGGTCTTAATGTGGCAGGCTACAGCAACCCTGAAGTTGACGGATATCTGCAGCAGATATTGGCAGAGAACAATCCGGATGCACAAAGAAATATATTTACTAAATTATTAAATACCATACTGGATGACAGGCCATATATAGGCTTGTATTTTCTCAATGACGGTATGATGTACAGCAGGAACATCAAGGGTACGGTCAATCCTTATGTGTGGAATAAGTATAATGACATTACAAAATGGTATTTACCGTAATTTAAAAGCCGGCGGCGGACGGAGACACAGCGTGGAAAGATATTGAGTGCATTATATGTTCTTTTCAGGCCTGGGAAAACCTTCCGCAGGGTTTTCATTACTTACTACTTATGGGCTGCAAAGCAGCGGGATGGGAGACTATATGATTTGGGCATTAATAATCATTGCAGGATTTGTGTTGGACAGGCTGACAAAGCTTTGGGTTTTGGATTCAATTGTAGGTAATCCTATAACAGTAATCAATAATTTCTTTTATATCAGGCATTTGGAGAATGAAGGTGCGGCCTTCAGCATTTTAGAGGGAAAAACCGTATTGCTGGCCACTATGGTATCTGTTGTGGCTCTGGTGATTTTAGGGGTAATCATAAAAAATAAGAATAAGTTTCTTAGGACAACTCTTTCAATAATACTTGCAGGAGCACTGGGAAATCTGTATGACAGAATCTTTAATGATGGAAAGGTAATTGATTTCCTGGAGTTCCATTTCGGAAGCTATACATTTCCGACCTTTAATCTGGCAGACTGCCTTGTTGTGGCAGGAACCATATTGCTTGCAATCTATATACTGTTTATATATAAAGAGGAGCCCAGGCCTAAAGCTGGAGAGAAATCCGAAGCTCCGGGTGCGGACGAGGATGCAAAAGGATAACTTGTACAAAAGTTAAATTAACCGTAAATGGCATGCCCGGGAGCACTATTATTATGATTATTAATAAAAAGTAATATTTTATAGCGGAGGCAAATTTGAGAGAAATCATACTGGAATGCGATGAAAACTCAGCACGTATAGATGCATGGCTGGCGGGAAAGCTGGAGGAATATTCCAGGTCATATATCCAGAAGCTATGCCAGGACGGACATATTACAGTCGACGGTGTCGGGGTCAAATCCAACTACAAACTTAAGGCGGGTGAAAGGGTAACCGCTCTGATTCCGGAAGCGGAGGTACTGCAGGTAAAAGCCGAGGAAATTCCTCTGGATATAGTCTATGAGGATGAACATATTATTGTTATAAACAAACCCAAGGGGATGGTAGTGCATCCCGCAGCCGGAAACTATACGGGAACCCTTGTCAATGCATTAATGAAACACTGCGGGGGAAGCCTGTCCGATATTAACGGAATTATCAGACCGGGAATTGTGCACAGGATCGACAAGGATACTTCTGGTCTGCTGGTTGTAGCAAAAAATAACCGTGCCCATGAATTCCTTTCAAAAAAATTAAAGACCCACGATATCAAAAGGGAGTATATCGCTTTGGTTGAAGGAATTATATATGAAAACACCGGTAAAATAGATGCACCCATAGGCAGACATCCTGTTGAAAGAAAGAAAATGAGTGTTAACGTGAAGTCGGGGCGGAATGCCGTAACCCACTTCAAGGTGCTGGAAAGGTTTCCTTCCGCAACCTGTCTGGAGCTAAAGCTGGAAACAGGGAGAACTCATCAGATAAGAGTACACATGGCATATATAAATCACCCTGTCCTTGGAGATGCAGTATACGGCAGGAAAAAGCAGAAATTTGATACCCAGGGGCAGGTGCTTCACGCCCGAAGACTCACCTTTGAGCATCCTGCAACCGGAAAGCTGATGGAATTTGAAGCACCGGTACCGGATTATTTCACACGGCTTATACAGGAGTTAAGTGAAGCCAGGTAAAAAAATGTATTAAAATTTCCATTTGGCGGGCAGGATTTTTGTTAAAAAAGTTATGGACAACATTAGCTTTGTTATGTTATGATTTTAAGAAATAAATGGTTTGCCTTTAAATTAGTCCAGAGAGGCTATAAGGTGAGAAATATTAAACTAAACATGAATTTCTTATAACCAATGCTGATTCGGATAAAGTTACCTGTCAGCAATAGGATTATGTTTTGATATGTTTAAGCTTCTTGCCTTTGGCGGGAAGCTTTTTTAGCGTCTGCGAATTAATAACTTTTAATAAGCGCTGAGGGTTAAACCACACCGGACGGATTTTAGCAGAAAAGCAGAAAATAATATAATGCAATAAATAAAACTTTTAAGAAATTGAAATTAGCTAATATTAAATAATTGGGATGGATTCATAGCATAAAAAGAGAGGATGATCAGGATGCAAAAAACAGAAATAATGGACGAAAGTGCAGTAAGCAGAGCAATTACAAGAATTTCACATGAGATCATTGAAAAAAACAAGGGAATTGAAAATCTTGTATTGATTGGAATCCAGAGAAGAGGAGTACCACTGGCCAAGAGAATAGCAGACAGGATCAAAAGTGTTGAGAACAGTGAAATTCCGGTAGGCATACTGGACATAACACTTTACCGTGATGACCTGAGTTTGTTAAATGAGCATCCTGTAATTAACGGAACTGAAATTAATTTTGATATTGCCAACAAAAAGGTGGTTCTGGTGGATGATGTCATATACACCGGAAGGACAGTCAGGGCCGCAATTGATGCCATAATGGACATAAACAGGCCAAATATGATCCAGCTTGCGGTTCTCATTGACAGAGGCCACCGTGAATTGCCCATAAGAGCCGATTATGTGGGCAAAAATGTGCCTACCTCAAGAAATGAAATAGTTCATGTAAATGTGCTTGAGATTGACGGGGAGAACAGCGTTACCATAGCGAACAAGGAATGAGAAGGCACAGGAGAAGCGTAAAGAGCAGGCATGCTTAACAATGCTGTTCTTTACGAGGCAAAAAGGCGCGGAGTGACTTTTGCCACTATATAACTCGCCGCGGCGGCGGCGGACAGGAGATTAGTATGAATCTAAAATCTAAAGATTTGCTTGGTCTTAGAGATATTACCGCAGAAGAGATAGAATATATCCTGAATACTGCAAAAACAATGAAATACATTCTTACCACAAATAATAAGAAAACAGCTCATCTCCAGGGGAAATCGGTAATTACCCTGTTCTATGAAAACAGTACCAGAACCAGGCTATCCTTTGAGCTGGCTTCAAAATATATGGGGGCCAGCGCTGCCAATATTTCAGCTTCCGGCAGCAGTGTTCAAAAGGGTGAAAGTCTCATAGACACTGGAAAAACCATAGACAGTATGGGCTCGGATGTCATAATAATAAGACACCCCATGTCGGGAGCCCCCCACCTATTGGCCCAAAACGTAAAATCCTCGGTAATAAATGCCGGGGATGGTATGAATGAACATCCTACGCAGGCATTGCTGGACATGTTCACCATGGTTGAGAAAAAAGGAAGCCTGAAGGGCTTAAAGGTTGCTATCGTCGGGGACATCCTTCACAGCAGGGTGGCGAGAAGCAATATCTGGGGACTCACCAAAATGGGTGCCGAAGTAAATGTATCGGGTCCGGCAACACTTATACCGCCGGGTATAGAAAAACTCGGAGTCAACGTTTTCAGCACAGTTCAGGAGGCATTACTGGATGCCGATGTGGTAATGGGCTTAAGGATACAGCTGGAACGTCAAAAAAAAGGCTTGTTCCCATCAATCAGAGAGTATTCAAGATTCTTTGGTCTGGATGACAAGCGTCTGAAGCTTGCCAGGGAGGATGCCATAGTTATGCATCCCGGCCCTGTTAACAGGGGAGTAGAGCTTTCATCAATGGTTATGGACGGAGAGCAGTCCGCTATAAATGAGCAGGTCACCAACGGTGTTGCAATAAGAATGGCTTTACTATATCTATTGACCAGGAGGAATGCGATGGAAAGTGAGAGCAATTTATAGTTTATCGCTCATCGCATAGCCAAAATCTGCTTGCAGATTTTGAAAGTTTATATTTGGAGGAAGGCGCAAATGAAGTTATTGATTAAAAACGGACATGTTATTGATGCTAAAAGCGGCTTGGACAGGGTGACCGATATACTGGCGGACGAGGGTCTGATAGTGGATATCGGGGATGGTATAGATCCGGCAGGCTGTGAAATTATTGAAGCGGACGGAATGTATGTTATACCTGGTCTTGTTGATGCACACTGCCATCTCAGGGATCCGGGCTTTGAATACAAGGAAGACATAGAGTCGGGAACCAGAAGTGCTGCGAAGGGCGGTTTTACCTCGGTAGCCTGTATGCCCAACACAAATCCCGTACTTGATAACGAAGCAATGATTAAATACGTCATAAATAAGGCAAAATCGGATGGTCTTGTAAATGTATACCCTATTGGTGCAGTATCAAAGGGACTTAAGGGAGAGGAATTAAGTGAAATAGGTGAACTGAAATTTGCGGGAGCAGTTGCTCTTTCCGATGACGGAAAACCTGTAAACAACTCTTCATTAATGAAAAAAGCGATGCAGTACGCATCTATGTTTGATATAACCATAATATCACATTGTGAGGATCTGGAGCTGGTGGATGAAGGTCTTATGAATGAGGGCTATTATTCATCGGTACTGGGGCTGAAGGGAAATCCCGCACCAGCCGAGGAAGTAATGATAGCAAGGGATCTTATACTTGCGGAATACACCAGGGCAGCAGTCCACATAGCCCATGTAAGCACCGGGCTTGGCGTCGATCTCATCAGAAATGCAAAAAGACGCGGCGCAAACGTAACGGCGGAAACTTGCCCCCACTACTTTTCACTGACAGATCAGGCCTGTGAAGGCTTTAATACAAACGCAAAGGTAAATCCCCCCTTGAGGACGCAAAAGGATGTTGATGCAATTATTGAAGGCTTGAGGGACGGAACTATTGATATAATCTCAACTGACCACGCTCCACATCACAAGGATGAAAAAAACGTTGAATTCAAACAGGCAGCAAACGGTCTGGTAGGCTTTGAAACGGCTTTTCCCCTCGCAATAACCTGTCTTGTCAAGCCTGGACATCTCACTTTAAAACAATTGGTTCAAAAAATGTGTGCCAACCCTTCCAAGATGCTGGGTTTAAACAAGGGAGCAATTGAAGTCGGATTCAGCGCAGACCTTATGATATTCAATATAAATGAGCAATATACGGTGGACATCAATAAGCTGGAATCAAAGAGTAAGAACTCGCCCTTTAACGGCTTTAAACTCTTCGGACAGCCTCAATATACAGTTGTTGGCGGCAATCCTGTAGTAAGGTCAGGACAGATAGTCTAGTACAATATGCAGAATATTGTACTAGCAGTCTGTAACATCTGAATTCATATACCGCCTGCCTTTTTGCAAACTATTTATGCCGCTGCCTGCAGCGGCGGAATGGAGAGAACGATTAATATGTTTATTGACAAACTCATTGAAAGTATCAAGGAAAAGAACAATCCAACGGTAGTGGGACTTGATCCCAAAATTGAATATGTACCTTCCTTCATTAAGGAAAAAGCTTTTAAAGAATTCGGAGTGACCTTAAAAGGTGCGGCACAGGCCATAATACAATTTAACAAACAGCTTGTGGATGCGGTTCATGACCAGATACCTGCCGTCAAGCCGCAGCTTGCCTATTATGAAATGTATGGCACTGAGGGCATGATAGCCTTTGACGAGACCTGCAGGTATGCAAGAAGCAAAGGCCTTCTGGTAATAGCCGACGGTAAGAGAAATGATATAGGTACAACTGCCGAAGCCTACTCAAGGGCATTTCTGGGTGAAACGGTTCTGGCGGATGAAATACGGCAAAAGGCCTTTGAAGTGGATGCGCTCACCGTCAGTCCATATCTCGGTATTGACGGAATCAAGCCGTTTATAGACGACTGTGATAAAAACGAAAAGGGTATTTTCGTGCTTGTCAAAACCTCCAACAAATCCTCAGGGCAGCTTCAGGATCTGGTTACACAGGATTGCAGAAGTATATATGAAATAATGGCCGCATATGTCAATGAATGGGGCAAAAATGTTAGAGGACAGTATGGCTACAGCAGTGTGGGGGCAGTTGTGGGGGCCACCTATCCAAATCAGGCAAAGCTGCTGCGTTCAATTATGAAGCATGCATATATCCTTGTACCGGGCTACGGCGCACAGGGCGGAACTGCAAGAGACTGTGTCAACAGCTTTAACAGCGACGGTCTGGGGGCCATAGTCAATGCTTCAAGAAGTGTAATGTGCGCATATATGTCGGATAACTGGAAGAACCTGTACAGTGAAGATAGATTTGCAGAAGCTGCGAGAGCCGAAGTGATCAGAATGAAGGAAGATTTAAACAGCGCCCTGGACGGGAGATAAATTGAGATAAATAAAATTATTTTGTCCCGTATGGCCGGTGGGACGATCACCGGCACAGGGGTATGGTGGAGGTTACAATGAAGGCATTTTTACTGCTTGAAGATGGAACGGTTTTTGAGGGGAACAGTTTTGGAATGGAAGGAAAGGTGGTAGGTGAAGTAGTATTCAACACCGGGATGACAGGATATCAGGAAGTTCTGACCGACCCCTCCTACTGCGGGCAGATTGTCTGCATGACTTACCCGCTGATAGGCAATTACGGAGTGAACCTTGATGATATTGAATCCGTAAAGCCGCAGATAAAGGGGTTCATAGTGAGAGAGCTTTGCAAGACCCCCAGCAACTGGAGATCCATAGAATCCCTTAATGAATATTTGAAGAGACATGGGATAATCGGGCTGGAAGGTATAGATACCAGAGCACTTACCATAATATTGAGAGACAGGGGAACAATGAAGGGGACTATAGTCACCTGTGAGACTCTTGAAGAAATTGAAGAGAAAATAGCTGAAGTTAAAGCTTATACCGTCAGCAATCCGGTTTTACAGGTCACAACTCCAGAAATAAAGCATTACAGCGGAGAAGGCTATAAAATCGCACTGGTGGATTACGGCCTCAAGAAAAACATAGTGAGATCACTGCAAAAAAGGAACTGTGAAGTATATGTATTCCCGTGCACGGCAACTGCCGAGGAGGTTCTTACTGTCGAACCCGATGGAATAATGCTTTCAAACGGACCGGGAAATCCAAAGGATTGCCAGTTCCAGATAGAGAATATTAAAAAGCTGATAGGTAAAAAACCTATTTTCGGAATATGCCTGGGACATCAGCTTGCCGCACTTGCCTGCGGAGCCGATGCAGAAAAGCTCAAATACGGCCACAGGGGCTGCAACCATCCTGTCAAAGATATTAAAAAGGATATGACTTACATCACTTCTCAAAACCATGGGTATACCATCATAAAAGAATCACTTGATCCGGAAATAATGAAAATAAGCCATATAAATATGAATGACGGAACTATAGAAGGTCTTAAATATAAAAATGCCCCCATGTTTACGGTGCAATTCCATCCTGAAGCATCGCCGGGACCGGGGGATACGGCTTATCTCTTTGACGAGTTTATTAAAATGATCGATGAAGCCATCAGCTTGAACAAATAGACAAAACACAAATGCTTTTCATTAGTTAATAACAGCCGCACAGCGGCAGATCGGAGAATAGAATGCCAAGACGTAATGATATTCACAAGGTATTGGTTATCGGGTCAGGCCCTATCATAATAGGCCAGGCAGCCGAGTTTGACTATGCAGGAACCCAGGCATGCCAGGCACTTAAGGAAGAAGGAATCGAAGTTGTACTTGTAAACAGCAATCCTGCTACAATTATGACTGATACAAATATAGCGGATAAGGTATATATTGAACCACTGAAAGCCGAGGTTG
>JAFABO010000220.1 GCA_023426005.1 Bacillota bacterium | reverse complement strand
CATTGGGGTTTATAGGTTCAACGGATTTTGACATATTAACAAAGAAACCCGCAATGGACGTAAGAGAGTGGTCTTTCAGGGAAAGCGCCAGGTATTACAACAGATTAAATGAAAAGAATATCTTTATAACCGACAAGCTTTCAGTCAGCGAAGGTTATAGGCTTGGTATCAAGGCTATAGAAGAATTGAGCGAAGACATGCCCACAGCATTTTGCATGGCAAGTGACACACTGACTATCGGAGTTCTGCAGGCATTTAACGAAAAAAGCTGGGACATTCCGGGGCGTGTGGCTTTTTTCAGCATAAACAACATCAGTATTGCACAGTATGTCTCTCCCCCGCTCACCACCTTTCATATTGATATTCCACTGATGTGCGATGCAGCTTTGAACCTGCTGCAGGAAAGAATGCTGAAAGGAAGAGATATAACCAAAACCGTATACATTAATGGAAAAGCAATTTTCAGAAAAAGCTGTTAGTAGTTTTTATGCTAAAATTTAAGAGTTTTTTTATAATGCTTTGGTTAAAAAGAAAGTGTACGTTCTTTGAAAATTTTTCGGCTGTAGAAAAATTTTCTTACCTTATGCGCGTTTCGCGTTTCAACGATGCAAAGGTGTCCTAAAGGACACACTGGATATCTATTGCCTCGTTATATTAAAAGTAGGGCCTGCATAAGCAGGCCTTCCTTAACTATTCGCTATTAACTTTTTATTTGTATTGTCCTCTGGTTTGTTTTCCTCCAATACCGTTGCTCCCCGTAATTGTCAGAGCTATTACGGATTTGGGTTCAAGAACGGTGGAATTCTCTGTTATAGAGACCTTCTGCGCAACAATTGCAGGGTCCAGAGCGTTGATCAAAACCCTTTTGGGTGAACTTGCAAAGTTTGCACCTGCTTCCATTATGGCTTCAAAATAGGACTGGCAGGCCCCTGCAAAAATACAAAGTCTATCCGGATCCGGTTCATACTCTCTTGCTATTCTGACTGACTGAATAAAGTATGATGAATTGGCGTAGCTCTCCAGCGACTTGTAATTCTTTGCGTTCTTTTTCAAACCGTCATGTCCTGTGAGCACCAGCACATTCGGCTTATAAGCCCTCAAATACTGTTTTACCACCGAAGGCTGCTTATCCTCGCTCACCCATTTTCCAAAGCAGGCAATCCTGCTTTGTCTATAGAAATCCATGCATTGGTTCATAAAATCCTGGGCTGAATCAATATGAAGAATCCTTCCCGGTCTCCTTTTTAATCTGTTCAAAAGGCCTCTGGTAGACGGACCGCAGCATTCTATACTTCTTTTTATCAAATAAAGCTCATTATATGCTCTTGTATATGCAGCTCTGGCATCCTGTTTTTCCAGGTCATCAGCTTTTGAATCTGCTTCTATGCGGGATGAAAGCCCACGTAAAACATAACATTCAGATCCGTCGCAATCTGGGATTATGTTTACTACTCTAAAAAGAAGATCTCCACCGTAAGACCTTCTTGTAACAATATCTCCAACTTGAAATTTAGTCAAAAAAATCACTCCAAAATCAACTTTTTATTGCATAATATGCAACCGGAAGTGATTTTGGGACTAAATGCAGTACAAAAATATACCGTTTTGGAACACAAATATTATATTATAAACTAATAAACCAGTATTACATTCGCCTTACTTTACCCTCTATTGACAATGTACATTGTTCAACAGAGGGTAATATGACTTTTGCCGTTATTTAAGCAGTTGAACAAAATATCCCCAAATACTCAATGGCAGGATACAGCCTTGAGGCGGTAATTTTAAGCCGGAACCGGCCGGCGGTTATGGCATCGAACCGGCAAATCCGCTTATAGCCAACAACTGTGCCGGTATATATCCGCTTCCACACACCTCCAAATTGGGCTTCCAGGACAAAAGCTTCTATATGCTGGCCGCTGGTTTCTATGTTCTCCATCATTACTATTGTATCAACGGTTTGTTTGGAAGAAAGCTCGATCTCGATTTGGGCTGTTTCCGTTCCGCTTTTGGGGCGCCAGTAGGTGCCGGAATCACAGTCCAGGATATTCGAGACGGCATGTTTTTCATCCAGTGTTTCCGAGGCGGCAGCTCTGGCATCATATGCCAGGTTATTTTTAAACGCCTTCTTTATAAGCCGTCCCAGCTCTTTCAGCTCCGAACTGTCATTTTCATGGATCAGCCCTCTCCTGTCGGGCGGTATATTCAGAAGGAAGTTGGCATTTCCGCCCACTGAATTGCAGTATATATCCATCAGTTCCTCTGGGGTTTTTACCTTATGGTCTTCATTCCTATGGTAGAACCAGCCGGGCCGTATGGAGGTATTTACTTCGGCGGGATACCATATAAGCTTTTCCGCATTTTTTATGGCATCCCGGCTTCCAAGATCCTCCTCGGTCGAATCAATACGCTTTGCAAACTCCCCGTCATCCTTCTTCTGTGATTTTGCCGCTATTTTTTCGGCATCCTGCAGGTAAGCCGGCACAACACTCCATTCCGATTTCCGGCAATGCCCTGCTTCATTTCCGCACCATCTGACATCGGGCCCGCACACCGAAATTACGGAATTGGGCTGCAGCTCTCTTATCAGTGAGTAATATGCGTCCCAATCGTAAACCTGTCTCTTACCGTTGGGACCTTCACCGCAGGCGCCGTCAAACCATACGCAAAAAATATCTCCATATTCTGTCAGCAGTTCTCTGAGCTGGTTTTTGAAATATTCATTATATACGGATGAATCACCATATGTCTTTTCATGCCTGTCCCAGGGCGACAGGTAGATTCCGAATTTTAATCGGGCTCTTTTACAAGCCTCCGAAACCTCTCTCGCCACATCGCCCTTTCCGTTTTTCCAGGGACTTTTTAATACCGAGTGCTCGGTAAATTTACTCGGCCAGAGACAAAAGCCGTCATGGTGCTTACAGGTTAATATGAGCCCCGTCATTCCGGCACTTTTACATACCTCAACCCACTGGCCGGCATCAAACTGTGTAGGATTGAAAACTT